>NZ_JAPSHI010000027.1:0-50740 GCF_031180005.1 Paenarthrobacter sp. | reverse complement strand
AACCCCGGTGACAACACTCTCAAGATCATCGGATCGACAGAGCGACGCAATCATGCCGGGATCAGCAGGCCAGCACACCCATATCCTGCACCAGGAAACAGGCTACGAAAAAGGTAACGAGCGTCGGTTAAAGCACGACGGCGGGCGCGGACTTCCGTGAGGAAGCCGGCACCCGCCGTCGTGCTTGGTCCAGCGGTGGTGGTTGGTCTAAGGGGGCGTAACTATTTCCACCAGGTATCGAAGATGGTGACCGGGACGGTTCGCTTGTGGCGCGTGCGGAGGTACTTCTGCTCGATGAGTTCTGCTGCGCCTTCGGCCACCTCGCGACCCTCGAGGTAGTCGTCGATCTGGTCGTAGGTGATGCCCAGTTCGTCCTCATCGGTGCGTCCGGGCTTGTCGTCCAGGAGGTCTGCCGTGGGAACCTTCTGCCAAAGGCGGGCGGGAGCTCCGAGTTCAGCCAGGACTGCGCGGTTCTGGCGCTTGTTGAGCCCGAACAGGGGAAGGACGTCCGCGCCGCCGTCGCCAAACTTCGTGAAGAAGCCCGTGACGGACTCGGCGCCGTGGTCGGTCCCCACCACCAGGTAATTGTGTTCGCCGGCCAAGGCGTACTGCGCGATCATGCGTGCGCGGGCCTTGGTGTTGCCCTTGTGGAAGTCGGAAATTTCCGCGCCGGTGGTCTTCTCGAACTCTTCCTCGAAACCATCAACCGCGCGGGAGATGTTGAAGGTCCACTCGGTCTTGGCTTTGATGAAGTCCAGGGCTGCCTGGGCGTCGTCTTCGTCGTGCTGGATGCCGTAGGGGAGCCGGACTGCCACGAAGTTCGCCTCAACGCCCTCTGCTTCGAGCTCCTCGACCGCCAGCTGGGCAAGTCGTCCCGCAAGGGTGGAATCCAGACCCCCGGAGATGCCCAGGACGAAGCCCTTGGTGCCCGTCGCCTTCACGTAGTCCTTCAGGAAGGCGACCCGTTTACGGATCTCCTCCGAAGGATCGATCCGGGGCTGGACGCCCATTTCTTCAATGATCTTGGCCTGGAGTTCGCGCATGGTCCAACACTAGTCAGCATGGTTATGGACGCTCAACCATATTGCGCGCGTCCAGACCAAATGTCAGCTAATTGGTTGGGACTGGACCCGTGGAACCGCGGACCGTGAGGTGCGTGGGCATGACGGAACGGCTGCGGTTTCCGCCGCCGGCGAGTGGATTCAGCTGGGCGAGCAACATGGACACTGCCACACGCCCCGCCTGTTCAATGGGCGAGCTCATGGTGGTCAGGGGCGGATTGCAGAAGTCTGCCCCAAAGATGTCGTCGCAGCCCACGATGCTCATGTCCTCCGGCACCCGAAGTCCACGTTCGCGGAGCCGCTGCAGCATGCCGATGGCGATGAGGTCATTGAAGACGATGCATGCAGTGACCCCGCTGTGCACGGCGGCGTCCGCAGCAGCAGCTCCGGACTGGGTCTTGGGAGCGAAGGGCCCGATGCTTCGGACCGCAACCCTGCGTTCCTCAGCGGCTTCTGACAGGGCAATCCAGCGCCGGGCGCTGGACTGGGAAACGGCAGGGCCGGAAACGTAGGCGACAGATGTGTGGCCCAACGAAATCAGGTGGTCCAAAGCCTGGGGCATGGCTGAGGGGGTGTCGATGATGACTGCGGGGACGCCGTCGACGTCGCGGTTAACGGTGACCATCGGCATCCGTGCGGCGGCAGCGGCAAGTGCTTCGTCGTTGAGGCGGGACGCTGCGACAATCACGCCGTCGGCACTTTTCCGCAACTGCTCCAGCGTGCTGGCCTCCACCTCGTCCGATTCCTCCGTATCAACCAGCAACTGCGTATAGCCGGCAGCCTTCAGCTGAAGCTGCGTTCCCCTGATGAGGTCAAAGTAGAACGGGTTGGTGATATCCGGAACCAGAACACCCACGGCGCCTGTCCGGCCGGAGCTGAGCGCTTTCGCTTGGGAATTGGGAGTGTAATTCAGCTCGACGGCGGCAGCCTGGATCCGTTCGCGGGTGCGGATATTGACGCGCTCCGGATTGGCCAGTGCCCTCGAAACGGTGGACGCTGCGACGCCACACAGCGCAGCGATGTCATGGATGGTGGCAGGCCTGCCTGTTGCCATGGGTTGCGTCGCCATGGGCGTTCCTCTCTGAACGTCAAAATCATCCGGCTGTGGCTACTGCCACACCGTTGAACAAGAATGCCACAGCATGGCAGCGCATGGCAATCGGTTGTCAAGAGCGTGCCAAGATGGCTAAACTCGAGGGATAAGACCGCCTGTGAACTGCGTCACCGCGCCTCCGTGTGTCGCTGCAGGACTACCTAGGAGACTTTCGTGACTCAACCCAGTGCCGTGTGGAGCCTGTCCGGTTTCGGCGACGAAGTAGACCCCGATCCCACCGTGCAAGCCGCCGTGCTGTTGGCCCTCGGCGCGAGCCACATTGAAGTCCGCAGCGCATGGGGGACCAACGTTTCGGAGCTCGAGCAGGACGCCGTCCAGCGGCTCAAGGCGATCCTGGATGAGAAGGGCCTCCAGGTTTCAGCTGTTGCGAGCCCCATTGGCAAGGTGGACATCAGCCTTCCTGTGGAGCATGAGGTGACGCGTCTTAGTCAGATCATCTCCGTTGCAAAAACCCTGGAAACAAAATACGTCCGCATCTTCTCCTTCTATCGTGGAGAAGGCCAGAGCCAGGAGGACATCCGTGAGGCCGTCATGGAGCGCATGTCGGCACTGGCCGCAGAGGCTGCAGTGCACGGCGTCGTCCTGCTCCATGAAAATGAAAAGGGCATTTATGGGGACACTCCCGAGCGCGTCCTGGACATCATGCAGACGGTGGACTCTCCGGCGCTTCGGGTGGCGTGGGACAACGCCAATTTCGTCCAAGTAGGCGTCAAGCCCTACACCGAGGGATATGCCATGCTGCGTCCCTACCTTGAATACCTGCAGGTCAAGGACGCGATTGCCACCACGGGTGAAGTGGTTCCTTCCGGTGAGGGCGACGGCGAACTGGACGCGACCATCAGCGCCCTTGTCGCGGACGGTTATACCGGCTTCGCCTCGCTTGAGCCGCACCTGGCCAGTGCCCATGAGCTGGGCGGGTACTCGGGGCCGGTTGCCTTCGGAATCGCGGCGCGTGCCTTTGCAGCCCTCGCTGCCAAGAGTGGCGTTTCCCTGGCCTGACGGCCAGCGCTCAAGGACCCGGCGCTAACGTTCACCGGCACTAACCTTCATCAGCATTAACCTTCAAAGGAGCAGGTATGCCTACAGCGGCAGTTATTGGTTGCGGCGACATCTCGACTATTCACTTTTCGGCTTTGGCCACCATGGACAACGCCGAGTTGGTAGCGGTCTGCGATACCGATCCTGGAAGGCTGGAAGCTGCCTCAGCCGAGCACGGTGTGCCGGGGTACGCGGATTACCTGGACATGCTCCAGAAGGTGCGCCCCGACGTCGTACATATCTGTACGCCGCACCATCTTCATGCTTCAGTTGCCGCTGACTGCCTGGAGCGCGGTGCGAATGTCATCCTGGAGAAGCCGTTGGCCCACACATTGGCGGAGGGACGGCGACTGATTGAGGTTGCGGAGCGAAGCCGCGCGAAAATCGCCGTCTGCTTCCAGAACCGGTACAACGCGACGTCGCAAGCCATGCATGAACTGCTCGACGGCGGCGGGTTGGGCCAGGTGATGGGCGCTTCTGCAACCGTCATGTGGCACCGGGAAGGCAGCTACTACCGCAGCCGCCCATGGCGTGGCACATGGGCGGAGGGCGGCGGCGGCCTCATGATGAACCAGGCCATCCACACGGTTGACCTGCTGCAGTGGCTGGTGGGTGATGTTGCCAAGGTGGAGGGCCACGCGTCCACCCGTTCGCTGGGTGGCGTGATCGAGGTGGAAGACACCGCCGAGTTCGTTGCCGAGCATGTGAACGGCGCGCGGAGTGTCTTTTACGCAACGCTGGCCAACGCGGTGAATGCGCCGGTCACCCTGGACATTGTGACAGAGAAGGCAACACTCAGTCTGCGCGGAGATCTCACGGTGACTTATGCCGACGGCACGGTGGACGTCGTCCCCGAGAGGGTGGCGGAAACGGGGGGAAGATCCTATTGGGGGGTTTCCCACGAACTGCTGATTGCAGATTTCTACAACAAACTGCAGGATGCCGCGCCGTTCTGGATCGGCCCGGCTGAGGCTGGTAAGTCCCTGGCCATTATCAAAGATATTTACGCCCAAAGTTACCCGGAGATGACTGCTCAAGTCCGGTGAGCCCATGGCGCGGGAGAACCCTCTCGTCACTTCTTGGCAACAATCTAAGAAACTTTTGACAATCGGTTGCCAACATTCAATAAAGTCCGTACTGTAAATCCCACACCCAGAAAAATGTGGTGCAGGCCACACCCAAAGCTCTGACTCGCATCAGGCAAAGACTCAGTAGGAGCCGACAATGAAGTTAGGTCCCAAGGCGGCAGCAGCCGCCATCGTACTTAGCGCCTCCCTGGCGCTCACCGCATGTGGCGGCGGGGGTGCCGGAGCCGGAACTGGTTCGACCGCCGGCACTAGCACCGTCACGGCCCTGACGCTGGGAACCCTTCGGGACATCACTTCCTGGGATCCGGCACAGGCCCACGTGGGACACGCTCTCCAGCCCTATCAGGCAGCGTACGACTCCCTGATCCTTCGCGAACCGGACGGCAAACTCAGCCCGATGCTCGCAACGGCATGGAAGTACAACGACACCAACACCAAGCTCACTGTTGACCTCCGGACGGACGTCACCTTCAGCGACGGTGCCAAGTTCGACGCCACTGCTGCCAAGGCCAACCTGGACCACTTCAAGAAGGCCAACGGTCCCCAGATGGCCCAGCTCGGTTCGGTCTCGGATATCGCCGTAGTGGACCAGGACACCATCGACATCAACCTCAGCGCGGCAGAGCCGGCCCTGGAGTACTTCCTGAGCCAGGCTGCCGGCCTCATGGGAAGCCCTGCAGCACTGGGCACCGATGCCATCAAGACCGTTCCCGTAGGCTCGGGCCCCTACGTCATGGACAAGGCAGCTTCCGTGAAGGATTCGCAGACTGTCTTCACCGCCCGGGAAGGCTACTGGAACAAGGACCTCCAGAAGTTCAACAAACTGACGCTAAAGATCCTCACCGATCCGACTGCCCGCACCAACGCGTTGGTGTCCGGCCAGATCGACGCCACGCTGCTGGATCCCAAGAATGGCAAGCAGGCCGAGGGCGCCAGAATGAAGCTTGAAACCAACCAGGTGGACTGGTCCGGCTTGCTGCTCCTTGATCGCGATGGAACCAAGAACCCGGCCTTGGCCAACGTCAAGGTCCGTCAGGCCATCAACCACGCTTTTGATCGGAAGACCATCCTGGACCAGGTCATGCTGGGCCAAGGCACTCCTACCACTCAGCCGTTCGGCAAGGACAGTGGGGCTTGGACCGAGGAGCTGGAGAACTACTACAGCTACGATCCCGGGAAAGCCAAGCAGCTTCTGAAGGACTCCGGCTTCGAGGGCAAGGTCAGCATCGACGTTCCCACCCTTCCCGGTGCTGAAACCCTGATTTCCGTGCTCAAGCAGCAGCTTGCCGATGTGGGAATCACCCTGAACCCGGGCGCGGCAATCACCAACACCTTCACCTCTGACGTTGCTGCCCAGAAGTACCCCGCGCTCTTCTTCAACCTGTTCCAGGGTGAGCCCACGGTGGCAATCGACCAGATCGTCTCCACGAAGGCCCTCTACAACCCGTTCAAGAACACCACTCCAGAGCTGGAGGCCAAGATCGCGGCCGTTCGCACCGGTGGCGGAGATGCGGGCAAGCTGGCCCAGGAAGTCAACAAGTACGTGGTGGAACAAGCCTGGTTCGCTCCGCTGTTCCGCGTGAACCAGATGTACTACCACAACGACAAAGTAAACGTCACGCCGCAGGTTCAGCAGGCCGTTCCGTCCATCTACAACTACTCGCCCGCCAAGTAGGACCCCATGATCAAGTTCATTGCGAAAAGACTGGGCAGTGGTCTGGTGGTGTTGTTCGTCGTCTCGGTCCTCACCTTCACCCTGCTGTACACCTCCAGCGGAAGTATCGCCCAGAACATCCTGGGGGACCAGGCAACACCTGAACAGGTTGCCTTGAAGGAAGAGGAACTGGGACTCGACCAGCCGCTCTTTGTCCGCTACTTCGCCTGGTTGGGCGATGCCCTGACAGGGAACCTTGGAGCCTCCTGGTTCACGTCGGAGCCGGTGGCCAACGCCTTGGCCACCCGCATCCCGGTGACCATGACCATGGTCTTCACCGCAATGATCCTGATCGCCATCTGCGCAGCACTGATCGGTGTTGTCGCAGCCGTGAAGCGCGGCTGGGTGGACAGGGTGGTCCAGATTGGCGCGATCATTGGGGACTCCATCCCCGGATATGTGATCGGCGTGTTCCTGGTAACTATCCTGGCCATCCAGCTCGGCTTCTTCCCCGCCACCAGCACCATCTCTCCGGGAGTGGGTCCGGAGGCTTGGGTCTATTCCATGACACTTCCGGTGATCGCCCTCCTGATCAACGGCGTGACCGGTGGCGCCCAGCAGATCCGCAGCGCCGTGATCAAGCAGCTTGAGCGGGACTACGTGCGGACGCTGCGCAGCCGTGGGATCGGGGAGCGCGAAATTCTCTTCAAGCACGTGCTCCGCAGTGCGGCGCCTGCAGGCCTAACGGTGTTAAGCCTGCAACTGATCGGCATGCTGGGCGGCGTGGTGATCATCGAGCAGATCTTCGCCCTGCCAGGCATGGGTCCGCTGGCGGTCACCGCTACTACCCAAACCGATCTTCCCGTCGTCATGGGAGTGGTGATGTACACCGTGGTGGTGGTCATCGTCGTGAACCTCCTGGTGGACATCCTCAATGGCTGGCTCAACCCGAAAGTTCGTGTGTCATGAGCGACTCCGTAGAAACAGCGGCCATAGCCGCCCCCGTCCCAGCAGGCCAGAGCGGCACTGTGGTCCGCTCCACCGTGATGCGCCGCCTGCTGAAAAACCCCATGGGTATCGCCTCCTTGGCGATCCTGCTGACGATTGCTGCGCTGGCTATCCTTGCGCCTGTGATCGCGCCCTTCGAAGAGAACTTCGCCAACATCTCCAAGACCCTGGCCGCTCCGGATTCGGTCAACATCATGGGCACGGACAGCGCAGGACGCGATACCTGGAGCCGTTTGCTCTTCGGCGCCCAGCTGACCTTGTTGTCCGCGTTGCTGTGCGCTGGTGTGGCCATCGCCATCGGCCTCCCGGCCGGCCTGATCGCCGGGTACTACGCCGGCAAATTCGAAGCCGTCTCCAACTGGGTTGTCAGCATCCTCATGAGCCTGCCAGGCCTGATCGTCCTGCTCACCATCCGCGCAGCGTTCGGCCCTTCAGTATGGATCTCCATGATCGCCTTCGGCATCCTGATCAGTCCGTCCTACTTCCGGCTCACCCGCACCGCAGTACAGTCGGTCCGGAACGAGCTCTACGTGGATGCTGCCAGGGTTTCAGGCCTATCCGATCTGAGCATCATCGCCCGCCATATCTTCTCCGTGGTCCGGGCACCCATCATCATCCAAACCGCAGCAATCGCCGGTGTCGCCATCGCCATCCAGTCCGGACTCGAATTCCTGGGCCTGGGCGATCCCACCAAGGCAACCTGGGGCGTCATGCTCTCCGAGGGCTTCAAGAACGTCTACCTCACCCCGATGCTGCTGCTCTGGCCGGCGTTGGCCATGGCGCTCACCATCGGCGGCTTGGTGCTCCTCGGCAACGCCATCCGCGACGCCTTGGAAGACGGCGAGAAGATCAAGCACCGCAAAAAGGTTGTCTCTGCTGAAAGCACGACGGCGGACGCCGCCAAGGCGCGCCCGTCACGGAAGTCCGTGGCCGCCGTCGAGACCGGAACCGAGCACCATCTGGTCAAGGTGACCAATCTCGGCGTCGGCTATCCGCAGGCTGACGGCTCCATCAAAAAAGTAGTGGACGACGTTTCCTTCCACGTGGACCGCGGCGAAATCCTGGGCATTGTTGGCGAATCGGGTTCGGGTAAGTCCCAGACCGCGTTCTCCATCCTCGGCCTGCTACCGGACAACGCGCGGATTGTGGGCGGTTCCATCCAGTTCGATGGCAACTACACGGTGGCTCCGGGTGAGGACCGCGTCAGCCAGGAGCGGTTGTCCAAGCTGCGCGGCAAGCGGATCTCCTACATTCCGCAGGAACCCATGAGCAATCTGGACCCGGCCTTCACCATCGGCTACCAGCTGGTCACCCCCATGGTCCGTGTCCTGGGAATCTCCAAAGCAGAAGCCCGCCAGCGTGCGCTCAAGCTGCTCACCGACGTCGGCATCACCAACCCGGAACGCACTTTCAACGCTTACCCGCACGAGGTCTCCGGCGGCATGGCCCAGCGCGTGCTGATCGCCGGTGCCATCAGTTGCGAACCGGACCTGGTGATCGCTGACGAACCCACCACCGCCTTGGACGTCACGGTGCAGGCCGACGTGCTGGACCTGCTGCGTGAACTGCAGCAGCGGCTCAACATCGGTGTGATCCTGGTGACCCACAACTTCGGAGTTGTTGCCGATCTTTGCGACCGCGTGGTCGTCATGCAGAACGGTCGACTCGTGGAAGAAGGAACCGTCCGCGAGATCCTCCGCAACCCGAAAGAGCCTTACACTCAGACCCTGCTGGGGTCCATGCTCGAAGGAAAGACCCCCATGACCATGCTTGTGTCCAAGCCTGGATCAGCCGCAGAGAAGGAGCCGGTGGCATGAGTATCCCTTTTGACTCATCGCAGGGGGCACCGCTCCTGTCCGTGGAGAACCTGGTAGTGGAGTACCCCAGCAAAAGGTTCCGGGCCAAGCCTTTCCGGGCGTTGACGGACATCAACATCACCATCGGCCAGGGTGAAACCCTGGGCTTGGTGGGGGAGTCCGGTTCAGGCAAAACCACTCTCGGCCGCGCCGTCCTGGGCCTCGCACCGGTCACTGCAGGAAAAGTGATCTTCGAGGGCAATGACATCAGCAACGCTTCGCGCAAAGAACGCCGCACATTAAGCCGTGACCTCCAAGTGGTGTTCCAGGACCCCTACACCTCGCTGAACCCGGCGTTGGAAATCGGCGACATCCTCGCTGAACCCCTGGGTGTGCAAGGCATGGAGCCCGCAGCCGCCAAGAAACGCGTCAAAGAACTGCTGGACCAAGTGGGCCTGCCGACGGACGCGATCCACCGGTTGCCGCGCGAGTTCAGCGGTGGCCAGCGCCAGCGTGTTGCGATCGCCCGGGCTCTGGCACTGTCACCCAAACTCATCGTCTGCGATGAGCCCGTGAGTGCATTGGACCTCTCCACTCAAGCCCGCGTGCTGGACCTGTTCCTCCAGATCCAGAAGGACACAGGGGTCTCGTACTTGTTCGTCTCGCACGACCTCGATGTGGTGCGGCACATCAGCCACCGCGTGGCTGTCATGTACCACGGCGAAATCGTGGAGCAAGGCCCCGCAGAGGTGGTCACTCGCGATCCCGAACACCCTTATACCCAGCGGCTGCTGCTCGCCTCGCCAGTGCCCGATCCTGACCGGCAGGAACAACGCCGGGCGGACCGCCACCGCTTGCTCGCGAACCAGCGCAGCCAAATCGAACAGCAAGGTGCCGTGGCCTGAACGGCCGGACATCCCATCACTCATCCAGGGTCCGGAAGGGCCCGGAAAACCCCGGAGGAAAAAGTGGCCACAATTGGCGTCCAAGCCATGATGCTGAAGGACAGTTTTGCTGATGTGGGAGCATTCGAAACGCTCCGCAAGGTCAGTGCGATCGGCTACAACGCCGTCGAAATTTCCCAAATTCCCATGACCCCGGAGAACGTGGGCGAACTGGTCCGCTCCCGAGCGGAGTTGGGCATGGACATCGCCGCGCTGTCCGTCAATATAGAAGGCCGCAAGGGAATGCCGGTGGAATCGCTGGCGGACAACTTCGACAAGATCGTGGACGATGCCAAGCGACTGGATACCTCGCTGCTGCGGATCGGCATGCTTCCGTTCGGGGCCATGAAGTCGTTGGATTCGGTGGTTGAATTTGCCAAGCAAGCCAACGGTTATGCCGAGCGTCTGCAGGAACAAGGCATCAGTCTCTACTACCACAACCACCACATTGAGTTCGCCAAGTTCGATGGCAAATACATGCTGGACATCATTGCTGAAAACTCCCCGGCCATGGGCATGGAGATCGACGTCCACTGGGTGCAGCGCGGCGGCTTGGACCCCGTGCGGACCCTTGAAAAGTACGCCGGCAAGACCGCCATGGTGCACCTCAAGGACTACAGGATTGGTCAGATGCCGGCTTCTGCTTTCGGCCTCTTGGAAAAGGGCGATTTCCCGGGATTTATGGCGGAATTCAAGAATGTGGTGCAGTTCGCCGAAGTGGGCGAGGGCAACCTGGACTTCCCGTCGATCATCCCCGCTGCGGTGGAAGCTGGTGCCCGGTACCTCCTGGTGGAGCAGGACGAACTGTATGGGCGGACCGTCTGGGACGCACTACAGACCTCATACGACAACCTGATGGCCATGGGCCACGCCGACCTTTTCTAGATTTCAGATTTCAACACAGGAGATTGCAGTCATGAGCAAGAAAGTACGTCTAGGCATCATAGGCCTGGGCCAGCAAGGCGGCGCTTACGCCAAGTTCATCACGGACGGCTTGGTCCCGAACATGGAAATCGGCGCCATATGCGACATCGATCCCGCCAAGAAGGAACTTGCTGCATCCCAGTACCCGGATGTCCCGTTTTACGACGACTACATCTCGATGCTGGAGAGTGGATCCGTGGACGCGATCGTCACCTGTGTGCCGCACTTCCTGCACCCGGAGATGGGCATCGAAACACTAAAGCGCAACATCCACGCGCTCGTGGAGAAACCTGCCGGCGTCTACACCAAGCAGGTCAAGGAACTCAACGAGTTCGCCGCTTCCAAGCCGGAGCTCTCCTTCGGCATCATGTTTAACCAGCGCAACAACCCGCTTTACAAGAAGCTCAAGGAAATCGTCGATAACGGTGAGATCGGCAAAATCCGGCGCTCCAACTGGATCATCACCAACTGGTGGCGCCCGCAGGGCTACTACAACTCGAGCGAATGGCGCGCTACCTGGGGTGGTGAAGGCGGTGGCGTTTTAGTCAACCAGGCCCCTCACCAGCTGGATCTGTGGCAGTGGATCTGTGGCGTCCCCCAGTCCGTGTACTCGAAGGTGGCGTACGGCTTCCGCCGTGACATCGCCGTCGAGGATGAAGTAACAGCGGTAGTGGACTACGGCGACGGCGCCACGGGCGTTTTCGTGACGGCTACCCACGACATCGTTGGAACCGACAGGTTCGAAATCCTGGGTGACCAGGGGAAGATCGTGGTGGAGGACAGCAAGGTGGCCACTGTCACCCGCCTGGTGAAGCCGGAGCGGGAAATCAGTGATTCGATGGACATGGACGGTGTCCGCAAGCTCTTCATGGGCCAGCTGAACCGCGAGGAGCTGTACAGCAGCGAGGTCATCGAATTCGAGTCTGCCTGGGGCGGCCAGCACGCGGGCGTTCTGGAGAACTTTGCAGCCAACATCCTGGACGGCACGCCTCTGCTTGCTCCAGGCTCGGACGGTATCAATGGCGTCCGCCTGGCCAACGCCATCCACCTTTCCAGCTGGTCCGGCAAGGAAGTTTCGCTGGACTTTGACGAGGACGAGTTCCTCCAGGAGCTCAACAAGCGCATCGCTGAAGAGGGTAAGTTCCCCGAGCGTTCCTAAAGGCGTTCCTCATCAGGGTGGGCCGGTTGCCACAAACAATTGTTGGCAACCGGCCTGTTTTTGTTGCCAAGCGGTCTACGATGGAGCGGTGACTGACGTGACGAACTCCGGAACATCTACTGCCACCACCAAACGTGGGCGGGGGGAGAAGTCCTCTGCCACCATTTACGACATCGCCAAGCTGGCAGGAGTGAATCCGTCTACGGTGTCCCGCGCCTTAAGCAAGCCTGGCAGGGTCAGCGCCAAGACGCAGAAGATCATCGAAGATGCGGCGGCTGAGCTGAACTATCAGGTGAATCCATTCGCACGCGCCCTCCCCACCGGCCGTACCCAAACCATTGGGCTGATCGTCGCGGACATCACCAACCCCACATTCTTTGACATCATCCGCGGTGCTGAAACCACGGGATCCGCCCGCGATTACACGTTGGTCCTGGCCGAATCGGCCGAATCACCGGAGACCGAAATGACAGCTGCCCGGCGGCTCTTGAGCACGGTGGACGGCCTTATCCTGGCCAGCCCGCGCATGGATGACGACCATATTCGCGCTCTGGCAGCGGACAAACCCGTTGCGGTCATCAACCGCGAGGTCCAAGGCGTCCCGTGCGTCGTCCCGGATGTGAACAAGGGCATCAGTGAGGCCGTGAGGAGTTTGGCTGGCCACGGGCACACGAAAGTCGCCTATGTCGCAGGGCCGAAGCAGTCTTGGATGACATCGCGTCGTTGGGACGGCGTCAAGTCAGCGTGCGAATGGTCCAAGCTGAGTTCCGTCAGGTTGGAGTCCTCAAAGCCAACGGTCGACGGCGGCAGGCAAGTTGCGCGCGACGTCCTGGAAAGCGGGGCGACGGCGGTGATCACCTATAACGACCTCCTGGCCATCGGATTGATGCAGGAGTTGCAGGCGGGGGGAATGCGGGTCCCGGACCAGATCAGCATTGTGGGCTTCGACGACATCTTTGGCGCCGATTTCACCACCCCCGCGTTGACCACAGTGCGCTCGCCCTTGGGAGAATGCGGTAATCGCGCTGTCACCATTCTCCTGGACATGCTGCAAGGCCATGATGGGCCGAGGCAGGCTGTAACAGTTGAGACCGAACTCGTGGTGCGAGGATCCAGCGGACGGCTTCTCTCCTAGTCAATTGCAACGGAATGGCAATTTTTGGCAACCGGTTGACAAAATAGCGGGCCTGCCCGCAAGATTGATCTATGTCACAGTCCATTGCCGCACACCCTGACAGGCTCCTGCCCGCAGATCCCGGGACGCGAAGCATCGCGCGATCCTTGCTGGAGCGCGTCCAGGACCTGCCCATCATTTCTCCCCATGGCCACGTTGACGCCGCTGTCATCGAACAAAACACGCCGTTCCCGGACCCAGCGGCACTCCTGGTCAGCCCGGACCACTACGTCACCCGATTGATCCACGCCAATGGTGTTCCGATGGATCAGTTGCTGGCAGGTGCGGAATCCGCCCCTCAGTCACGCGAAATATGGCGGCAATTCGTCCAGGCTTGGCCCCTTTTTGAAGGCACTGCCTCCGGGTACTGGCTGCGCACCCAGTTCAACGATGTGTTCAAACTTGGCACAGACCTCAGTGAGTTGCCGGCCGATGCGAGCTACGACGCGATCGCCGCAAAGCTGATGGAGCCGGACTTCCGTCCTCGTCAGCTTTTCAAGGATTTCAACATCGAGGTCCTGGCAACCACGGACGATCCCCTGGACAACCTTGCCAGCCACAAGGCCCTCACCAATGACCCCAGCTTCAACGGCCGCGTGCTTCCCACGTTCCGGCCGGATGCCTATTTGAACGTGGCGCATCCCAGCTGGAGCGCCAATGTTGACAGGCTGATCGAAACAGCGGGCGACGGCGCGACTGGCTACGCCGGCTACATCGCCGCCCTGGAAAACCGCCGTCGCTATTTTGTGGAGCATGGCGCAGTGTCGGCGGACCACGGCGTGCGCACACCTGCCACGCTCAAACTCGATTCTGCCCAAGCGGAAGCACTCTTTGAACGTGCCCGCGCCGGCAAGGCTACCGCGCAGGATCGTGACGCGTTCGAGGCCCACATGATGTACCAGATGGCGCGCATGTCGGTGGCCGACGGGCTTGTCATGACCATCCATCCAGGCTCGTACCGTAACCACCATGGCCCCACGTTCGAGTCTTTCGGGGCGGACACCGGTCACGATATCCCGTTCGCCGTGAATTACACCGAGGCCATCCGCCCCCTGTTGCAGGACTTCGGCACGGCCAAGGATTTCCACTTGGTGCTCTTCACACTGGACGAGACCGTTTTCTCCCGTGAACTCGCCCCACTGGCTGGCTTCTACCCGTCCGTCTACATCGGCGCACCGTGGTGGTTCCTCGATGCCCCGGATGCCATGTTGCGCTTCCGCTCTGCAGTAACAGAAACCGCCGGATTCTCGCGGTCCTCAGGCTTCATTGATGACACCCGTGCGTTCTGCTCCATTCCTGCACGGCACGACGCCTCCCGCAGGATTGAAGCCTCCTTCCTCGCGCGCCTTGTGGCCGAGCACCGCGTCACTGAAGACCGCGCGCACGAGTTGATCCTCGACGTCGTCGATTCCTCGCCTCGCAGGGTGTTCAAGCTATGACAGCCGAACTGCCGCGGCTCAGCCGCGACATTGTGCCCGACCCCAAGGCTCCGGTGCGCATCGTGCATGTGGGCCTGGGGGCCTTCCACCGCTCACATCAAGCCTGGTTCACGCAGCACGCGGGCGACGCAGGGGAGTGGGGCATAGCCTCGTTCACGGGTCGCCGTCCGGACGCCGCTGAGGTCCTGGCCGCCCAGGACGGACTGTTCACAGTAGTGGAGCGCTCGGATTCCGGCGATACGTTCGAGGTTGTAGGCAGCATTGTGGAAGCCGTGGATGGCGCCAACGTGGACCGTTTCGTGGAACTGGTGGGGGCATCCCAAACCGCTGTGGTCACCTTGACCATCACCGAAGCCGCCTACGCCTCCAGCGCCGACGACCTTTCGCTGCTGGTTTCAGGCCACAAGCCCACGACGCCGTTGGGCCGCTTGGTTCTTGGCCTCGCCGCGCGCAGGGACGCCGACGCCGGATCCCTCGCTGTTGTTTCCTGCGACAACCTCTCGGACAACGGCAATGTGGCACGTAATGCCGTGGTGGACCTTGCCCGGGGAGTCGACGCCGGTCTGGCGGACTGGATCGACGCCAACGTCAGCTTCGTCAGCACGTCAGTGGACAGGATCACGCCGCGCACCACACCTGAAGACGTTGCCTTGATCAGCGAACGGTGCCGATACCAGGATGAAGCACCCGTTGTGGCTGAACCTTTCCGTAACTGGGTGCTCAGCGGTGATTTCCCTGCCGGGCGCCCCCGCTGGGAGGACGCCGGGGCAGTCTTCGTGGACCACATAGCGCCATACGAAAACCGGAAGTTGTGGCTCCTCAATGGCGCCCACTCCATCCTTGCCTATGCCGGTCAGTTGCGCGGCCACGCCACTGTTGCCGAAGCCTTGGCTGATTCGGTGTGCTTGCAAGCTGTGGAGGAGTTCTGGGACGAAGCATCCCGCCACCTTCCCGGCGAAGAGCTCCGCATCCCTGAATACAGGGCGGCCTTGCTGGATCGCTTCGGCAACTCGAGGATCGCCCACCACCTCGCACAAATTGCGACGGACGCCAGCACCAAGCTAAGGATGCGGGCCATCCCCGTGCTTCGCGCTGAGCGTGATGCGGGCCGAACTGGTCAAGGCGCAGCCCGCATGATCGCCGCGTGGGCCTCTTTCGTGGGGACGAATCCGGGTCTGCAAGATCCGCAGTCGGATGCCGTAGCGGAAGCCAACCGGCTGGTCGGCGGTGAGCGGGTAACGGCTCTCTTGGCATTGCTGGATGCTGAACTCGCCCGGGATCCCGCGATAGTGAAACTCATCGAGGACCTCAGTATGGGATTCCCACGCGCAGAGGTGCCTGCCCGTGCGGCGGCTTCGGGCACTGCGGCGTAGGGTATTCACGCGATTTCTTTGACCGGCCCAGGCTGTCGATTTCCTTCGGCGTCCTGGGCCGCTGCCGCTTTAACGCCACCCTCGTACACGTTGTGAGGCCCGCTCTGCATGCTTTGGCGTGATCTTAGGGCGCAGAGCGGGCCTCGCAACGCCCGCAATTGGTGGAACTTTCAAGGAAACATTTGGCAATCGATTGCCAATTGCTTGCCAAAGTGACTAGAATTACAACAGCTGCACAACCGATCTTCGATTCCAGTGGTTCCCACATACTGTCGAGTCGACTCGGGCCGCAATGACGCGAAGGGTAAAGGAGCCCGCATTGAAAAAGCTCAGCAAACTCAGCATCGTCGGTTACGGTGCCGGCGACGCCGCCAATAACCTGGCCTTCACTACCGCAACCATGTTCCTGCTGGTCTACTACACGGACGTCGCAGGAATCTCGGCAGCCGCGGCCGGCACCTTGCTCCTGGTGGTGAGGATCTTCGACGCCTTCGCCGATGTCTTCGCCGGACGCATGGTTGACCGCACCTACAGCAAGCGCTTTGGGAAGTTCCGTCCGTTCATCATGTTCGGTTCCATTCCGCTGCTGCTCCTCAGTGTCGCCACATTCTCCGTGCCGCAACTGGGCGAGACGGGCACCTTGCTCTACGCCTACGTGACCTATGCTGCTTTGGGGTTGGCGTATTCCTTGGTCAACATCCCTTATGGCTCGTTGGCCGGGGCAATGACGCAGGACCCCGGTGATCGTGCCAAGCTGGGCTCCGCCCGCACGGTGGGTGCACTGTTGGTGGGCTCTGCCCTGGGCATCTTCGTCGCTCCACTGATAAAGCCGGGTGCAGACCTCCAGTCCACGTTCACCACCATCACGCTCGTCTTTGTTGCGATTGGTGCGGTGCTCTACTTCTTCACCGTTCTCACCGCCAAGGAACGTGTACATCGCTCGGTGCCCAACGTTTCCTTCAAGCAGAGCATGGACACCCTGAAGACCAATCGTCCGCTGCTCATGCTGTGCCTGAGCTCCTTCCTCTTTCTCACCGGCTATATGGCTCTGTCCTCCGTGCAGCTCTACTACTTGCGCGACGTCCTGGGCCGCTTGGATCTATACCCCGTTCTGGCCATCGTTCAGCTGGTCATGACGTTGGCCCTTGCGCCCTTGATGCCGCGATTGGTCCGCAGCTTGGGCAAGAAGAACGTATACATCGCTGCCGGCGCGCTCTCGATGCTGGGTGGAATCATTGTCTTTTTCTCGCCTCCTACCTTGGTCTGGGCCGGGTTCTCGGGGCTGGTGGTCAGTCTTATGGGCGTCATGGCCGTGAATATCGTGGTGTGGGCCCTGGAAGCCGACACTGTGGAGTATGGCGAGTGGAAAACCGGCGTCCGGACCGAGGGGATCACTTATGCCCTGTTCTCCTTCACGCGTAAGACCGGCCAAGCCGTGGGTGGCGCCCTTGCCGCCTATTGCCTCGCGGTTGGGGGATATAAGTCAGGGGTTACGCAGAGCCCCGAAGCCCTCCAGGGAATTCAGTTCGCCGCCGGGGCGCTGCCGGCCATCATGACCATCCTGGCGATCCTGGTGATGACCAAATACAAGCTCACTGATGCTCTTCATGCACAACTTGTGGGGGAGATTGGCGCCCGCCGTTCTGCGGAGGTCCCGAGCGGCAACCTCGGGAGAGCTTCGGAAGAAGCTGCAGCCAGCCAGGCCCCGTAGCGCAGTTCACCGGGCAGGTAGAAATATCCTAAAAGTATTCGGCAACCGGTTGCCACTTGATGCAATCCGACCTAAAATCGTACTTAATCCGATTCAGCCACATCCCGAAAGGAAAAGCTGTGAAAATCATTGCCGCTGAAGTCTTTGTGACCAGCCCGTCCCGTAACTTCGTCACCCTGCGTATCACCACGGAGGATGGTGTGACGGGCATCGGTGACGCGACGCTCAACGGCCGTGAACTCGCCGTGGCTGCGTACCTCAAGGAGCACGTGGCGCAGCTGCTGATCGGGAAGGATCCGCACCGCATTGAGGACACCTGGCAGTTCCTGTATCGCAGCTCCTACTGGCGGCGCGGTCCGGTCACCATGGCCGCGATTGCCGCCGTCGACATGGCGCTGTGGGACATCAAGGGCAAGGTTGCCGGGATGCCGGTCTACCAGCTGCTCGGTGGTGCTTCCCGCAACGGGCTGCGCGCCTACGGCCACGCATCCGGTGCCGACATTCCGTCGCTGTTCGACTCCGTTCGCGAGCATCTGGAGCTGGGCTACAAGTCCATCCGCATCCAGACCGCCGTCCCCGGTATCAAGGCCGTCTATGGTGTCGCCGCGCAGGCCCAAGCCTCGGGAGAGCGGTATGACTACGAGCCCGCCGGCCGTGGCAACTTCCCCTTGGAAGAGGACTGGGACACTCGCGCCTACCTACGCCACCTGCCCACAGTTTTCGAGGCCGTGCGCAACGAGTTCGGCCCGGAAATCCCGCTGCTGCACGACGGTCACCACCGAATGACCCCGATTCAGGCCGCAAAGCTCGGCAAGGCCCTGGAACCGTACGACCTCTTCTGGCTGGAAGACTGCACCCCCGCCGAAAACCAGGAAGGTCTGCGGCTGGTCCGCCAACACACCACCACCCCGCTGGCCATCGGCGAAATCTTCAACACCGTGTGGGACTACCAGACGCTCATCAAGGAACAGCTGATCGACTACGTCCGTGCAGCGTCCACCCACTTCGGCGGTATCTCACCGTTGAAGAAGGTCATGGACTTCGCGGCCCAGTATCAGATCAAGTCCGGTTTCCACGGCCCCACGGACATCTCCCCGGTGGGCTTCGCCGCCCAGCTCCACGTTGGCCTGGCCATTCACAATTACGGCATCCAGGAGTACATGCAGCACTCGAACAAGACCAACGAGGTCTTCCAGCAGTCCATGACCTTCAAGGACGGCTACCTGCATCCCGGCGATGAGCCCGGCATTGGCGTCGAATTCAACGAAGAAGCCGCTGCCGCCTTCCCGTACCAGCAGGCCTACCTGCCGTACAACCGCCTCGTGGACGGCACAGTTCATGACTGGTGAGACTCTGTCCCTGGCAGGCGGCCGTCACCACATCGTGGTCATGGGCGTGGCCGGCTGCGGAAAGAGCACCATTGGTGCCGCCTTGGCCGAGCGTCTCGGCGCTGAATTTCTCGACGGCGATTCGCTGCACCCCCAGGCGAACATCGACAAGATGGCCTCGGGTACTCCGCTGAACGACGACGACCGCGCACCGTGGCTGGCCGAAATCGGCGGGCGATTCCCGGCGTCGAACTCTGCTCTTGTCATCGCGTGCAGCGCGCTCAAGCGCTCGTATCGGGACATCATCCGCAGCGCTGATTCGTCCGTGGTGTTCGTGCACCTGCACGGCACCCGCGAGTTGCTGAACGCGCGAATGACGTCCCGGCCCGGACACTTCATGCCGGCCTCGCTGCTGGACTCGCAACTGGCCGCGCTGGAGCCATTGCAGGACGATGAAGCCGGAATCGTTGTGGACATCGCACTGCCCGTTGAGGAGATCGTGAAGGACGTACTTGCTGCGCTGAAAGGCCAATCCGCGGCGTCGTCCGGGCCGTTCCTGGTGGACCTGAAAGCGGCCCCGTTCAACCTTGACGACGCCGGGGTGGAATGGGTGGAGAGCACCATCGGCTCCATGACCCTGGAAGAGAAGATCGGCCAGCTGTTCATCAACCACAACAATGATTACTCCCCGGAGTACCTCGACGGCGTGCTGGAGAACTTCCACGTAGGTGGCATGCGCTATAGGCCAGGACCGTCCAAGGCCGTGCAGGAACACATCCGCTACGCGCAGTCCAAGACGCGGATCCCCTTGCTCATTGCGTCCAACCCCGAGATGGGTGGCGCAGGCAGTTGCGACGACGGCACGTTCGTCTCCACCCATCTGCAGGCTGGTTCTCATCCTGACAAGAACATCGCCCGGCAGATGGGCCAAGTGGCCGGCGTCGAAACTGCAGCGCTGGGCTGCAACTGGGCCTTCGCGCCGATCGTAGACATCCACTACAACTGGCGGAACACTGTCATCTCCACAAGGGCCTTCGGAAATGGCCCGGACATTGTGGTGGAACGCGCCAAGGAGTACTTCGACGGCATCAGTGAATCACCCACTGTTTGCGCCATGAAGCACTTCCCCGGAGATGGCATTGATGAGCGCGACCAGCATGTGGTCACGTCCTACAACACCCTTGGGTATGACGAGTGGGGCGCCAGTTACGGGCGCGTCTACCGCGAAATGATCGGTCACGGAGTGCAATCGATCATGGTGGGCCACATAGGAGCCCCTGAGGTGTCGCGGCACTTCAGGCCCGGTTTGTCCGACGCTGAAATCCTGCCGGCGACGCTGGCTCCGGAACTGTTGCAGGATCTGCTGCGGGGTGAGCTGGGCTTCAACGGTTTGGTCCTCACTGACGCTTCGCTCATGGTTGGCCTGACGCAGGCCATGAAGCGGCGCGACCTAGTGCCAGCGACGATCGCAGCGGGTTGCGACATGTTCCTGTTCTTCCGAAACCCCGACGAGGACTTCGGGTACATGTTGGACGGCTACAAGTCCGGCGTCATCACCGAGGGGCGCCTGCAGGATGCCCTGCGGCGGATTCTCGGCCTCAAGGCGAGCCTGGGGTTGCACCTTGCTTCGCGGGAATCCCTGGTTCCGGCGGCCGATGCCTTGACCGTCATCGGGAGTAAGGCGCACCGTGCCATTGCCGCTGATATCGCCGACAAGACGGTCACCCTGGTGAAGGATACGGCCCATCATCTGCCGATCACGCCGGAAACCCATAGGCCTATCCGCCTTTACGGGATTTCGGGTGGGGCCGACTTCACGCGGGCTGACCCACTGGCGTACTTGGACATTGTGCGGGAAGAACTGGAAGCGGCTGGCTTCGACGTGGAGGTGTTCAAGACCGCCGAGCAGCGCGAAGCAGCAGGGGAGTCCGGCATGAACTTTATGCGGGTCTTGTCTGAGGAAGCCACCGGAGATTATTCGGAGCGCTACGACGCCGCGTTCGTCTTCGCCAACGTGAAGGGTTTCGCCCAAGAGGCGGCCATCCGCATTAAGTGGTCGTCCCCGATGGCAGCCGAGATTCCCTGGTACGCCAAGGAAGTTCCCACCGTCTTCGTCTCGCTGAACCAGCCCAACCACTTGATTGATGTGCCCATGGTCAAGACCGCCATCCACGCACACGCAGCAACGCGCGAAGCCATCCGCGCAACCATTCAAAAGATCCAGGGGAAGTCCGAATTCCAAGGGACGTTCAACCAGAACGTCTTCTGCGATTCGTTCGACACCCGCCTCTGATTCCCTGTTCCCAGCAGGGAGAGTTCCTCCTCGCCATCACGGAGGAGCGCTGGAGCCCGGTACTGCCCACAAAGCAGTGCCGGGCTTTCTTCTGCCTTTTTACGGATGAGCGAGCCAATTGTGAACGCTAACAACGTTTCAAGTCAAGGGGTTTAGGGGCGGTTCGACGCTGCAATCACTTTGTGATCGGCGGCACTTGACCGACGGTATTGTTAGCGTTCACAATGGCATTCGCACCACCTTTCGTGGCATGTGGCACCCAGCTGGCCGCAGATCACAAAACGCTTCACCGCCGGACGCGCAGATGCTCCGGCTGCATCAGAGTTCGCGGCAATGCTGCCGCGGAAGGAGAGCATCGTGAGATTGAAGAAACTCCTGGGCGCCGTAGCGGTCGTCCTGACCTTGACCGTCGGAGCCACAGGTTGCGGTAGTCGCGGGGGCACTGCCGAGTCCACCAGCAGTGCAAATCCCAGCGATTCACTGGTTGGCATCTCGATGCCGACCCAGACGTCCGAGCGTTGGATCGCTGACGGCGCCAACGTTGAGAAGTCCCTGAAGGACCTTGGGTACAAGACGGACCTGCAGTTCGCCAACGATGACATTCCCACACAGGTTTCCCAGATTGAGAACATGCTGACGAAGGGTGCCAAGGCGCTCATCATCGCAGCCATTGATGGCACCACCCTGACGGACGTCCTGGCCAAGGCCAAGGAACAGAACGTCAAGGTCATCGCCTACGACCGCCTCATCAACGGCACTCCGAACGTCGACTACTACACCACATTCGACAACTACACCGTGGGTGTCCAGCAGGCCACGTCCTTGCTGACCGGCTTGGGTTTGCTGGACGCGAGCGGCAACAAGGTTGAGGGCAAGGGCCCGTTCAATGTCGAGCTGTTTGCGGGCAGCCCGGACGATAACAACGCCAACTTCTTCTGGACCGGCGCCATGGACACCCTTAAGCCGTACCTGGATGCAGGCACCCTGAAGGTTCCCAGCGGCCAGACCAACTTCGAACAGGCAGCCATCCTGCGCTGGCAGGCACCCGTAGCCCAGAAGCGCATGGAAGACATCCTCACCTCGGCCTACAGCTCGGGAACCAAGCTGGATGGCGTGCTGTCCCCGTATGACGGCCTGTCCATCGGCATCATTTCCGCACTGAGCAGCACCGGCGGTTACTCCACCGGCAACCTGCCCGTTGTTACCGGTCAGGATGCCGAGAAGGGCTCCGTGAAGTCCATCATCGCCGGCGAACAGTACTCCACGATCTTCAAGGACACCCGTCAGCTCGGATCGCAGGCAGTGAAGATGGTTGACGCTGTCCTGAAGGGAACGGAGCCGGAAACCAACGACACCGAGACCTACGACAACAAGGTCAAGGTTGTCCCGGCCTTCCTCCTGAAGTCCGTCATCATCACCAAGGACAACTTCCAGAAGGAACTGATCGACTCCGGCTACTACACCGAAGCCGACGTCAAGTAATCACGTCCCCGGGCGGTGGCCCCCCGCCTCTGTGCTGCAGTGCGCAGTGCGGCGGGGCCACAGCCTCCTTCAGAGCCTCCGAGTCCTCGGCCTGGCCAAGTTCCAACCAGTCAGCGGGAATTGACGATGAACGTACCCATTCTTCAAATGCGAGGAATCACCAAGACCTTCCCCGGGGTAAAAGCCCTTCAGGACGTCACCCTGGACGTCAACCGAGGTGAAGTTCACGCCATCTGTGGCGAGAACGGAGCAGGGAAGTCCACCCTCATGAAAGTGTTGTCCGGCGTCTACGCGCACAACACTTTCGACGGCGACATCCTCTTCGAGAACGAACCCTGCGAGTTTTCGAGCATCACGGACAGCGAGAAACGTGGCATCGTGATCATCCACCAGGAACTGGCCCTGAGCCCGTACCTGTCAATCGCCGAGAACATCTACCTCGGCAACGAACTTGCCAATAAGGGCTGGGTGGACTGGCGGAAGACCAACCTGGAAGCCGCCAAGCTGCTGGCTCGCGTAGGCCTCAGCGAGAACCCGGTCACCCCCATTCAGCACATCAGTGTTGGCAAGCAGCAGTTGGTGGAGATCGCCAAAGCGCTGTCCAAAGAGGTGAAGCTACTCATCCTTGATGAGCCCACGGCGGCGTTGAACGATGAAGACTCGGACCATTTGCTGGACCTCATCCTGCACCTCAAGGGCCAGGGCGTTACCAGCATCATCATCAGCCATAAGCTCAACGAGATCCGCAAAGTGGCCGACGCCGTCACCATCATCCGCGATGGCAAGTCCATTGAGACCCTGCGCCTGGACCAAGGCCAGATCACCCAGGAACGCATCATCCGGGGCATGGTTGGACGCGACCTTGAAAGCCTCTATCCGGACCGGACCCCCAACATCGGCGAGGAAGTCCTCCGCATTGAAGACTGGACGGTCCAGCATCCGCAGGATCATTCCCGGACCGTGGTGAACAACGCCAGTTTGAATGTACGCAAGGGCGAAGTCGTAGGCCTTGCCGGCCTCATGGGTGCCGGCCGGACCGAGCTGGCCATGAGTGTGTTCGGCCGGACCTACGGACGGGCGGTATCGGGCAAGGTCTACAAGTACGGCAAGGAAATCGACACCTCCACGGTTTCCGACGCAATCGACCACGGGATTGCGTACGCCACCGAAGACCGCAAGCACTACGGCCTGAACCTGATTGAAGACATCAAGCGGAACATCTCCATGGCAGCACTGAACAAGCTGGCCAAGCGAGGCTGGGTGGATGGCAACAAGGAGACCACCGTTGCCAACCACTACCGGAAGAGCATGAACATCAAGGCTCCTTCCGTTGCTGCCATCACCGGCAAGCTCTCGGGTGGAAACCAACAAAAGGTGGTGCTGAGCAAATGGTTGTTTTCGGACCCCGACGTCCTGATCCTGGACGAGCCGACCCGAGGGATCGACGTCGGCGCCAAGTTTGAGATTTACACGATCATTGCGGAGCTCGCAGCGGCTGGGAAAGCCGTCATTGTGATCTCCTCTGAGCTTCCGGAGCTCCTGGGCATCTGCGACAGGATCTACACGCTGTCCGCGGGCCATATCACCGGCGAAGTCCCCATCGCCGAAGCCACCCAGGAATCCCTCATGCACTTCATGACTCAAGAAAAGGAATAGCGAACATGTCCGCCCTACGAGAATCCCTTGGCTTCCTCACAAGCCGCCTTCGCCAGGTTGGCATCTTCGTCGCCTTGATCCTGATCGTCATCCTCTTCCAGGTCCTGACAGATGGCATCCTGCTCCAGCCTCAGAACGTCACCAACCTGGTGGTCCAGAACAGCTACATCCTGATTCTCGCCATAGGTATGGTGATGGTCATCATCGCCGGGCACATCGACCTCTCCGTTGGGTCCATTGCCGGCTTCATCGGCGCCGTGGCAGGCGTGATGATCGTCCATTGGGGCTGGGCGTGGTGGATTGCCATCCCGGCCTGCCTCCTGGTGGGCGCCCTGGTGGGTGCGTGGCAAGGCTACTGGATCGCCTATGTGGGCATCCCGGCGTTCATCGTCACCCTGGCAGGAATGTTGATCTTCCGTGGCCTGACCCTTATTACGCTCAAGAACCAGCAGATCACCCCGTTCCCGAACGAATTGCGCGCCCTCGGTGGCGGTTTCCTCCCAGACATTTCCGGCGGCACGTCCGTGCTTGAATGGTTGACGGTCATCCTCGGTGTCGGCGGTACAGCTGCCATTCTGTTCCAGGCCATCAAGGAACGCCGGGTGCGCCGCAAGTTCAACCTGGAGAATGAACCGAGGGCGTGGTTTGCCGTCAAGAACGGGTTCATCGCAGTGCTGATGCTCATCATCACCTTCCTCTTGGCCAGCTACCGTGGCACCCCGATTGTCCTGATCGTCCTGGCTGTCCTGGTGATCGTCTACTCGGCCCTGATGAACAACAGCATCTTCGGCCGGCACACGTACGCGATCGGCGGCAATCTGCACGCGGCAGAGCTTTCGGGCATCAAAACCAAAAAGGTCACCTTCCGTCTCTTCGTTAACATGGGTGTCCTCGCTGCCCTGGCCGGGCTGGTCTTCACAGCTCGCCTGAACTCGGCACAACCCGCAGGCGGTACCGGCTTCGAACTGGACTCCATCGCTGCCGCGTTCATCGGCGGCGCTGCAGTCCAGGGCGGCATAGGAACAGTCGCCGGCGCCATGATCGGCGGCCTCATCATGGGCGTCCTCAACAACGGCATGTCCATCCTTGGCCTCGGCACGGACTACCAGCAGCTCATCAAGGGCTTGGTGCTGCTGCTCGCCGTCGCGTTCGACATCTTCAACAAGAACCGCACCGGATCCGGTGGAGGCTCGTCCATTGGCCGCCGTTTCAAGTGGAAGACCACGCCTCCGGCAACCGAAACATCCACCCCCGCCAAGGCTGAGCCTGTCGTCGTCGACGCGAAATAGCGGCTGATGTCCAGAGGGGGAGCAGCGAGGCCTCCTGTCATGGGTGACGTGGCAAGAATGGCGGGAGTCTCGCACCAAACCGTTTCCCGCGTCCTGAACAACCATCCGAACGTCAGTGGCAAGACCAAGGAACGCGTGGAATCAGCCATCGCACAGCTTGGGTACCGCCGCAACACTGCGGCCCGCAGTTTGGTGACCCGGCGCTCCCGGACCATCGGCGTGCTCGCCTGCGAAACAGGTCAGTTCGGCCCCGCGAACACCCTCCTGGGAGTCGAGCAAGCGGGGCGTGAAGCAGGCTACTTCGTCAGCATTGCGAACCTCCGGGAAGTGACCGACCACAGCGTCAACGATGCCATTGCGCACTTCCGTAACCAGTCCGTGGACGGGATCGTCATCCTGGTTCCGCACCCCGACGTCCTCGCGGCCCTGCGCGATGTTTCCTTTCCAGTTCCGATCGTGGCTGTCGGGGCAGGCGCGGGCAACCAGCTGACGGGCGCCTCCCTGAACCAGCGGCTCGGCGCCCGCCTTGCAGTTGACCATCTGATCGGCTTGGGGCACCGGCGTATCGCACACATCTCCGGACCGCCGCACTGGATAGACGCGGCCGAGCGCATCAAGGGATGGCAGGAATCGCTGGCTAATGCTGGATTGGACGCGGACGTCCTGCTCCAAGGCGGCTGGGACGCGGCATCGGGGTACCGTGCCGGACTGAACCTCATCCAGCAACACACTGTTACGGCCGTATTCGTCGCCAACGACCAGATGGCGGTGGGCGTATTACGCGCCGTCCAGGAAGCCGGCCTGCACGTGCCGGGCGACATCAGCGTGGTGGGTTACGACGACCAACCAGAGGCCGAATTCTTCATGCCACCCCTGACCACCATCAAGCAGGACTTCGAGGAACTCGGCCGCCGTTGCATGGAAGCGGTGCTGCAGCAGCTGGATGGCGACGGTGGGATCGGCGACCAGATCGTCAATCCCCGCTTGGTGATCCGCGCCACCACGGCGGCCCCACTAAACTAGGAGCCATGACTTCCACGCCTGATACTGCTGCTGCCCGCGCCCGCCTTCTTGAACTCATCAAAGAACTCGCGGTGGTCCGCGGCAAGGTGATCCTCTCCAGCGGCAAGGAAGCGGACTATTACATCGACCTCCGCCGCATCACTTTGCACCACGAGGCCTCCAAGCTGGTTGGCCAGGTCATGTTGGCAATGATCGACGACGTCGGCGTGTCAGTTGAGTGCGCGGGCGGACTCACCATGGGTGCCGACCCCGTAGGTACCGCTGTGATGCACGCTGCAGCCGACGCTGGCCGTGCCGTGGATGCCTTCGTTGTCCGCAAGGCCCAGAAGTCCTACGGCATGGGCCGTCAAGTGGAAGGTCCCTCGGTTGAGGGCCGCAACGTTGTGGTCCTGGAGGACACGTCCACCACCGGCGGGTCCGCACTGACCGCCGTCGAAGGTGTCCGCAAGGCGGGCGGCAACGTTGTGGCCGTGGCTGTGATCGTGGACCGTAACACCGGCGCCAAAGAAAAGATCGAAGCCGAAACCGGCGTGCCGTACCTCTTCGCGTTCGGCAAGGACGAACTGGGCCTCGACTAGGAACTGCGGGGCTGTAAGGCAGCGCCCGGGAAGCTTATGCTTGCTGCGTGGACGTTCAAGTAGGGAAGCTCACGGCACCGCCGGAGGTGAACGAGAACCTCCCCAAGCCGGTGGCCCCGGAACCGGAAAAGGCCGGGGATCCGGACTCATGGGCCCGGATCCTGCCCTACGCTGCCCGGCTGAAGAAGACGTCCCGCCGTAACTTCCTCATCACCGCCGGAGCCTCGGCAGCGCTGTCCGCGGACATGATCTTCACTCGGCGGGTACAGGCCGAGCGGCGGACCACCAAGATCCTCCGCGTCCCCGATCCGTACTCGGACCTGTACTTCCCCAAGGCCAGTTGGATCCTCTTTCCCGGCTATAAAACCAGTTGGGAAGAGGCCCAGTGGATCCTCAACTCGCTGCGTCCTGCCCTGCATCAGCGAGGCCGCCTTGCCGCCGTCGGATATTCAAACCTGGGCCTGGACGTGGACGAAATAGTCCGCGAAATCATCCTGCACGTCCGTGAGCTAAAACTGGAGAAGCTATATTTTTACGGCCACAGCTTCGGCGGAATGCTCGCCACCCAAGTCGCTGCCCGCCTGCTGGAGCTGCACGGCGTCGAAGCTCAATTGATCGTCCTGGACTCCAGTCCCTTCAGCCGTGCCGATGTCCTGGACAAGAGCTGGTTCGACGGTGTGGTGTTCCTCTACGAGAACGGCTTCCGCATCCCGTCGGTCCTGCGCGGCGGCTATGAGCTGGGGGAGCGTGTGGCACATAAGGACGAGCGCACGTGGCGGCAAATCCTCGACCAAACCTTGGAACAACTATCGCCGATCGCCCCTTCCAGCGTGCTGATACAGACCGAGTCGGCGTACATTTACCACTTTGACGGCCTCCGCCTGGCTGGAAAGATCGGTGGCGCCAACATGGCTTTCATCGGCAACGCCAAGGACGCCACTGTGGACTATGTGTCGGCGCGTGCGGGGTGGAGCAAAGTCTTCGGGGCCAACATGGCGATGCCCACTCTCAGTACGGAAGGCGCGCGGCCCGCCCACGCCAGTCCGCAATGGAACGGCAGCATCTACCGGCCGCTGCTGGAACGTATCCAGGATGAGCTCCAGCCGCTCCCGCCTGAGCCTGAGGAACCGTCGTACCGGGAGCCGAACGGCAGGGTGATCCGGCCGGCCTAGGAGTTCTCCAGCCAGGCCCTGTCAGGTAGCTTCCCGCAGCGATTCAACCTCGACGGCGGTGAGGCCTGCCTCACGCAGAAAGTTTCGCACGCCGCCGAACTCCTGTGCGAAGCGGGCCAGGAAATGCCGCATGGCAGCTTCGGGGCTCTGCAGGATCATGAGGTCTGGGCTGAAATACTCCGCCGGTGTTGAGGGGACGCTCAGCCGCCACGTTTCTGCCATGACTTCCAGGACGTCCGGCAGGTTGGCTGTGGTGGCCGCATAGTCTGCTACCACCTGGTCCTCTGCCACTCCTGCTGCCAGAAGCCCGATCGCCGAAACCACACCTGTCCGGTCCTTGCCCAGCGAACAGTGAACCAGCGTACGTTTACCGCGGGCGACCGGTCGCAGGGCATCGCCCACCCATTCGGGCCGCAGCCGGATCCATCCCAGATACAGATCCCCGAGGTCTTCGGCCGTTTCCACGGCCTGTAGCGACCCGGCGATGGCGTTCGGGTCCAGCGGGTTATGGATGAGTTCGACGGCGGACGGGACGACGGCGGCAGGCCCGCCGTCGCCGTCGTCCTGAACCAGCCACGGAACCAACGAGCGCTCAAGCTCACTCCGCAGGTCCACAATTGCCTGGATGCCGTGCTGCGCCAGGAAACCCGATGTTGCAGCGGCATCCAAACCGAACGGCTGGCTTCCCCTGAGTATCCGGCCGCCGGCCAAGGGACGCAGATTGAGCACAGCCACGGTTTTGTCCTCTTTAGATCTGGCTCTTGAGGTCGGCCACGGAGTTCAGGATCTGGTTGGGCCGGAACGGGAAGGACACAATTTCTTCGCGCTGCGTGATGCCGCTAAGTACCAGGACTGTGTGGAGGCCTGCTTCCATGCCGGCCACGATGTCCGTGTCCATGCGGTCGCCGATCATTGCCGTGGTCTCAGAGTGGGCGTCGATCTGGTTCATGGCGGAGCGGAACATCATGGGGTTCGGCTTGCCAACAATGTAAGGTTCCCGGCCCGTGGCCTTGGTGATCATGGCCGCGATGGCTCCGGTTGCCGGCATAGGGCCATCCTTTGAGGGACCGGTGGCGTCCGGGTTGGTGGCGATGAAGCGGGCGCCGGCCAGGATGTGGCGGACGGCCATGGTGATCGCTTCGAAAGAGTAGGTGCGGGTTTCGCCGAGCACCACAAAGTCCGGGTCGGTGTCGGTGAGGATGAACCCGGCCTCGTGCAGGGCCGTTGTGAGTCCCGCTTCGCCGATGGTGTAGGCACGGTTGCCCGAATCCGAGGACTGGACCTGGTCCTTGAGGAACTGGGCGGTAGCCAGCGCGGACGTCCAGATGTTCTCTTCCGGGACTTCCAGGCCGGACGCGCGCAGGCGGGCTGCGAGGTCACGGGGAGTGAAGATGGAGTTGTTGGTCAGGACCAGGAAGCGCTTGGATGTGTCCACCCAGCGCTGGATCAGCTCAGCCGCGCCAGGGATTGCCTGGTTTTCGTGAACCAGGACGCCGTCCATGTCCGTGAGCCAGCATTCGATTTCGTGGCCGTTCCGGTAAACCGATGTGGACGTGGTTTCATCTGCCATATTTGCCTCCGGCTGGGGTTGTACATGCACTGCAACCCAGTCTTTCATCATTCGGGCGGCGGGACATCCTGAGTTCCCCTTATGTGGATAGTTCTGCCCATATGGATAGCTGCTTTGACTTGTGTTGGGCGCGACATGCTCGACTACGCTTGTTGCGGCGCTGGGCTTGTTGGCGCCGGCGTGCCACCACCGTGGGTCGGGGGATCGACATGGTGAATTTTTAGGTGCCGCCGCATTGTTAGCAGGTCCCCTCGTTCCGGATCGTCACCAGGTGTCCCCAGAGACATCCCGGTGACCACCGCATGTGAAAGGGCCTGTCATGAGCAACAACAACGGAGTGCCTCAGCCTCCCTACAACCCGGATGGCGTCCCGCAGCCGCGATACGACACCGGCAAGGACCAGTACAGCAAGTACCAGCCCGGGCAAAGTCAGCCCATGTATCAGCCGGAAGCCCAGACTGAGGCTTTCCCATCACAGCCCGACCCGACCCAGGCGTTCCCTGCGCAGCAGCAAGGAAACCAGCCAGGGCATCCCGACGGTGCGTACGCCGAAACCGTCCACCGCTACCCGCAGGCCCAGCAGGGGCAGCCCGGCTTTCCTCCGCCGGGTGGCGGTTACCCGGGCCAGCCGGGCCAGCCGGGCGGACCCGGCCAGAACCCGGGCGACCACAACAAGAAGTCGCTGTTCCTCATCCTGGGTGGTGTGGCCGTCGTCGTGATTATTGCGCTGGTGGTGACGTTCACGTGGCTGATCCCGTCCATGACCAAGCCGACTGCAGTTGACACTCCGCTGCCATCGGTGACGTCCTCCGAAGAAGCATCAGAGGCCGCAGCCGAGCCGTCGGCTGAACCTTCCGGGGACGCCTCGGCATCCTCCGAGATCCCCGCTGATGCCATTCCCCTGCCCGCAGGGTGGGACGAATTGGCCGGACCCGGCAACGTACCGGCTGATGGCGATCCGCTGTTCAGCAAGTGGGTCTCGGGTGAGTCCTCCTTCCAGTACCTGGCCGAGTGGACCCACGACGAGTCGTTCGGCATCACCAAGGACCCCACCACCGGTGTAGAAATCCAGAAGAAGGCCCAAGGAACTGTGGAGGCCGACGGAGACGGAATTGCGCTCGCCTACGCGTTCTTTGCGGAGTCTGAGGAAGGCAAGTTCGGCAAGGACCCGGCGGAGATCAAGAAGGCCATCGAGGACATCGAAACCCGCTACAAGGGGATGACTGCTACCGAATTGCCCCAGAACCTGGTGGGCCACAAGTGCACGGCCGACTTCAAGACCACCATGCCGGAAATCCGTGAATTCCGCAGAGGCGAGGCTGTGGTTATCGGCTTCACCTGCACCAACGCCCGCGGTGAAGAGATTCAAGCCGTGAACCTGTTCTCCGTCACACCGTGGGGCACCCCGCAGATGCTGGGTGTGAGTGGCCACAAAACGTATTGGGATGCACGCCCGGGGCTCGTCGAGCAATTGGGCAACTCGTACCGCATCAACAAGTGGAAGATGGGCTAGGGCCCTAGAGTGTCAGTCTGCTGACGCTTCACGCTCGGAAACCCGGTCATTCGCACCATATCAACGCCGCCGGCTGTCTGCGCTACAAGCGCTTTGGCTAAACATCTGGACAGCGTGGAATGCTAGTGAACCCCCCAGCTGAATCTGTGGGTGTGTGTCCGGTAGTAGGTGTAGGTTTCGACGGAGGCTATGCCGGGCACGAAGCGGATCCGTCGGTTTATGACGTCGAAGAGGCCTTCGTTATCGGGCGCGATGACTTCGGCGAGAATGTCGATGGAACCCGCGGCGAGGACCACATAGATAACCTCTTCCATGTCCCCAAGGGCGTCGGCGACTTCTTCGACGTCACCCCCAACTCGTATGCCGAGCATTGCCATGCTCCGGTACCCCAGTTTGAGGGGGTCGGTCACGCCTACCACGTCCAAAATTCCACGTTCTTTGAGCCGCCTGACTCTCAGGCGGGCCCCACCTGCAGACAATCCTGTCGCGGATGCTAGATCCGAGTACGGCGCGCGGCCATCTTTCTGCAGGTGAGTGATCAGCACCCGGTCTACAGCGTCCACATGCTCTAGTCCTTGGTTCTGGGCCGCAGCAGGATCGGGCAACGATTCTTGAGGGATAGCTGGTTCATCCATAGAGCAAGCATATACAATGACGAATAATGATTTTTAGTACGCTGTCAGTAACTATCCGTCATCCATATGCCAGAGTGAGTAACTATGCCTATTTCCGTTAATGACCAAGAAGGCCTTCCCCGCCCTGATGTTTCCCTGCAGGAAGCGTCTGACCTGGCGCGGGACCTCTTCGGTGTGGATGTATTGTCCATCAGAGAGTTGGGTAGTCAGCAGGACCGCAACTTCCTAGTGTCCGATGACCGTCAGCAATGGTTGTTGAAGGTCAGCAATCCGGCGTTTTCATCTGATGAAATTGCGGCCCAGAACGCAGCGATGGAAAGGTTGGTCGCCGCTGGCCTCAATGCACCGGTCCCGACGTCCTCATCTGCAGGTTTTCCAGTACACACGACCTCAATTGCAGGCAGGGGTCACTGCGTTCGACTCCTCACCTTCGTTGACGGGACGCCGCTCATTGACAGGCAGTACTTATCCCCCACGGTCTTGGGCGCTTTGGGACGAACACTTGCAGAGACCTCTATTGTCCTGGCCGGGTTGGAGCACCCAGGGCTGGATCGGGCCCTCCAGTGGGACCTTAGAGTAGGCGAAGAAGTAGTTGCCGACTTGCTGCACTTCGTGCGGGATCCTCACAAGCGCAACTTGCTTGAGAGTGCCTTGTCCCGTCTCACGAAAGGACTCCGGCCGCTCAGAGACGAGTTGCCTGTTCAAGCAATCCACGGTGACATTACCGACGACAATGTCGTTTTCTGCATAGATGAAGAAGGCCTCACGCGGATCGTGGGTATCATCGATTTCGGCGACGCGATGTACAGCTGGCGAATCAGCGAGCTCGCGGTTGCTTGCGCATCGGTATTTCACCACGCCCCTGGGGAGCCGCTGTCGATTCTTCCCCTCATCGAGGCTTTCAATGAAGTACTTCCTCTGACCGAAGCTGAGATTACAGCTTTGTGGCCCCTGATCGTTCTACGCGGAGCGGTGCTTGCGGTCAGCGGTGAACAGCAAATCGCCGTCGATCCAGAGAACGGGTACGCTTCCTCAGCCATCGATCGCGAATGGGAGTGTTTTAACGTTCCGGCAAGCTTCGACTGGGATGTCGCCGAAGCCAGTATCAGGGCAGCCGTTGGTAAACCCAAAACTTCAGCCGGAACCCCCTTGGGGACCCGAAGTGCGCAACCCATGCTGCGCACTCAATCTGTGACAGTAAATCTAGGGTGGGACAGCGACTCCTTCAGTGAAGGGTCCTGGTTGGATGGGCCAAGGCAGGAACGGTACATCCTGGACCGGCATCTCTTGGACGCCGAAGTTGTACTGACCCGATTTGGTGAAGCCCGGCTTACTCGGGCAACTTCCCACAGCGAATTTGAAGCAGCCAACGTCGCTGTTGCCGTCGAGGTCCACGCACGGAACCGACTGGGCATCTACGCCCCCTTCGCGGGTTCAGCAACCGTCGACCCCCAAACTGCAGTCGTGACACTTAGCGGCTCCCAGGACACAGTCATCCTCCAAGGACTTGTAGAGGTCGCTCATTCCCCAGGCAAGGTAACAACGGTAAACGCAGGAGATTTGCTGGGTCTCATTGGTGCCGCAGGAACAACAGTCTGGCGCACTCACGGCGGGCGGGAGCACGCCAACTTGCACTCTCCCCGATTCGTCAGGGCTTCAGAATTCTGCGGCTACGCGGCCCTGTACAAGGATCCAGTACAGCTGCTCGTCGGAGCTCCGGTAATCGCGGCGTCCGAAATGTCGAAGACGGGTGACGCCCAGTCAGTGTTGGAGCGCCGTCGAGGTGCTTACAACCCTTTGCAGGGCTACTACTACAACGCGCCGCCTCGGATAGAGAGAGGATGGAAAGAACATCTCATAGACACGAACGGTCGCCACTACCTGGACATGGTCAACAATGTCTCAGTCCTGGGCCACGGAAACCCGGTCATTGCTGCAACGGCGTACCGACAGTGGAGCAGGCTGAACACTAATTCGCGGTTCAATTACAACGCTGTGGCCGATTTCTCAGAGAGATTGTTGACCAAGGTTCCCACGACGCTTGACACCGTCTTCCTGGTCAACAGCGGCACAGAGGCCGTGGACCTGGCACTTCGCCTGTCCAAGGCTTTCACCAATCGAGAGAACGTACTTTGCTGTGAAGAGTCCTACCATGGGTGGTCGCTTGCAGCCGATGCTGTTTCCACCTCGACCTCGGACAACCCCCAGGCAGCGCAAAGTCGGCCGACTTGGGTCCATGTGGTGGATGCCCCCAACGACTATCGAGGCACTCACCGCGGTGAAGGTGCAGGGGCACGATATGCAGAGGATGCGGCACGGCTACTGCACAAGCTTGAACGATCCGGCAAACCCATCGGCGCCTTCATCGCAGAGCCACGAAATGGCAATGCCGGAGCCATCGGAACGCCACCAGGTTATCTGGACGCCATGTACGCCATTATCAGAAACCAGGGCGGCGTATGCATCGCTGATGAAGTCCAGGTTGGTTACGGGCGGCTGGGCTCCCATTTCTGGGGTTTCGAAGAGCACGGCGCTGAACCGGACATCATTACGATGGCAAAAGCCATGGGCAATGGCCATCCTCTCGGGGCTGTCATTACTCGCCGCGAGATAGCCGATGCCCTGGCAGCCCAAGGTGACTTTTTCTCCTCATCCGGCGGTAGCACGCTGAGCAGCCGTATCGGTCTGACCGTCCTGGACGTTATCGAATCCGACAATCTGCAGGCGAACGCGGCTGCAGTAGGGCAGATCCTCACTGACGGTTTTAGCGAACTCATGACCAAGCACGACATCATTGGAACTGTCCACGGCAAAGGCCTGTACCAAGGACTTGAATTCGTGCGTAACCGCGTCACGCTGGAACCGGCCGCGGAAGAAACACGCGCGATCTGCGACAGAATGCTCGAGCTTGGAATTATTGTGCTGCCCACCGGGGACCGCCAGAACATTCTCAAAATCAAACCACCATTGTGCTTCACCGCCGAGAGCGCCCGATTCTTCCTGCGAATGCTGGACAAAGTACTCACGGAAGGGTGGTGACGTTGCTGGCCGACGGCATCTGAAGACGGACGCCGTCGAGGGGCCACAGCCTACTCAATGATAGGAATCCCCGGCCTCTCCACACCCAGGCCAGCAACACGATGCCGGGGGAGACTGATTGGCTGATGTTGTCCAAGGCGAGGAGTGCCGTGGGCGGTCTGGCTGGATCCGGCTGTTTCGGTGGGCCGTGTGGTGTTAATAACTGCGGAATCTTTTCCCATCGCGGCCTCCGGATAAGTTTATGGTGCGGTGTTCCGGAGCACTCCGGAAATCGGGAAGCTTAACCGCGGCCCGGCCGCGTATCGCTGCGGGGCGGCATCGTTGAGGGTACGGCTCTGCTACTTGGCTGTCCTTCCAGCTGTCATGATTGCGTTCGCGTGAGCGAGCCGGATCTTGGGAGGTTGGTGGCGTAGGTGGGGCGGCCTGCGAGCCAGGTGCCGACGACGGCGATGGCGGCTAGCCCATCGTCAGGGACGCGCCTCGGGTCTTCCGAGAGCAGGACGAGATCAGCACTCATGCCGGGACGCAGAGCACCCCAACTCCGCTCCGCGAAGGCTTGGTGGGCAACGCCGGAGGTGTATGCGGTCAGCGCGGTGTCGACGTCGACCCGTTCGTTCGGGATCCAGCCGCCGTCGGGGAGATAGTGGGCCCCTTGGCGCGTTACTGCCGTGGCCAGCCCTGGCACCGGCTGATGTCCGGTGACAGGCCAGTCGCTGCCAAAGGATATGTGGACGCCGGCCCGCGCCAGAGAGGCAATAGGATACTGCGAGTCCGCCCGTGGGGAACCCAGACGGGGAATCGTTAGCAACCGCATGACCTCGTCCTCGCAGGCCCAAAGTGGTTCAAAATTGGCCACGGCCCCGAGGTCCGCGAAGCGCCCGATGTCGGTGGGATCCACTACCTGAAGATGGGCAATGACCGGGCGCCGGTCACGCCGGCCATTGCGTTTTTGTACGTCCTCGAGCCCGTCCAGGGCGAACCGGACTGCGGCGTCACCGATCGCGTGGAGGTGTAACTGGAACCCCAGGGCGTCGAAGGCTGCCATGGCGTCGTGGAGTTGGTCACGCTCCCAGTTTGGCAGTCCCGTTTCTGCTGGAGCATCGGCGTAGGGGGCGAGCATGCAGGCGGTCCGGCTTTCGATGATGCCGTCGATGAAGAACTTCACCGTGTTGGCCGTCAGCATGGGGCTGGCGAGCTCCTCGATGCGTTCGCGTGCCCCCATGAAGGTCTCGGTCTGGACGTTCCAGTCCGCGGGTTCGGCCTTGAAGGCAAGATTGATGCGGGCGTCGAGGCGCCCGGACACCGCCGCGGATTCATAGGCGGGTAGGTCTTTGAGCTCGACCCAGGCGTCCTGGATCCAGGTGACGCCGGCAGCCGCGAACTTAGCCGTGGCTGCCTGAAGTGCGGCCATGCGCTGCTCCAAGGTGTATTCCGGCAGCACCCGTGCGATCAGCTCGATAGCGCCGGCCTCCATGAGCGTTCCCACTGGCGATCCATCCGGGCGGCGCACGATCCGGCCGCGCGCCGGGTCCGGTGTGGTCCTGTCGATTCCGGCCGCCAGTAGGGCGGCCGAATTGACCCAGATCGTGTGATAATCCCAGGACCTCAGCAGTACCGGTCGGTCAGCGACCGTGGCGTCGAGCCACTCGGCGTCGAAGATTCCGTCGGGAGCCAGTGTGGCATCGTAGCTGGCGCCGACAATCCAGCCACTGCCCGGATTGGCCTTGGCCCATTCGCGGACAGAGTCCGCGATTTCCTCCACGGAGACGCACGATCGGATCTGCGGACCTAGGTCCTCAAGGCCGCCGAAGAGCGGATGGGCATGGCCGTCGGCGAATGAGGGTGACAGGTGAAGTCCTGCCAGATCCACAGTCTCGGTGGCCTCTCCCAGCAGGTCCAGGGCCGCGTCGCCGATGGCCTCGATGACACCGTCCCGCACAGCGAGGGCCGTCGGACGTGCCTCCCCAGGTGGCTCAAAAGCATCGGAAATGGCAATAGTTCCGGAATGGAAGACGGTCAGCACCATAGAGACTCCATCGAAAAATTTAACGTGATTAAATTAACTGAATCCAACACTATGATGTGATGTAGGCAACCTGCAAGGGGTAAGGGGCAAATGTCAAACACGCTGCAGCGCAAGGCCGGGAGGCCGAACAAGAGCGTCCTGAGCCGGGAACTGATACTGGCGGCCGCTCTCGATGTCCTCGAACGGACGGGCCCGGAAGACTTCACCATGGCCGCGCTGGCCGCTGACCTGGGTGTTAAGACTCCGGCCCTGTACCACCACGTCGGTGGCAAGAAAGAAGTCCTGGCGGGGATGCGGGAAGTCATTTCGGACCGGATCGACACTTCGGCTTTTGGCACCCGGCCCTGGCCCGAAGCGGTCTCCCGCTGGGCCCGCTCCTACCGGGCAGCGTTCGCCGCCCATCCCTATGCCATCGCATTGCTGGCGACGCTCCCAGTCGCTGGAGCGCACCGCACCCTTACGATGTACGAGGCAGTAGCCGCAGGCTTTCGGGACGGCGGATGGCCGGAACAACTGGTCGTAAACAATATTGTGGCGCTGGAGAACTTCATCCTCGGCTCCGCCCTCGACGCGGTAGCCCCCGCGGACATGCTTGAACCTGGCGACTTCGCCGACAAAGTACCGGTTTTCAACGCCGCGCTGCGGGCCCGGGGTCGGACAAATAGCTGTGCGCCTGCCGCAGATCAAGCGTTTGAACTGGGGTTGGAGGCAATCGTGGCGGGGATGGACGCACGACGCAGTGTTCACCCCCGGGCGTGAGGACCAATGCTCGGAAAAGTCAGTGAGCCACCGTGGAGGTGGAGGGCACGCTTGAAAGCGTCAAGGTCGTCTTCTTGGACTGCCATGTCCACCGCGCTGGTCACCCGGAGCTGAGATAGTACTCAAAGGCGGCCTCGAGACTCGAGTCGTGGTCTTCATCGGTGCCTGTGTTCGCCAGGGCGGGCCGGATGATTTGGTGGGCGGCGGTCTCGTACAGCATTCCGTCCGCTTTGCCGGTGGCCGGGTCGCGGCTTATGCTGCCGCCGGCGGGGTCGAACGTGGTGTGGTCGATGCCCAGCTCGGCCCGGGCCGCGCTGTTGACCCAGACAGAGTGCAGGTCGTTCGCGTCCAGGTAGACCGGACGATCAGGGACGGCCTCGCCGAGCATTTGACGGATGAGGGCGGCGCCGCCCAGTGCGGAATAGAGCCAGCCTGCACCGAGAATGCGTGGCGCTTCAGGTTGATCACCTGCGGCTTGCCGGAAGCGGCGCTGGATTTCAAGGAGGTCTGATGCGTCACGCAGCGCAACTTTTTGCACGGCCTGTCCCATCATCATCAGCAGATGAGTGTGGGCGTCAATGAAGCTTGGCAGGGCAAATGCGCCGCCTAGATCAACGACGGCAGCGGCAGGTCCTGCGGCCCGCAGGGCCTAAGCTTCGCTGCCCACGTATCCGAAGCGATCGTCCTTCACGAGAAAGGCTGCGGCTTCAGGGCCGTCGGCGGTGAAGATAATGACATTTGTATATACGGTGCGGGTGTTCACGGCGAGCCTTCGGATCGATGGGGCGAAGGGTAGACGGTTTGGAAATCGCGGCCACATTAGCTCGGTAGGGCGACCGTGTTGATGCGGCCTTTACACGGACAGAGATCGGCGGAATCGGAATTAGCAGCACCGCGGTCATTACTGCCAGGACGGTACCCAGTCCTTATTAGCCACGTATACCGTTTCGGGCTACGTGATACGCGACGCAGATGTCAGTACTAGTCAAACTTCACGGCGGACTGTTGCTCGATGTCGACTAGCTCCTCGTCGTGATAGTCGGCCTTGGGCCCGGGCGTGTATCGGACGTGGTGTAGGCGCCCTCGGTACCGGAATGCCCCGTGACGCTGGTTTAGGTCCCAATCGACTGGTCCGCCGCGGTCCACTCCGACGCTAATACCGGTCAGGGGGCACAGCCCGACCAGCTGAAGTACTGCGTCCAAGGAGGCTGCTTCCCGGCTGTTGATGTCGAGTGCGAGGCGCCAACGTAGCTGAGGTAGCACGTCCAACCGCAGCGTGATGTGAGAGGTTCCGGTTGGTAGGGCGGCCGACACTCTTCGCATGCACCCGTATTCGTTGTACGCGCAGTGAAGAACACCATCTTCGACGAAAAGGACGTAGCCGCCGCCCTGGTCGCCGTGAGCGACGAGGACACCTTCGTCCCCCGGTTGGTAGTCGAGCGAGACGTCGATTGCGATCGAGCGCAGCGCCACGAGCTTTGCCGAGCGGTAACGTTCCAGCGTCGGGGTACCCGGGTATATGGTCACCGGTTGCTCGAGGACGAGCTCAGTTGCTGGGCGCCGCCGGAAGTGCGAGCCGTCGTCATTGAGGGGAAACACCTCGTTTTCCCAAGCGCTTGCCGTCCAAAGGTCCGCAAGCTCCCTGACACGCTCCGGGTGCTCAGCTGCTAGGTTCTGGGTCTCGGCTGGATCCTCCTCGATGTTATAAAGCTCCCATCCGTCGGGCGACCACGTCGGGCCGTTGGCCATCGGGGCGATTGCCTTCCAATCGCCCTGTTGGAAGGACCGGCGCCCGTTTAGCTCTACGTACTGGCCCGTGCGTTCGGAAGGTGCTGTCCGGTCGAGCAGCCACGCAACAAAGGAGTGACCGTCTGGCGGTTGGGTTTGTTCGCCCGCTAGCTGCCGGAGCGGTTCCACGCCCGCGAGGTCAAGCAGTGTCGGCGCGATGTCCGTAGCGTAAGCGAATTGGTGGCGCACACCAGTATCGTCAGCCATTCGGGGCAAGCCGGTAGGCCACGACAGGACCATGGGTACCCGGACCCCTCCGCCGTAGGCATGGGTCTTGTAAAGGCGAAACGGTGTATTGGAGGCGTAAGTCCACCCGCGCGGGTAATGCACGAAGGAGCGCGGGCCGCCAATGAGGCTGGGATCACGCGGGACATCCTCCTGCCAACCGGAAGGCAGGGGTTGCCCGACCGTTACAAACCGACTGAAATAGCTGCGTGTGCCGGCGTCGCCGCCCTCCCCGCTTCCGCCGTTGTCAGAGGTGAACAAAATGATTGTGTTCTCGTATTCGCCGAGCTCTTTGAGCTGGTCAACCAGACGCCGCACACTTTGATCCACGTTATCGACAGACGCTGCGTAAACCTCCATGTACCGGGCGAACAGGGCACGCTGCCTGTCCTCGAGCGAGTCCCAAGGGACGACATCGAGGCCTGTCTCATGGTTTCGCCCGGCCGGGCGGGTGTGCTCGGAAAACAGCCCCTCGCCTATCTGGCGTGCAAACCGCTCAGAGCGTATGTGATCCCACCCTCTGTCGTACATGCCCCGATATTTCTCAATATCCTCCGGCTTGGCCTGCAGCGGAGCGTGGACGGCGACGTGCGAGAAGTAAAGCAGGAACGGCTTTGCAGGGTTGCTGGCGCGCAACCCGCCGATCATGCTCAACGCCTTGTCGGTCAGGTCGTCCGTCAGGTAGTACCCCGCGCGGTACTCATCACGGTCCACCGGTGTGTTGTCCTGCAGAAGACGGTGCGGGTGAAACAGGGACGTGAACCCGTCAAGGCACCCGTAAAACCGGTCGAAACCTCGTTGGCAGGGCCACGACGAACGGTCCGCGCCGTCGTGCATTTGGGCCTCCGGCGTGAGGTGCCACTTGCCGACCATAAAAGTGGCATAGCCCGCGGCCCGCAGCGTCTCGGCCAAGGTAGGTGCGTCGTGCGGCAGCTCCATGCGGGCGTGCGGGTACCCCGGGTCGATATGCGGCACGAAGGAGAAACCGGCCCGGTGCGGGTTCATCCCGGTCATGAGCGCCGCGCGCGCTGGCGCGCACATCGGGGGCGTCTGGTAGTTAGCCAGCCGGTACCCAGAGGCCGCGAGCTCCGTGAGCGCAGGCGTGTCAACCTCCGCGCCGAAAGGGGCGATGTCGCTAAAACCCAGATCATCCACGAGAACTACGACAATGTTCGGCGCGCCGGCGCGGGGCCGGGGCCGGTGAGGCCATGCGGGAATCGAGTCCGAAGCACGCTCCGAAATTCGCCCCAGGAAGGCCCCTCGTCCCTTGGTCATGTGGGCTCCGCTATCGCTCATTTTTCCTTTCAGACGGCATGTCCGGCCAGGGATGGCTCTCGCGCTGAGCGGTCCCTCGGTGGCGAGCCGGTGGTAAAGTCACGGCATCGTTGGGGTGGTCGGTGTTGAGGCCTACACAATCGGTCGTCGACGTGGGGGCCTTTCGCCTACGCATCTAGGTTGAATGCCGGCCCGCCCGGGACGGAGGCAATCAATTGCTGGGTATAGGGGTGCCCTGGAGCGTCGTAGATGCGGTCAACGTCACCCGACTCGACAACGGAGCCGCGGAATAGAACGGTGACTTGGTCGCTTACGTGGCGAACTACGGCGAGGTTGTGTGAGATGAACAGCATTGTCAACCCCAACTCCTCGCGCAGGTCGGCCAAGAGGTTGAGGATCTCGGCCTGCGTCGTCAGGTCCAGGGCTGAGGTGACCTCGTCTGCGATGACCAGCTCAGGCTTGACTGCCAGCGCCCTGGCGATCGCGATGCGCTGCCGCTGCCCGCCGGAGAACTCGTGGGGGTACCGCTCGGCTGCGTCGGTCTCCAAGGAAACCTTTCCAAGCCAATGGTGGATGTCCTCGCGGTGTCTCCGGGCATCGGCCCGCCGTGGGTCGATCGCCTCTGCCAGCGTCTGCCCGATGGTTCGGCGGGGGCTCAGCGAGGAGTAGGGGTCTTGCGGGATGAGTTGGACGCGTCGGCGCATGCCGCCGCGCGCTGCGCGGGACATGGAGCCGACGTCCGTGCCGCCGATTCGGATTCGTCCGCTAGTAATGGGCATTTCGCCCACTAAGGTTTTGGCGAGCGTGGACTTGCCGGAGCCGGATTCGCCCACAAGGCCTACCGTCTGGCCCTGACGGACCTCCAGATCCACATTGTCAAGGATCTGCAGGTAGCGGGCCCCGATCCCCACCCCGACGGCGAGCTTCTCGATGGAGAGCATGGGTGGTGTTCCTGTCTGTTCGGTGGGGCTGTCCTCGTCGGCCCTCTGGCTTCTCGTTGTCATGGCGTAACCTCCAATTCCTCGTCGGGCTTCCATTGGGCGGCGCGAAGCCTGCCCTTCTCGCCGGTCATGCTGGGGGACGCGGACAGAAGCGCACGGGTGTAGGGGTGCTCAGCTCGGCCATCCTTTAGCTCCGCTCCCGTGAGCCGTTCCAGGATCCGGCCGCGGTGCATGACGAGGACTGTGTCGCAGAGCTCCTGTACGACGCCGATGTCATGCGAGATGAACAGGATGGCGGTACCGTGTTCTTGGTTGTAGCGGCGGAACTTGCGCAGCACATCGGCCTGGACGGTGACATCCAGTGCCGTCGTGGGCTCGTCGGCGATGATCAGCCGCGGTTCGGTGACTGTGGACGCTGCAATCATGGAGCGCTGAAGCATGCCGCCGGAGAGCTCGTGCGGGTGCTGGGTCATCCGAAGCTCGGGCCGCTGGATGCTGATTTCGTCAAGCGCGGCGATCATTGTGGCGTTGGCCTCCTGGCGCGACTGGTTTAAGTGCACCCTGGAGACCTCCGTCAGCTGCGGGCCCATCCGCAGTGCGGGGTTGAACGTTGATCCGGGGTCTTGGTAGACCAGCCCGATGTTCAGTGCCATGGCACGGGAGTCTCGGGTCGTGAGCAGGTCGAGGTCTCCGAGCCGCAGAGTGTGCGCGGTGGCCGTAAGCCCCTCAGCGAGTAGTCCCGCTATGGACATGGCGGTCAGAGACTTGCCGGAGCCGGACTCGCCTACAAGACCCAGGACCTCCCCGGGCTTCATGTTGAATGAAACGCCTTTGACGATCTCCTCGCCTGTCGGACCAAGAACCTTGAGGTTGTCCACCTCGAGTAGAGCCTGTGAGGCGGGCGCGACAGACTCGGGTGTTGACATGTTGCGGCGGGTCGGGAGCAGACGGCGGGCAGCACGCCGGGGGTTGGCTGCGGACGCCATCCCGTCGCCGATGAGGACCGCGGCGAGCCCGGTTATCACGAGCATGATTGAGGGTGCAACGACTTGCAGAGGCTGAACGAAGATCGCGATGAGCCCCTCGTTTAGCAGCCGGCCGAAATCGTATTGGGGGCTTTGGACGCCGAGCCCGACGAAGGACAGGCTCGAAATCTCCAGCAACGACAGTGCGAACGCCGACGCCGACATGACGAACAGCGGCTCGGACATGTTCGGCAGCAGGTGGCGCGTGACAATTCGGTAGCCCGGGACGCCGAGTAGCCTGGCCGTCGCGATGTAGTTCCTGTGAGCGATCGAAGCGGCCAGGTTTGCAGTTATTCGAGCGAACGAAGGGATGCCGGCGATGCCGATAGCGATGACCGCCGTCGTACTCCCGGGACTCATGATGGCAGCTACCAGCAGGGCAAAGATCAGCGAAGGGTAGGCGACGGCGGCCTCAATGAGCCGCAACGCCGGCTCGCGTATCCATCGAGGAGCCAGCCACACCGAGGAACCGATGACGATTCCGCCAACCACCGAGATAACAGTTGCGCCCAGCGACATCAGCAGGGTCAGCCTGGTAGCCACGAGCGAGCGTGCCAGGATGTCCCGGCCGAACTCGTCCGTGCCAAACCAATGCGCGGTGCTGGGGCCGAGTCGGGAGTCTGCAGTGAGGCTTTCGGCGGCGGGTGTGAGGAACAGTGGTGCCAGCACGGCGACAAGCACCATGGACCCCATCAACGCGAGTCCAGCCACTAGCGCCGGATTAAAACGGGAGCGTCGCCGATTGCTGGTATTTAAGGTCTTAGCCATGGGTTTTCGCCCCTAGGGTTCGCGGGTCGATGATGCCGAGGATGATGTCTACCAAGAGGTTAAGTAGGGTGGCGATGATGCCGACGACGATAATGATTCCCTGCACCAGCGGATAGTCGCGGTAAATGATGGCTTGGATTATCTCGTTGCCTAGGCCTGGGTAATTGAAGACGGTCTCAATGATGATGGCGCCGCCTAAGAGACTTGCCAGAATCAGGCCGGTCAGGGTCAGGGTGCTCGTCAGCAGATTGGGCAGCGCGTGAACAAGGTACAGGCGCAGCGCTGGCAGCCGGCGGCCCCGGGCTGTCCTCATGAAGTCCTGCTCCAAGACCACGGCGGTCTCCTGCCGCACGACGCGTGCGACGGCGCAGGTTGGACCGACGGCGAGTGCAGCGATCGGGAGGATCAGCGCTTCCATGCTGTTCGCTCCGCCAGCGGGTAGGACCCGCCAAACGATGGCGAAAAGGATGATCAAAAGGGTGGCGGTGACGTAAGGGGGTAGCGAGGCGAGGAAGCCGGCGACGTTGCTGAAGCCCAGGTCCAGCCACCGTCGGCGGCCGCCGCGAGTTAGGACCCCGACGGTCATTCCGACCGGCACCGCGACGAGCAGTACGATCACAATTGCCGAGACGGCGAGCTGTGCCGTGTAGGGCAGCTTGCTGAGGATGATGCCGGACACCGGATCACCAAAGCGGAACGAATTGCCGAAATCAAGCTGAAGCAACCCTCCCGCGTAGTCGGCGAACCGGACCAGCAGCGGGTCGTTCAAACCGAGCTCCTGGCGCAATCTTTCAATGGTGGCGGCGCTGGCGTCAGGTCCTGCGATGGCCAGGGCAGGGTCGCCAGGGATGAGAGGGACCACCATGAACGTCAGGACGACCAGCACGAAAAGGGACAGCAGGAGCCCGCCGGTCCGGCGCATGGCGAAGTCCAGCCACGGCGAGGACGCAAGACGGCGGCGCAGCGGGCTGCCGGTTGCGCGGACGGGCGCGGTACTGGGGGGCTTGATTGTTAGGGCCATGTTGGTGCTTCCTTATTGGGGCGGCTGGTCAGGCGTAGACCGGAGCAATCGCGCCGGTCCAGCCGACGTGGCGTTCGACGGCGCTGCCTAGACGGATCAAGGTCGCCTCCTGATATGGTCCTCCCACGATCTGGGCTCCGACGGGCATCCCCATTGTGGAGGTGTGAATGGGCAGGCTGATTGCGGGCAGGCCCGTGATATTGCAGAACGAGGTGAAAGAAATCATCTGCAGCTCGGTCAACCGGGGTCCGGCGGGGTCGTTGTTCGCCTCGTCGTATACGGACCCGACGAGCGGTGTCTCACAGGCCATGGTCGGTGTAACGAGGACGTCAAATTCGCGGCCCCACTGGCCTGTGATCACCCGTGACTCCAGCTGGAGCCTGGTCGATGCCCTTGCGTAATCCCCGGCGCTGTGCGCGTCCGCGGTGGCGAGGCGGTGGGCGATGTACCGATCGACGCGGGTCCGGTTATCGTAGTCCATTGCAGCGAGCGAGGCGCCGATGATCATCTGGAACCCATCGATGGCCTCTCGAGAGAAAAACGTCGGCGAGACAGGGTAAACTATGTGGCCCATTCCCTCCAAGATCGACGCGAGCCGGGTTGCCGCGGCCTCGCACTCCGGGTCCACGGAGACTCCGGTGGGTGCGGCCAGCAGCAGCCCGACGCGGAGCCTCCCGGCATCCGCCCCAACCTCGCGGGCGAAGGGCCGCTCGGGGGCCGGCGCCGAGTACCAAGCCAGCGAATCTGGCCCGGCCATGACGTCAAGAATGGCGGCAGCGTCCTCGATGTGGCGGACGACCGTTCCCTCCGTGGTCGAGTGCTCCCAGCCGAAAACGCGCTGGGGTACGCGTCCGCGGCTGGGTTTTAGCCCGACCAAGCCGCACGCAGATGAGGGCACACGGATCGACCCCCCGCCGTCAGAAGCATGAGCAGCGGGGGCGAAGCCGGCGGCCACCGCGGCGGCGGCACCGCCGCTGGAGCCGCCAGGAGTGCGGCTCAGGTTCCATGGATTGCGGGTCGCGCCGTGGCGTGCGTTTTCTGTGACCGTGAGGGGCCCGAACTCTGGGCTATTAGTGCGGCCCATGAACAGGAAGCCCCCTGCGGCCAACTTCTCAGCGCTCAAGTCGCTCTCCGCCTGGGGCGCGTCCGACATGGCCAAGGAGGAGTGGGTATTCGGATGCCCGGCAACGTTGGTCAGGTCCTTGATGGGCAGCGGGACGCCATGGAAAGGCGGCAGGTCTTCACCATCCATCACGGCCTGTTCGGCGCGCTTTGCCACGAGGCGCACTTCTTCGTCATTGCGCCAGACAATGGCGTTAATCTCCGGGTTGTATGCGTCGATCCGGTCCATGTAAAGGTTAGCGACCTCCAAGGGACTGACCTGCCGAGTCCTGATTTGGGTGGCCAGAGCGACGGCCGAACTAAAAGGGTCCACGGTGTTCTCCATGTTTTTCTTGGGTTACTGGTCCGGCGCCCCAGCTTTGGGCGCCGGACCGGGAGTCGGTCAGGCTATTGGGTGATGCGCAGGATGGGGTCGTCAATCGTGCTGCCCCGGTGGGCGATTTCGAAGCCTTTCCCGGCGACAGTCAGGCGCGGGCTGTTACTCAGCGGGATGGCGTCTGCGTTGGCGATGAGACTATGCATGCTCTCCTGCAGTGCGGCGCAGGTGTCGTCGGCGTTGGTCGATGCCCGGAAGGCCGCAAAGGCCTTCTCCGTCTCGGTGTTATTCGTGGCGCCGACGTTGCCGCCACCCTCCTGGATGGTGGGTCCGATGAAGGCGGTGAGCGGATTCGCCATGGTGCCTGGGAAATTCAGATCGGCAAACATGGTCATATCCCAGGAGCTAGGCTCGCCGTAGACCTGTCCAACCCAGGTGCCGAGGTCGGAGTTTTTGAGAGTTACGTTGGCCCCGGCGGCGCGCAGCTGTTCTTGGATGTACACGTTGCCTGAGCCCTGCGGGCCGGCGATGGTGGGGCCGACGAGCCGGATGTCGACGCCCTGGAGCACCTTCTTGGCGGCCTCGGGATCGCTCTGAATCACCGGCGCCTTGTCGGGTGCGGCGCAAGTCGTACCTTCGGCCACGAGGGACCGGCTCGCTTGTCCGTGTCCGTTCGATGTGATGCCCTCAAAAGTTTTGGCGTCCAGCACCTGGGCGACGGCCTTGCGGGTTTCCGGATTGCGGAAGGGGCTGCCTTCGCGCTGGTTGAAGATTACGTAGAAGTCGCTAAAGGGCTGGGTGGAGACTGTGTAGTCGGGTTCGTTCTTGAACCTCTCCATGAGAGCGCCGTCGATCTGGATGATGTCGAGTTGCTTACTCAGCAACAAGTTGGCCTGGGTGTTGCGGTCTCCCACGACATTGAACACTAGAGTTTTGGCCGGTACTCCCGGCACTTCAGAGCTGTATTTGGGCCACGCGTGGTAGTCGTCACGGAGGGTGAAAGTGTAGGAGACGCCGTGCTGACGATCGCTGAGGACGTAAGGGCCGGATTGTGCGCCCTTGGCGGTGCCGTCGGCGAGGGCCTTCGGATCTTTAAGGCCAGCGGGGCAGATGACGCCCGCACTGGAAATCGCCAGCCCGGAAAGCAAGTCGGGCCAAGGCTCCCCGAGGGAGACCTTGACGGTGCGGGCGTCGTCGGCCGCAAAGGTGGCGGAGTTGCCGGGACCGAAGACTTGACCGATAACCGGGGAGGCTGTGGCCGGATTCGCCAGGTACTCGAGGGAGTCTTTGACGACGCTGGCTGTGATCGGAGTCCCGTCCGAGCAGGTGAGTCCCTCCCGAAGCGTGAAGGTGGCGCCGTTCGGGTTGACGTCCCAAGATTCGGCGAGGCCGGATGCGAAGTGGCCGTTGTCGTCTTGGCGTACAAGGGTGTCGAAGCCCAAACGGGTCATCCAGAAATCAGGCAGGCCGAGGGTCTGGGTCGGATCGAACGAGGTGGGCACTTCGAGTGTGGTGCGGATGGTATCGGTGGACATCTCGCCGCTTTTGACGGGATCGCTACTAGTCGAACCGGTGGTGCATCCAGCGAGGGCTAGGGCACCGGTGGCAAGGCACGCGATTGGCAAGAGGATCTTGGTACGCATATTGGGGTCTTCCTCGGGTGGGTGATGGGGGTCAGGCGGTGATTTCGTAGACATCGATGCTTGTGTTGCCGTCGAAGATGGCTGCTCGGCCAATGAATGCGGAACGGGTGAGCCATTGGAGTTCCGGCGCAGCCGTGCGGAACACGGGTGACGTCATGAAGTAGCGCATCTGCGCCGGATCGCCGGTCTCAGCGTCAAGGTGGCGCAGGATGCCGCTGTTGACCACGTCGACGTAGTGTCCATCATGGGTGCGGATGCCGTAACGAGCCTCGACCTGAAACGCCTCGTCAGATCGAGCGGTGCACCAGTCTGCGCCGCCAGGCATGACCTCCCCAGCAAGTTCACCGTTCACCTCTCCACCGGTGATGGGAATCAATTCGATCTGTTCGGCGGGTCGGCCTATGAGCGGAACGTACGGGGCCACCTTGGCCACAATGGTGAAGGCGTACCGCAGGGCAGGGGCGGGGCCAGCGACGCCGGGCCGGATCTGAGTGCCTAAGGCGTCCATTTTCCTCCTTGACTTGGCTTGGGGCCACAGAGTCGCTCCAACTTTCTGTGAGCGGTGACACACTCAGTATGGAGATAGTGAGCAGCTTAGTCAATGGCATTCACTACTGTTACGATTGAAAGACACTACGATCCCGTATTGGACATGCACCCCTGGGTCCCGGGCCGGGGTGCAAGATAGGAGGGTACGGATGACCACCACGAGAGAGTCTGTTACGCAGGCCGGCGCAGCATCACCTCGGCTCCATCGCGGTTCACTCACGAAGCAGACCATCGTGGCGGCCGCGCTCGGAATCCTCGATGACCACGGCAATCCCGGGCTGACATTCGCCCGGCTTGGCAAAGAACTTGGCGCCGCCCCCACAGCGATGTATCGACACTTCCCCAGCCGGGACGAAATCCTCCTCGCAGTCGCCGACGAGTTGATCGGCATGTCGATCGATGGCTACGAACCCTCTGAGTCTTGGATGGACTCACTGCGCGACCTCGCTTACCGTGCTTGGCACACGTTCGCTGCCCACCCTGCGGCCGCGACGCAAACGTTTTTCCGCGTGACCCGTGGCCCGAACGAATTGCGTGCCGTCAATGCCATCCTCGAGGCCATCCACCGTGCTGGCTGGACGGGCACCGAAGCCGTGTTCCAGTACCACGTGTTCAGTAATTTGGTCCTTTCCACCAGCGGAACCCACGCCGCGCGCGTCGCCGTACGCCAGGAGTCTGAGGCGAACGGTAACGTCGAGTGGAACCAGGAGTACTACCCGGCACACCCGGAGGATTACCCCTACGTCGTGGCCGCGCGCGAGGATTTCCGGACAATCAATCTTTTCGAGATTTACAAGGGTCAGGTCGAGGCAGTGCTGAGCCAGATGGCCCGGAAGGCTCAATTGCAAATTCAATAATTCTGACTAGCAACACCTCAAAGGCCGTGTGGCCCGAAGTGGCCAGCAACTACCCGCTGCCTTCATGAATGCCACGGGTGGAAAGCGCTCCGCCGAGCAGCGGCCAGTCTGTGTCGATGCAGCACAGCGCGCGGATGACAGGAACATTCCCGACGAAATCCTGTACGACGTCAACCTGTTTGAGCATCCCATCGACCATTTAGTGGAATCGGGTTTCCCTCAATGAACCGCGCCGGAGCATATCGCAGGCTGAGAATCATGGTGACGGAGCTCTGCGACGTGCACGACCTCGCATGTGCCGAGTTTCCTGCCACTGCGACGGTCGCAAACGCGGGGGTCCCTCCTTTGACGCTGCTGCCGAGATCATCGGCGATGAGTGTGGGGCCCTGGCGACGCCGGTCGCGCAGTACGAGACCGTTGAAGGTGGCCTGCAGAACATCGCCGGCTATGCCTACACGGGTCCCGCACGCGAAGGCTTCGAGATCATTGAACTGCCCGCTGTAGAAACGGCCGTTTGGGGCGTCCATCTCGGCTCCATGGACCACATTGCCGAAAGCTAGCAGTCTCTCCATGCTTGAGCGTTCCAGGCATCGACCCCCCGATGACGTTGACATGCTCAAGGTCGCTCAGCCCCTAAGCCGCAGGGCTAAAGTTGAGGGGTGACTGACCTTCCCCCCAATGCAGCCCTGCCCACTCCTGCCGATTCCCCCGGGGTAGCCACCGCGGAAGGCGAGGCGGAAGCGAAACCCGAGGTCGGCGTCGGGCCTTGGGAGGGTGAGTTGCCGGTTGGCGAGCACTGGGATCCGGACCTGTTGAGGGATGGTGACCGCCGCAACGTGGTGGACCAGTATCGCTACTGGAAGCACGAGGCGATCGTGGCCGACCTTGATTCAAAGCGGCACGACTTCCACATCGCCATTGAGAACTGGCAGCACGACCTCAACATCGGAACCGTGGTGCGGACCGCCAACGCCTTCCTCGCCAAAGAGGTCCACATCATTGGACGACGGCGGTGGAACCGTCGCGGGGCCATGGTCACCGACCGCTACCAGCATGTTCGCCACCACCCCACCGTTGAAGATTTCGTCCAATGGGCTGAGGAGGAAGGGCTGGCGGTGATCGGGATCGATATCTTCCCGGATTCTGTGCCTTTGGAGACCTACGACCTCCCCAAAAACTGCGTGCTGGTGTTCGGGCAGGAAGGACCAGGCCTGACGCCTGAGGTTCACGATGCCGCCGTCGCAACGCTTTCCATTGAGCAGTTCGGCTCCACTCGCTCCATGAATGCAGCCTCCGCGGCGGCCATCGCCATGCACGCCTGGGTCCGCCGGCACGTGTTCCAGCAGCCCGTCTCGTAGCCGCCG
>NZ_JAPSHI010000026.1:0-51233 GCF_031180005.1 Paenarthrobacter sp. | reverse complement strand
TTCCTCACGCAGACCCGCAGCGCACTGGCGTTGCAGGGGCAGATCGAATCGGTTGTTGACTCCATCCAGGAGCGGCAGCTGACCAACCTGTTCCTTATTGGCGCCGGCGGAACCTACGCCGCGATGCTGCCCTACGAGCACTTCATCCGGTCCCGCTCCACCCTGCCTGTCCGCGCCTCCATCGGCAAAGAGCTCATGCTCACGGATGACCCCACGTTCGGCCCCGGTTCCGTGGCTGTCTTTGCCTCCGTTTCGGGCACTACGGAAGACGTTATCGAGGCCATCGAGTTTGCCAAGGCCAAGGGCGCCTACACCGTTGGGTTTACAGGATTCGGAGATAGCCCCTTCGCCAAAGCCCTCGATGTCGCCTTGGTGACCGAACCCAAAACCTGGCCGTTCGACATCCCGATGATTCTCTTGAGCACCCGTCTCCTTGCCGCGCGGGGCGAATTTGAAGGGTACGAAGAACTGGCGACGGAACTAAAGACCGTCCCCGAAAGCTTGGTCGGCGTCGCCCGTCAAGCAGAATCCGTGGCGGAAGCCTTTGCCGAGAAGAACAAGGACGCTGACTACCATTTCCTTGTCGGCACCGGAAACCTCTGGGGCCTCACCTACCTCTATTCCATGTGCATCCTCGAAGAGATGCAGTGGCTTCGCACAACCCGCGTGCACGGTGCAGAGTTCTTCCACGGTTCCTTGGAACTCATCGAGGAAGACACCAGCCTCATGCTGCTCCTGGGCGAGGATGAGACCCGCCCGCTGATGGACCGTGTGGCCAAGTTCGCCGAAAACTACAACAAGAACACCACCCTGCTGGACAGCAAAGACTACGAACTCCCCGGGGTTAGCCCACGATTCCGTGCACTTCTTGCGCCGCTGATTCTGGACACGGTTCTTGACCGTTTCAGCAAGCACCTCGAACGCGTCCGCAACCACTCCCTGGACCTGCGCCGTTACTACCGGGTGGTCGAATACTGACCAGCACGACGCCCGCAAAGGCATACGGCCGCGCTGCGGGCCCGGTTCTGTCCGGGCCCGCAGCTTCGAGACAGGAAGAGCATGAAAGTAATCGGGTTCGGGGACAACATCGTGGACCGTTTTCTCGACCGCAAAGTGATGTACCCGGGGGGAAACTGCGTCAACGTCGCGGTCTTTGCCCGCCGGCTGGGCGTTGAGTCTGCCTACCTCGGCGTCTTTGGCTCGGATCCGCTGGGCGCTTTTGTCCGCGATGCCATTGATGCTGAGGGTGTTGATACCAGTCAGTGCATCATCCGCGACGGCCTCAACGGGGTCACCGAAATCAAAGTGGTGGACGGTGATCGGATCTTCCTGGGCTGGAACGAAGGCGGCGTCACCACGAGTCATCCCTTCGCGCTGGAGGATGAGCACCTGAAGTACCTGGCTTCAGCCGATCTGGTGCATTCGAGCGTCTATTCGGCGTCCGAGCCCCAGTTGCCTGCCGTTCGAAGCACAGGGACGCTGGTCAGTTTCGACTACTCGTCGGAGCCGGAGCGTCGAACTGACTCCTATTTGACGCAGACGGCGCCCTACGTGGACCTGGCGCTTTTGTCGTGCGGAAACATGGCCGTTGCCGCCGTCGAATATGACCTCAGGCGAGTACATGCGGCGGGCGTTGCGCTTGCGGTGGGGACACGCGGCCAGTTAGGCGCAATGATGTACGACGGCGAACGCTTCCTCACGCAGGCGGCGGCACCTACCGACCCGCTTCGGTTCGCAGACACGATGGGTTGCGGGGATGCCTTCCTGGCGGGAGTGGTGGTCAGCCTGCTTGGCTCCGGCTGGAGCCGGGCGAACCGGCCGCCGGTCGACGCTTTGCAGAAAGCCCTGGCTCGTGGCGCGGAGTCGGCCGCGGCTCAGTGTTATGTGGAGGGCGCCTTTGGATACGGCAGGGCAGTGGAGGTAGCGGCCGGGCAGTCGCGGTAGCTACTAGGATCTGATGCAGAGACAAATCAACGGACGGAACCGCGAACGCGGATTCCACAACTGAAGGGGGCCGGATGGCGACGGATCATCAGAACCACCCGGCTGCCCCCACCATTACCGAAGTAGCAGCAGCTGCGGGAGTGGGGAGGGCCACGGTTGCCCGAACCCTTGGGAACTATGGTTCGGTCAGTGAAGCCACGCGTGCCAAGGTGATGCGGGCCGCCGAGAAATTGGGCTACCAACCGAACACGCTGGCTCGAAGCATGACCACAGGGGTCACCAAAACCCTTGGAATTGTGCTGGCGGACGTGGCCAACCCGTTCTTCTCAGGCGTGCTCAAAGGCATCTCGGAAACGGCGAAATCGGCCGGCTATGACGCCATCATTCTGAGCACTGACGAGAAGCTTGAGCTGGAGCGCGATGCCATCGCCGTCTTGTTGGCAAAGCAAGTGGATGGCCTCGTTGTGGCCTCCGCGGCCGGCCGAAGCGACGACGTCTCGCATCTGTCCAATGCCATTGATCGAGGGACTCCTGTAGTTCTTATTGACCGTTTGGTGGACAAGCTGGAGACGGATTCGGTGGTGATCGACAACAGGGAAGCTGCACGATCAGCGGTCGCCTCGCTGATTCACAACGGGCATCGGCGCATTGCATTCGCGTGGGGGCCCGTGACCCTGAGCCCGGCGACGGATTTGAAACAGATGCACAGCATTCTGGATGAAGCGCTCTGGAGTGATGGTGAACGGCTGAGGGGTTACCTCGACGCGCTCGAAGAGGCCGGGATTCCTTTTGACACTGCTCTCATCACCCACGTTCTCAAGAACGAGGGCCAGGCGACGCGGGCTGTCAGTGGAATGCTGGCTTTGGCGGACCCGCCAACTGCCATTTTCACTACCGAGACTGAGGCGACGGTTGGGGCATTGCATTCGCTCCGTGCCAAAAACCTGCGCCTGCCAAAGGACGTCTCCCTGATCGGGTTCGACGACAGCCCTTGGGCTGCCGTCATGGATCCGCCGCTGACCATGATCCAGCAACCCATGCGCCAAATGGGGGCCGTTGCTTCCCAGCAGCTCATTGCCAGGATCGACGGCGATACGTCTGCCCCGAAGAAGCACGTCCTTCCTTCGCTGCTTGTGGCCCGTTCCTCGGACGGCCCTGTACGCGCTGCCCGCAGCGACTAGAAATTCCTCCCTGTAAATTTCTCTAGCTCTCTTCCCCGCTGCCGCAAATCATGATTCACTGTGGTACCGGTATCACAAATTCCATCCCCAAGTCCCATCCCAGGAGTTACCCCTTCAGCCCGTCTCCGTGAAGCACATCCCAACGGCGGGCATGACTTCCACTCCCGTAGAGGAACCCCGGCTGATCGGCCCTTCGACCGAAAGAAGACATGATGCGTAAAAGCACCCAATCACTGATGGCATTGATGGCCGGCGCCGCTTTGGCGCTTACCGGCTGTTCCGACGGCGGTAGCCAGCCGGCTGCTGTCCTGGATCCCAACGCTGAGCCCCAGTACACAGGAACCCTCAGCATCCTCACGAAGTTTGGCGGAGACCCGCTGGAACCCTACTTTGAGGATCTGGCGGCAGAGTACAAGAAGCAGCACCCGGAAGTGTCCTTCGATCTCATCCAGGAGACGGACCAGAGCATCAAGGACAAGACCAAGACGCTGACTGCGTCCCAGGCAATGCCTGACATCTACTTCACGTGGGCTGGCAGCTGGGCCAACAACTTCATTGATGGAGGACTCGCGGCAGATCTGACCCCGGTCATTGCCCCCGGCACAGAGTGGGGGAACAACTTCGGCGAATCCGCACTGAAAGCATTTGCCAAAGACGGCAAGTACTTTGCGGTGCCGCTCTACAACAACGGCAAGTTCATGGGTTACAACCAGCGGATCTTCAAAGAACTCGGCCTGACACCGCCAGCCACCTTCGGTGAACTCATCTCATCGTGCTCCGTGCTCAAGGGAGCCGGCTACGAGCCGATCTCGTTCGGAAACAAGGACGGCTGGCCGGGGCTGCACTACCTGCAGCAACTTTTCGCCTACGAGGTGCCGGCCGAGACGCTACAAGCCGATTTCAGCCCGGAAACAGCCAAGCTCGAGGACAAGGGTTACCTCAAGGCCATGGACCAGTTCACCACCCTGATCAATGAGTGCACCGGCAGCGGCAAAGATTCCAACGGTGTTCTCTACACCACAGCGCAGCAGGCATTGGCTGAGGGGAAGTCAGGTATGTACTACCAGGAGATCCTGGAGTTCGACTCCACCGCATCTGCCGAATCAAAGCTCAAGCAGGATGGATTGGGTATCTTCAAGCTTCCCGCGGCAACAGACGCCAAGGGCGATCCGAAGGCCATTGAAGGTTCCCCCGAGGGCTACATCATCAATGCGCGTTCCAAGAACGCCGCACTCGCAGCTGATTTCATGAAGTTCGCCACCAACAGCCAGAATGCTGCCAAACTCTCCGCCCCGCCGTATGGGCAGCCCAGCGCAGTCAAGGGCGCAGTTTCTACTGAGAATTCTTCCGGACCTGTCATCGAGGGCATCAAGCAAGTCAATGAAGCGTCCGCGGCGATTACCTGGCTGGACTCCGTAACTGTTCCTGCTGTGGCGGATGCCTGGCTTGCCGGTGGGGAGGCCTTGGTGGCCGGAACTCAGACCCCCGATCAGGTTCTTGCGTCCGTCCGAGCAGCTTCCAGTGCAGCTAAGTAGTAGGCAAAGCCATGACCGTTTCCGATACTGCCTGGAAGCCGGCGGCTCCACCTCCGGCGCCCGTTTCCACTAAGTCCCCGAAAGACCGGGCCGCCAAGTCCGCCCGAACACGTCGCTGGCGCAACGTTGTGTGGGTCCTGCCTGCGGTCCTGCTGCTGGGTGTGTTCGCCTACCTGCCCTTGGTGCAGAACCTTGGCTTCAGTTTCCTCAAGTGGGATATCTACAGCGGCCGCCAAACCTTTGTGGGAGCGGACAACTACGTCCGCATGTTCAACGACCCCATCTTCTGGAAGTCACTCCTTAACAACACGCTCTACGCCATCATCTCCATCGCCTTCCAGGTATTCGGGGCGATGACCCTCGCTGCGATGATCGAGGGACTACGAAGCCAACGTTGGAGGGGAATCCTTCGAGCCGTCTACTTTGTACCCTCCGCGATCTCACTCACAGTCGCTGGTCTCTTGTTCTACTTCATCTACGAACCCGAGATGGGCATCCTGAACGCGGCTTTGGACTTCCTAGGCCTCGGAAACTTCACTCAGGCATGGCTGGGCCAGGAAAACACGGCGATCTTTGCCATCATCGCCATGAGCCAGTGGCAAGGCTTCGGGTATTGCACGCTTCTCTTCTCGGTGGCACTCCAGCGGATTCCCTCCGAACTGTATGAAGCCGCATCCATCGACGGCGTTGGCCCCGTCCAGCGATTCTTTTCGATTTCCTTGCCGCTCGTCAGGGAAATGACCGGCCTCATGATGATTGTCACGGTGTCCGGAGCCTTCCAAGTGTTCAACGAGGTCATGGTGATGACCAGCGGAGGACCGAACAATTCCAGCCAAGTCCTCGGCACCTGGCTCTACAGAAGCGGATTCGTCCGCAACGACTTTGGCTACGCGGCCGCCGTCGCTACTGCTGTCTTCATCATCACGCTGGTCCTGGCCGTCATTCAGCTTCGTATCTCCAAGAAAAGGAGGGTCCAATGGTGACGCGCTCAGCTGTACTGCTGGTACTCGGACGGGTCCTGATCAAAGCGTTCCTGGTTGCCCTCGCCGTCGTCGTTATTTATCCGTTGGTCTGGATGATGCTCAACGGCGTGAAGTCCAACTCCGAGCTGTTCTCCAATCCCTTCGCCCTGCCCATTGCCTGGAAATGGGATAACTACGTCACTGCATGGAATCGGGGAGTGGGTGATTACCTGACTACCAGCGTTTTGGTCACGGTAGCTTCCACCGTTGCGACTGTATTCATCAGTGCTTGGGCAGCCTATGGACTGACCAGGGTGAACATCCCCTTTAACAGGGTGGTGCTCGTCCTCATCCTTGGCGGCCTCATGCTTGCTCCCACGGTTGCCCTGATCCCGCTGGTCAAGATGTTCCAAAGCTTGGGTCTTTATAACAATCTCTGGGCATTGCTGATTCTGTACACGGCGTTCCGTGTTCCGTTCACAACGTTCCTTATCCGGGCTTACATGATGGACCTGCCCGCAGAGGTGGATGAGGCAGCATCAGTGGACGGCGCTTCCAAAGCCCGGGCGTTCTGGCAGGTCATTCTGCCCATGTGCAAGCCAATCCTGGTATCGACTGTCCTCCTGAACATCCTGTTCACATGGAACGAGTACCTGTTTGCCATGGTCTTCACCAGCGGGGGAGCGTTGCAAACCCTGCCGGTTGGGTTGACGAATCTTATGTCCAAGCACGGCACGGACTACCCCGTGGTGTTCGCGGGCATGGCCATCGCGGCAATTCCAGTGATTGTGCTCTTCTTCGCCGGGCAGCGGTACTTTATCCGGGGACTTGCCGACGGAGTTGGTAAGTAGCCATGAGCAAACTGGGCTTGGATCAAGTCAGCGGTTCAAACTTTGCCTACCAGCACCACACCCTTGAGCGCTGCCTCGATGATATGGCCGAACTGGGAAGGACCAAGGTAGAGCTCTGGGGCATCGCCCCGCACCTTCACATACCCCAAACTGATTCAGCACATCTGCGCAAGGTGAAAGGACAGTTGCTGGAGCGGGGGCTCGCCGTCGCCTGCCTTACCCCTGAACAGGTTGCTTATCCCGTCAATATTGCTTCGGGGGAGGAATGGCTTCGAGATCAAAGCCTCCAGTTCTTCTTGCGGGCCGCGGAGGTGTGCAGCGAGCTGGAATCCCCCCTTTTGTTCCTGACTGCGGGACGAGGCTACGAGGACGAACCAGCTGATGTCGCGTGGACGCGGTCTGTTGAAACCCTCCAAACCATCACTCAGCGGGCTGCCGAACTTGGTGTAGCTTGCGTCCTTGAGCCTCTTCAACGCGTCGAGTCGAACCTCGTCACTGACGTCGGCTCGCTTCGTTCAATGCTCGACGACGTCGGATCCTCAACTTTGGGGGTGGTGATTGACACCGTTGCCCTGGCAGCAGCGGGAGAAAGCATCAGCGACTATTCAAAGGCTTTCGGCGAGGGCATCCGACACGTTCACCTTGTTGACGGCGCTCCCACTGGACACCTGGCTTGGGGCGACGGTTTTCTGGATCTGGATGAGATTCTGCGCGAACTCAGCCAGCTGGACTACAGCGGAGCCCTAACGTTTGAACTCTTTGGTGACGGCTCCTACTCACTGGAGCCGCGCACCGCAGTAACGCGATGCCTCGAGGCTGTTGAGACTAGCTTGGCGCAGACGGTGGCTTAGCCCGTTCCCGTGCCGGGGCCACCCCCAGGAGTCGGGGCTTTCCTTCCGCCAGGCGAGCGTCGCACACCCTGAGGGCGGCGACGCTCGCGCGGTACGGCACGGGATGCTAGGCCTTTAGTTTGGGCTTCACATCCTTGTTGTAAATACCTTCCAAGGTTCCTTTGAGCTGCGTCAGCGTCGACTTCACATCGGCTTTTTCGTTCATGATTTTGGTAGCAGCCTTGGCCAGCTCCTGGTCTCCGCCGGGGAGGAACGTTCGCGCGAAGTCCTGGGTTCTGGTTACCTTGAGCTGGTCCACCACGGTTTTGAACTCCGGTGTCTGAGCAACAATCGACGAAATATCTGCTGCTTCAGCCACCGGAAGGTATCCGGTAGCTGAAGACAAAGCCATTGTGCTTTGGGCGTTGGTCATAAAGGTCACGAATTTGGCCGCTGCCAGCTGACGTTCCGGTGAAGTCTTGCTGGCGATCACCAGGCCTGAGCCGCCGGTCGGGCAAACTTGCGTACTCGCTGCGGAGCCTCCCGGCAAGAAACCGACGCCGATCCTCATGTTTGCTTCCTTCGCTGCCTTCAACGTGGCGGCCAAATCTGCTGACGAGCTGATGGTGGCACTTACGGCCCCCGCCTGAAGATCCGTGATGGCGTTCTTGGACGAGACTCCCGCCCAGCCATGTTTCACAATGGAATCCTGTACCCACTGCATTGCAGCGACTGACGCCTCTGAATCAGCCGTAATGTCCCATTCCTTTGACCAGCTGCCGCCCTGTCCCCAGAGAACATTCTGCAGGGTCCACCCGGCATAACCCGCGATCGCCGGGTATTGATAGGCGTTCTGGTAGCCGGAGCTCGACGCATTTGCCTCCTTGATTCCGGGCGCCCACTCTGCGAACTCCTCCCAGGTTGCAGGTGCGCGTTCAGGAACTCCGGCAGCCTTGAAGTGGTCCTTGTTGAAGTAGAACAACGGCGTGGAGCGGGCATACGGGACGGCCCATTGCTGGTTAGAGTGCTTGTAGTCGCCGATCAAGCCGGGGTTGTAGTCGGAAGTGCTCACGCCGACAGCTTTCAGGAGATCGTCAATCGGCAGGATGGCGCCCGAGACGGCGTACCGGAACCACCACACATCAGAAGCGAGAACGACGTCCGGTACTTCACTGCCTGCCTGGGCGGTTTGGAACTTTTGCGCCACCTCCTCGTAATTTGACCCGCCCGTGATGAGGTTGACCTTGATGCCCGGGTTTGCTGCTTGGAAGGCTTCAATCAGCTTCACTTCCGTGTCCCGGGACTTCCCTGGGTGGCTGGACATGAAGCTGATACTCGAGGCCGGCTTGACCTTGGACCATTCGTCCGGGGAGAGCGTCTTGAGTGCGGTGCCGGCACCGTCGGTGGAGGGGCCGGCGCACGCTGCCATAGCGGCGGCGCCAAGAGTAGCTCCGGCCAAACCGAGGAAGTGCTTTCGGGTAAGTGATATGGACATGGAAGAGGTGCCTTTCTAGTGGTCGAAGTGCATTGAGCGGAACTTCGATGTGGTGGGCTTCAGCCTGTGACTGAACCTTGAGTGAGGCCGGAGACGATGTAACGCTGCAATGCAGCAAAGATGACCAGAATCGGCAGGAGGACGATCACGGCGCCGGCCATGAGCATGCCCCAGTTCTGGGTGCTGCCATCGCTATTGACCAGCTGCGTCAGCCCGACGGGGAGGGTCATCATGTCCGGATGGTCAGTGACGATGAGCGGCCAGATGTATTCGTTCCATTCGGAAACGATGGTTACCAACGCAACCGTCGCGATGCTTGGCACCGACACGGGCACCACGATCTTCCAGAGCTTTCGCCAGTGTCCCGCGCCGTCGATTTCCGCGGACTCCATGATTGCCGGAGGCAGGGTGAGGAAGTGCTGACGCAGAAGAAAGGTGCCGAACGCGGTTCCCAAACCGGGAAGGATGATCCCCCAATAGGTGTTCAGGCCTCCCATTCCCGCTATCAATACATAGTTGGGAAGAACGGAAACCTGTGGCGGGACCATCAGCGCCACCAGGATCAGCAGGAAGATGACCCTTTTGAACGGGAATCGGACAAAGACCAGTGCATATGCCGTAAAGACGGCCAGGATGCATTTGATCGTGGACCCAACAACGGTCACGATGACGCTGTTGAGGAAGAACCGCGCGAACGGCACGGTGGACGCTGCGTCCGCATAGTTCTGCAGGTTCGGGTCTTTAGGAAGCAAGGTCAGGTTTGTTGTGACGATTTCCCCCGGTGCCTTCAATGACGACAGCATCATCCACAGGAGGGGGAGGAAAACAACGAGCGTTGCCAGAAGGAGTGGAATGTAGCCTCCCGCGATGGTCCTGCCAAGGTTTTGCCAGGAGAATGGACGGTCGCGGTTGGGAGGAGCTTCTGTGGTTTCGGTGCTCATGAGTAGTGAACCTTTCGCTCCACAAACCGCAACTGCACGGCTGTCATGATGAGCAGACCCACGAACAACACAACGGAGATAGCCGCCGAGTACCCCGCCCGGTTGTAGGAACCGAACGCTTGAAGGTAGGAATCAAAGATCAAAGTGCTGGTTCCGTTGCCTGACGGAGTCATGATCCGAATGATGTCGAACGCCTGCAGGGAGCTTAGTAATGAGGTAATCAGGAGGAAGAACGTGGTGGGGGATAGCAGGGGAACCACGATCGACAAGAAGCGCCGCACATTGCTGGCGCCGTCCAAGGCCGCGGCTTCCATGAGCTGCGTGGGAATGGACTGCAGGCCCGCCAGATACACCACAGCGCAGTAGCCGAGGTTTTTCCAGACATAAACGATGGTGACCATGACCAGCGCAAGCTTCGGATCATTTACCCACTGCGGGCTCACCTGCCCCACACCGCGCAGGATCCAGGAAAGGACGCCGTACGTCGGATCGAAGATGAACAGCCATACCAAGCCGACACCCACGCCGGAAAGGACGTAAGGGGCGAAAACCACAGCCCTTGCAAAGGTCCTGCCCTTGAGTCTCTGATTCAGCGCAAGCGCCACCAGAAGCCCCAGAATCATGGCCCCACCAACAGTTGTGACGGTGAATATGGCGGTGACGCCTAAGACATTTGAAGCATCCGGGGAGCTGAAGAACTCCACGTAGTTGCCTATACCGACGGCGGTGGCGCTGGCGGACCCCAGAGTCCAGTCCAGCGTGGAGTAGTAGATGTTCGTGATGAGCGGACGGTAAGTGAACAGAAGGATGAGCAAAATATTGGGGGCCGCAAATGCGACAAACACCCACGTATCTTTCCGCGTTCTTCGATTCCAGCGTCGCCTCTTGATACCGGCTAGTGGCGGTCTGTCGACCGGCACCCGGCTTGATTGCGCATCGCGGTTTTCCGTGCGAACCCGGTCATGCATTCCACCCGGCGCCGTAGAGGCGGCGACCGATGCGCCATCTGTGTTTGATCTGCCCATAGAGAACCCTCACGTTGACCCCCTCGTCATCGCTGTCCGGGCGATTTAGCACTTGCTGAAAAGCGTTTGTTTCACATTTGACCTGACAACCTAACCTCAGGTCATTTCTCAACCTACACACTTACGGGTGCTATCACAAGACTCATTATTGGAATTGTGGATATCGCTGTTTGCGTTGCCGCCGCGGGGTTTGCGCCGTCTTGCGAGCGCGGAAATAGCATGTATTTACATTCGGACAAAGCCTTGATGAAGATCTGCACAAACGTGCAGAGGCATTGACTGGAACGCCCAAGCGTTGGAAGCATTGCAGCCAGGCCGGCTCACGCCGCGTCTATTTTTCGAACAGCTTCTGCCTGGAACATCCGCGATCGGACTGGGTCTTCCACTTGGACTACAGAAGAAGGGGGTCTTACCGAGTAACAGGAACAGGAGCATGAAGTGATCTTCAGCGCTGATACGCAGTGGTGGCATATGTGCTTGGCCTTGGCCGTGGCGCTTGTATTGTCCACAGCCATTGGATTTGAACGTCAAAGCAAAAACAAGTCGGCGGGTATGCGAACACACGCCATGGTGGGTTTGGGTGCGGCGCTGTTCATGGTGGTCAGCAAATACGGGTTCAGTGATGTGCTGGCGGTGGATTTGGTGAGGTTGGACCCCTCCCGCCTGGCCGCACAGGTAGTGTCGGGCATTGGTTTCATCGGGGCTGGGCTTGTATTCGTGAGGCGGAATCAGGTGCGAGGCCTCACTACGGCCGCCTCCGTTTGGGTGACTGCGGCTGTAGGCACTGGCGCGGGAGCAGGTTTGGTGTTGCCCGCGGTGTTCGTTACCGCAGCGCATTTCGTCATCGTCTACGTCTACCCTGTGCTGACCGGCAAACTTCGCTTCGGCCTTCCGAGCCAGTGGCTGCTGAGAGTTAGCTACGTGGATGGGGTAGGCGCCTTGAGGGATGTTCTGCATACATGTACCGAGCAAGGATTCCGCGTTCAAGGCTTTGCCACCATGCGGGGTTCCGGAGAATCCAAGGGCGTGATGGACCGGTTGATGCAAGGCGCTGAAACCGCTGTGTCTGATCTCGTTGAAATAGAGTTGGAAATTGAAGGAACCATGGCTGTTTCGGACATCGTCGCCAGGCTCTCCCAGCTCTCCACTGTTACTGAAGTTTCCGTCGTTGACGAAGCCGAGTAGGGGCACACGTGATTGAGATTCAAGGGCATCGGGGCGTATTGGCCGATCGTCATGGCAACACCTTGGCGAGCTTCGTTGAGGCGCTCCGTCTTGGCGTCGACGCCATTGAAGTAGATGTCTGGCTCACTTCTGATGGCCAGCTTGCGCTGCGCCACGATGCGGTCATCGATGCCAGGGACATCAGGCTTGAGACACTTCGTGAAGCCAAGGTAGAGAAGCACCCTGCAACCACGACCGACGTCGATGTCGAAACCCGCGTGCCATCCCTCTCTGAAACCTTGGCCCTGCTGCGTTTTGCCAATGCGAGTGGCGTCATTTTGGATATTGAGGTCAAGACCGAGGGGGCAGCCTGGGACGAGTACGGTCATGGGATTGTTACGGTGCTGTCCAAGGTTTTGGCGGCTCATCAAGATGAACAAGCTTTGCGGGTGCGGAGCTTTGATCCCCAAATCATCAAGGCAATGTCCGGCATATTGCCGGGAGTCCCTTTGGTCGCGCTCAGCAGGGCAACAACGTCCTGGGCTCCGGGACTCTACCCATCGACTGCTCAAGACCTGGTGGACGCGGCCTTGGCCACCGGAGCGTCCGCCGTTGCGCCGGCTGTTGGAATTCTCGACGCCGGTTTGGTCGCCGCAGCACATGCCGCTGGGCTGAAGGTATTTCCGTGGACAGTGGAAACAGACGAACAGATCAGTACCGCAGCCGGTCTTGGCGTGGATGGTATATGCGTGAACGACGTCGCTATGGCCCGGCGAGCTTTGACTGAGCTGGGAAAACCTCTTCCACCGGCCCGCCCCATATCGCTGCCCCTGCTGAACCCTGCTCCTTCGGCCTGATCGGAAAGGAACCGCTGGACTGGATCTCACTGGAGAGCTGTGCCGGGGCAGCCCCAGGAGTTGGGGTTTTCCTGGCAGGTGTCGGCGACGAGTGCTTTTTCTGTTTTCCAGACGTGGATTGTTTTGGCGGGTGTGGTGATGTCGAGGGTTCCGTTGATGGGTAGTGGTGGTCCGTTGTTGACGGAGTAGGTGCCGGTGAAGCTGGTGGTGAGGGTTGCTTGGTAGTTGCCGGTGTCTGTGTAGGTGTGGCTGGTTCGGGTCTCGTTGTTGAGCCATTCGGTTTCGGGGATGGAGTAGCCTGCGGCGGGTGTGGGGCCGAGGGTGGTGCCGTCGCCGAAGGTGTAGGTGTAGTTGGCGGGTGTGGCGGTCAGGTGGACTGTTTGGCCGAGGATGGTGATGTCGAAGCCTTGTTCTCCCGTGGTGGCGTAGAAGTTGGTGGGTCCGCCTTTGAGGGTGTGGGGGAAGGGCTGTGCTTCGAGGCTTCCCGGGTTGACGGGAAGTTGGCGAAAGTCGTTGAGGATCCTGGCGGCGATGTTGGCGAGGACGTTTTCGGGTTCGGGGTCGTAGAGGCAGGTGGGTCCGCTGACGGCTGGGTAGTCGGTCCATGTCGGGTTGGTGATGGACTTTGGTGCCTGTCGCCAGATGACCGGTGTGCCTTCTTCGCCTCCCGGTGTCTTGGCCGGGCATTCCATCGTGAGGCAACCCCTGTCGGGAGTGTCCGTTCCGCCCGATCGGCAGTGCACGTCAGCCATGTACTGATTTGGATCCTCGGATGCCGAACCGGTACTCCCACTAGTACCGACTCGAACAGCTTCCCCCTTCAGCGGATCGAACTTCCAAATTACGCCAGCATCAATTGTTCCCTCTTCTTCATTGCTAGTCCCCCACGTTGATGAGCCTCCCGGCCCTTCTACGCCTGCCGCGGGGAGGGCGTGAAACAGGATGGCGGTACAAACGAACACAGCTAGGACGCGGTTAGCGGATGACACCGATCTCCACCACCTTCCAAGACGTATGGAAACGCGCGACGAACACGAAGGCACTATTGGTCGCGGCACTTGGCGGGCGCCCTTCCGTACCGTCTGAGTTGTAGTAGGTAATCGCGTCTTGAATCAACTGCACCTTTGCCAGATGAGACAAGTCGTCGGCCTGCCAGTCGAGCTCCATCGTAGGTACTGTGATTCGTCCCCCAGCCATCCAACGACCGTTGATGTAACTGTCGGACGTTCCATCGAGCAGCTTGCCGCACGCCGTGCATTCGGGAGAGTTCAGTTCGGAGAGGTTTGTAATATCGCCTGTTTCGTTGGCGTAGTTCTTGACCGCATAGTAAAACCCGATAAACGCCTCCAGCCCCGGCTTTGAATTCTCCTTCGCCAGCTCGGGCATAACAGGAACGGGCACATTCTGTGCTTTCCCTTGTGCATCAGCTGGCTTGTAAACGGCGGGTGCTGACGGAGTAGCCGAAGCCTCGGGAACTGAAAAGCTTGAGGTGGGCGTCGCCGTCGTCGTGCTTGTTTCCGTCGGTGAGCTGCTGGGTGTGGCACCGCCGCAGCCGCTCAAGAGCATCGCAAGAGCGAGAGCCAAAACCGCTGGACGGCGGCGAACAAAAGACGAAGACATGAACGAGTGGCGTGGCATGACAGGCTCCCCAGCAGCTGTTTTGGTGGTGTGTCGGCCAGTCTAGGTGGGGCAAACAACCGCGTCCCAGTCAGGAATTCGCGATTGTGGATAACCCGCCTATGGTCTCCGCATGGTGCCCGGCGTATTCTTGCCTCGCCGGCTTGTCATCGCACGCATCTTATTGGGGGGAACCATGTCCACGATCGAACGCCCGCGCCTGTCCACATCCGGGCGCCTAATAGCGGCAGCCTTGCTAATCGTCATGCTGACGCTCAGCGCCTGCACGTTTCCAACGCCTGTTGCGCAGTCCACGCCTAGCGCTGCGGCGTCGTCCGAGGTGCCAGCCGCCGATGTGGGCGCAAGCGCGAGCCCCAATGCAACCACGAGCCCCGATGCACCCACGGGAACGGGTGGTGTCTATGGCGAGTTCGGGTCCATGTCCGAGGCCTGTCTTTCGGTAAGCGCCACGATGCTGAGCGTAACCATCCTGCCGTTGGCGGCAATGGCCGGCGGCAAGCCCGAGGACATCGACAAGGCCAAGCAGGAGTTGTCCAAAATGGAGGGCAAAGTGCCGGAAGAACTGAAGCCGGCGTTCGAGAAACTTCGGGTCTTCACGGAGGCTGCCGGCTCGGACTTCAGCAAATACGGCGACGGGCAGTTTGAAGAACTTATGAAGCCCATCCAGGACTGGACCGAGAAGAACTGTAAGTAGCGCCACCGGGCGCGTTCCCTTCTCTCTGACGCTTCTCCCAAAGCGTCGGAGCTAGACGCTAGGGTGGTACTCAAGAGAAGGGGAGTGCTCCGTGGAAGACCAGAACGTGCAGCTTGATCCCGTGCCCGGGGGCGAAATCCCTGGTACCGGACGCACCATCATTTCCGAGGCGGCCGTCGCCAAAGTAGCGGGTATCGCTGCCCGTACAGTGCCCGGCGTCTACTCCTTGGGCTCGGCTCCGTCCCGTGCGCTGGGTGCCATTCGCGACGCCGTCGGCAGCTCGGACCATGCAGCAGGCGTCCGAGCCGAGGTGGGGGAGACCCAAGTGGCGGTGGACATAACGTTGGTTGCTCTCTACGGTCATCCCTTGCACGGCGTCGCCAACCAGGTCCGGGCTGCGGTCTACCGGGCTGTGGAGGAACTGGTGGGCCTTCAGGTGATTGAGGTCAATATCGAGATCACTGATGTCTTCATCGCGCCGCCGGCCAAACCCGCCGGAAGCAAGACAGTGGCAGTGGAAAGGGAGGCTCTCCAATGAGCATGACCGTGGTGGGAATCGCTATCGGCGCTTTCGTGGCTTTCATGTCCTTCTCGTTCGGGTTATGGGGCTTCCTGATCTCCCTGCTGTTCATGGGCATCGGCGCGCTGCTTGGCCGCGCGGCTGAGGGCAAGCTGGATCTCCGCAGTGTGCTGGACGCCATTACGGGCCGGCGCTCTTCGTCATGAGCGTGGCTGAGGCTGTGGAGTACACCACCAGCCTGGCCGGCCATAACCGGATCAGTACCCAGGCATTGACATCGTTGGCTCGGGCCGCCGCAGCGGAGGCGCTCGGCGTTGAGGCCCACGACATCCGAGCTGATTGGGCGGACGACGACGGCCTGCTGGCTTTGTCCATAGTGGCACCCATCAGCGTCCCGGCTTTGACCGAGGTGCTGCGTGATCCGCAACGTGTCCAAGGATTTGGTGGGTCGATCTGGGACCGTGCCGTGGCGGCCAAGGCATTTGTCCTTGAAACCGTGACCCGGCTTAGCGGTTCCGAACTCAGCAGGGTGGATATCAGGATCAGTGGAGCGCACGTCACCGAGGGAGGCCGCGTCCAGTGACCCAGGATCAGGAAACACAACAATTGAAATCAAGGGACCCGAACGCGGGAGCCACTCCGGTTGCCGGGGAGGACCCCGAGATGAGCCGTATACTGCGCCGTGAGACGCATTCGTCCCGCGCTGGAGCGTCCGTCATTGCGGCCGTCCTGGTCATCGTTCTGTGTGTCTATGCACTCCTCGAAGCGGGCGTCCGCGCCATCGGGCAGCCACCCTGGCTGATCGACCCCACCACTGCAGCTGGGCGCATCATTGCCCTCCCGGAAGGCATCTCACCCCTGCTGCTCGGTGCGAGTGGTGCCGTCATCGCCATGGTGGGGCTCTTCTTTCTCCTCCACGCTGTTCTGCCTGGCAGGCGAGCCCGCCACTTGCTCCGGGACCCGCGCACCGCCGTCGTGGTTGATGACGAAGTCCTGGCCTCCGCGCTGGCACGTCGTGCGCGAACTGCCGCGAACGTCACCCAGGAACAAGTCATGGTGGTTGTCTCGCGACAGTTGGTTGTGGTGAACGTGCGGCCAACCTCGGGTAGCAGGGTCAGCGAAGAAGCAGTGTTGACGGCCGTGCAGGCTGAACTTGAAGAAATGTCGCCTGTGCCGATGCCTGCTGTCAGGGTGAACCTGGCGTCGTCGGGGGTGATCGGAGCGTGAACGGAACACCGCGGACACTCAACCGTGTACTGCTCTTCATCATCGGTGCGAAACTGCTGGCTGTCGGGCTGCTTCTCCTGATGCTGGCCACCGTGCCGGCAGTGGGCACGTGGTGGCATGACTGGTCGGCTTCCGTGTGGGCGGGTGCCGAAAATGCCTTCCGGCAGACGCGCTTCCCGGGGCGCGAGGAAAGCTGGTTGTGGATTGTGGCAGGCCTGATCCTGGTGGCCATCATCATCGCGATGATCGCTTGGTTGTCGCAGCAAGGCAAAGGCCGGGCCAACCTTCTGGTGGCCAGCGACGACGACAGCGACGTGGACGGCGAAGTCAGGATCGGTGGGGGCGTCGCTGAACAGACACTACGGGCCGCTTTGTCTGAACGGACGGACCTCGCGGGTGCGTCCGTGGCGACCCTTGAGGTAAAAGGCAATCCGGGTCTGCGAATCCGCATCCAACCGCGGCAAGGAGTGGCGCCCCATATCCTCGCGGCTGAAGTGTCGCAGCTTGTTGAAGCGTTGGACCTTGTGATCGGACAGAAGACCCCTGTGCTGATCCACATGGTTTCCGGTGCCCGATCCAGGTTTACCAAGGCCGAAAGGGTCCGCTGATATAGGGGACCCGTACGTCCATTGTCTGACTGCAAAGGGGAAACCTTCCCCGGCGCACAATTTCCAGATCCAACCGTCACAGAGGAGAACACCATGAGTGAAGAGACCACGGGAGCCGAAGCGGTAAATGGCGCTGCAGGAAACGGCAAGGATGGAGCAGGCGATGCACTGGAAAATGCCAAGGAATTCGCTGGCGAGGCTGTTGAGAATGTGAAGGAATTCGCCGGTGAGGCTGCCGGGAATGTCAAGGAGTTAGCCGGAGACGCCGCAGAGAATGTCAAGGAATTCTTCTCCGGTGACGTCGGCGAGAATGCGAAGGAACTGGCGGGCGACGTCGCGGAGAAATCCAAGGAAATCGCCGAAGATGTGGCGGAAAACGTCAAGGGCCTGGGCTCGAAGATCGCAGGCTTGTTCAAAGGCGAGAAGTAGAATCGTGCCCGAGTCGACCGTCGCCGAACTTATGGCGGAACTCGCGGCACTGGAAGAACCCCGCGCCCGCGAGGTAAATGAGAAGCATGGCGATGACCATGGGGTAAACCTCAGCAAACTGCGTGCCGTCGCGAAGCGGCTGAAGATCCAGCAGGACCTTTCTCGGGAGCTTTGGGAGACGGGTGACAGTGCCGCCAGGTTGCTGGCCCTCCTGATCTGCCGCCCCGCAGCTTTTGAGCGGGCTGAATTGGACGGCATGCTGCGCGAAGCACGGACTCCCAAAGTGCAGGACTGGCTGGTGAACTACGTCGTCAAGAAAAGCCCGCACTCCGAAGATCTTCGGCTGGCTTGGTTCTCCGATCCCGATCCCGTGGTGGCGAGTGCGGGATGGGCGATGACGTCCGAACGAGTCGTCAGGAAGCCCGAAAGCCTGGAACTCGCCCAGCTGCTCGACGCCATAGAGGCCAACATGAAGGACGCCCCGGACCGCCTCCAATGGGCCATGAATCACTGTCTGGCGCAAATAGGTATTGAGTTCACGGAGCACAGGGCCAGAGCCCTGGACATCGGTGAGCGCTTGGAAGTGCTGAAGGACTACCCGACGCCGCCTAACTGCACCTCGCCGTTCGCGCCGGCCTGGATCAATGAGATGGTGCGGCGCAAGGCGGTCAAGTAGGGCTGATCAGCCCCTGTTCCGATGCATCATACGGTAGGTGAGCTCGGCGAGGAGTTCTTCGTCGGAGAGGTGTGAGGCCCTGGCTACGGGAGCGCTGGGAACGGTGACGCGGGGAGGCCCCGGGCGTGATTCGTCGCTTGAGCGCATGTCGTCAGGGGTGATCATGTCCGGAGCGAAGTTCGACTTGCCTTTAAGGACCTCCGATACGGATCCTGCCCTCCAGCCCAAAGCGTGCTCAAGCTTGCGCTGGTTGATCTCCTGCGTCCTGCGGGTCCCGGATTCCAGTGTTCGGACTGTCTTGATGGCAGTACCAGCCTGCTTGGCCAACTGCACTTGGCTCAGGCCTTGGGCCAAGCGTTCTTCTTTGATCAGGCGGCCGATAGTCTGCAGTGCTTCAAGTTCATCCACGATTCTCAGTTTTCCATAGGCAATAGTAGGCAATCAAATCAGGGCGGGGAATAGTGCGGGCCGGAGTTGCCCACAGTCACCTGTCGGACCCCCGGAAAGGCCCTCTGTCGCAGAGAAGCGAAGACTGCTTGGTATCAATGCGATTACGTTATGTGTAAGCGCTTGCATTAGAAGAACGATCATGGCTAGTGTGAGCGTCACCACATCAATTGCGCCGCCGAATCTTTGTACTCAGCGAGGAGTCTTTAGCATGAAGAAAACCAAGTACCTACTACCGGTCGCAGCCGCCGGTGTTCTGGCACTTACCCTTTCCGCGTGTAGCGGAGATGGTGGCGGTGGTGGATCCACCGCCGGGTCGGATGATTGCTCCGCCTACGAAAGCTATGGCAAGCATGACGGCAAGACCGTCTCCGTCTATTCGACGATCGTCGATATCGAGGCAACCAACCTCGAAGAAGCCTGGTCGCAGTTCGAGAACTGCACTGGCATCACTGTTAGGTATGAGGGCAGCAAGGAATTCGAAACCCAGATCGGTGTCCGTGCCCAGTCCGGCACCGCCCCTGATGTGGCGATCTTCCCGCAGCCCGGTCTTCTTGCCACCCAGGCGCGGGCCGGTTACCTGAAGCCCGCCCCGCAGACCGTTTCGGATCTCGTGGACAAGAACTGGTCCCCGGACTGGAAGAAGTACGGCACGGTGGACGGCACGTACTACGCCGCTCCGATGCTCGCCAACGTCAAGGGCTTTGTTTGGTACGCGCCCAAGACCTTCAGCGACAAGGGCTGGGAGGTTCCCAAGACGTGGGACGAAATGATCGAACTCTCCAAGAAGATCGCAGCAGATGACCCGAACATGAAGCCGTGGTGTGCTGGTTTCGAATCCGGTGAGGCTACCGGCTGGCCCGGCACGGACTGGATCGAGGACGTCGTCCTGCGTGCCCACGGACCCGAGGTTTACGACCAGTGGGTAGCTCACGAGATTCCGTTCAATGATCCTAAGATCGTCGATTCCTTTAACAAGGCCGGCGACATCCTCCTCAACCCGGACATGGTGAACGGTGGCTTCGGTGACGTTCGCACAATCCTCAGCACCGGTTTCGCACAGGCTGGCCAGCCGGTCTTGGATGGCACTTGCGCCATGCACCACCAGGCCAACTTCCAGGCAGCCAACTGGCCTGCAGGAACCAACGTTGCTGAGGATGGCGACGTATGGGCATTCATCACCCCGCCGATTGACGAAAGCAAGGGCAAGGCAGTCACCGGTGGCGGCGAAATGGTAGGCGCCTACAAGGACACCGCTGAAGTTCAGTCGTTCCTGGCTTACCTGGCCAGCGCTGACTTTGCCAACAACCGTGTGAAACTTGGAGGCGTCGTCAGCGCCAACAAGGGCCTGGATCCCAACAACGCACAGTCGGACCTCGACAAGCTGACCGTCCAGATCCTCCAGGACCCTGAGACTGTCTTCCGTTTCGACGGCTCTGACCTGATGCCGAGTGCAGTTGGTTCCAACTCCTTCTGGAAGGGCATTGTGCAGTGGATCAACGGCACGTCCTCACAGGATGTTGCCAACAGCATCGAATCCAGCTGGCCTAAGAGCTAACTCCCAAAGTGCTGCCTCCCCTGACTGGAACTCCCAGCCGGGGAGGCAGTGCTTTTCCCGGAACTTAGTGATTCACTCACGCCCCGGAGGTTGGGTATGGAATTTATTGGAGAAAAACTCCTACAAGTAGTGATAGCCCTGGCGATATTCGCAGCGGTTATCGGCCTCATCATGCTGCTGGTGGACAGGGCACCTAAATCGGTCAAGGACAAAGTAACCGTTGCGGGCTTCCTTGCCCCCGCGGCCATCCTGATGCTGGTGGGCCTGGTTTATCCGGCCGTCCGCACGTCAATGCTGGCCTTCACTGACGCCGGCGGCAACGTCAACGGCTTTGATAACTTCGCATGGATGTTCACGCAGCCCGAAGCTCTGACCACGCTGCGGAACACCGTGATTTGGACCGTTCTGGTTCCGCTGCTGTCCACGGGCTTTGGGCTTGCCTATGCGGTGTTTATCGACAAAGCCCGTGGAGAGCGGGTTCTGAAGTCACTGGTCTTCATGCCGATGGCCATCTCCTTTGTGGGCGCCGGGATCATTTGGAAGCTCGTGTATGACTACCGCGGCCCGAATATCGAGCAGACCGGTGTCATCAACTTCTTCCGGGACGCCTTGGGCATGGATCCCAAGCAGTTCCTTTTGGATGCCCCGGAAAACACGTTCTTCCTGATCATCGTCATGGTCTGGATCCAGACCGGCTTTGCCATGGTGATCCTTTCTGCAGCCATCAAGGGTGTACCGGTGGAACTCATCGAGGCAGCCCGCCTGGATGGAGCCAACGCCTGGCAGCAGTTCCGGAATGTCACGATTCCGGGTATCCGCGGCGCCTTGGTGGTGGTTCTGACAACCATCACAATCGCCACGCTGAAGGTGTTCGACATTGTCCGAACCATGACGGCAGGCAACTACGACACGTCCGTGGTCGCCAACGAAATGTATACGCAAGCCTTCCGCGCCGGTGAGCCGGGACGTGGTGCCGCTCTGGCCCTGGTCCTGTTCCTCATGGTGCTGCCGATCGTCGTGTACAACGCTCGAGTCCTTCGCAAGCAAAGGGAGATCCATTGACAGCCACGCCAGCCCCGCAAGAGGCCTCGAAAGCCACCCGGCAGCGTCCTGGATCCGACCCCACGGAGGACGCCCAGCCGATCATGCGTCGGGTCAAAACGAAGCTCACCTCCAAGTGGGCAACAGCGGCAGCGATCATCATCGCCGTCGTATGGTCCGTGCCGACGTTCGGCCTCTTTGTCACCTCGTTCCGTCCGGCAGCCAAGCAGGTGGGTCCCCGCTCCGACGGCTGGTGGAACGCCTTTATTGACTGGGACTTCACGTTCAAGAACTACGTGGACGTTCTGACTCCCGCAGGCTCACAGTCCGCCAACCTCTCGCAGTACTTCGTCAACTCCATCGCGATCGTCATCCCTGTCACCATCTTTGTGCTGGTGTTGGCGTCCATGGCCGCGTACGTTTTCGCGTGGGGTAAGTTCAAGGGCCGCGACGCACTCTTCATCTTCGTCTTTGCCCTGCAGATCATCCCGCTACAGATGGCGCTGATTCCGCTCCTGCAGTTCTTCACGCAGACCCTGCAGCTCCCGGCCGGCTCTTACGCACAGCTGTGGATTGCCCACACCATGTTCGGCCTTCCGCTGGGCATCTTCCTCCTCCACAACTTCATCTCGGAAATTCCCGGGGAAGTCATTGAGGCGGCAAGGGTGGATGGCGCTGGACACAGCACCATCTTCTGGCGGATCATTCTGCCGTTGTCGGTTCCTGCGCTCGCCTCGCTGGCCATTTTCCAGTTCCTCTGGGTCTGGAATGACTTGCTGGTGGCGCTGGTATTCTCCGGCGGAACGGCGGACGTTGCACCCATTACGCAGCGTTTGGCCGAGATCTCCGGTACTCGTGGTGCCAGGGACTACCTGAATCCGGCGGCAGCATTCGTCTCCATCATTGTGCCGCTCCTGGTGTTCTTCGGATTGCAGCGCTACTTCGTGCGCGGCCTGCTGTCCGGCGGCCTCAAGGGCTAGGAAGCGCGGCCTCGGTTGCGCAGCGCATTACGTGGCTGCGTAACCGAGGCCTGCAAAGCACAAGTCCACATTTAAGGTGAAGGCGGAGCAACGGCGGCCGGAGAGGGGAGCCTGTGTCAAAAACAACGGGTAGGTCCCAACGCGGCGGCCATGCGGGCGTCAGCATCGAGGACGTCGCTGCTGCTGCCGGAGTTTCCACGGCGACAGTTTCCAGGGCAGTCCGGGGACTGCCGCGAGTGTCGCCCGCGACCCGGGAAAAGATCCTCGAAGTAGCCAGTTCCCTAGGGTACGTGGCGTCGTCGTCGGCCTCGGGACTGGCAACGGGCCGAACACGCACCATCGGCGTGCTGGCCCCTTTCGTCAGCAGGTGGTTCTTCTCCAAGGCCATCGAAGGCGCCGACCGGGAACTGCATTCACGCAAGTACAACCTCTCCCTTTTCAATCTGGGCGGCCACGGCAGCAATCGTGAGCGGCTCTTCAGTTCCACCATGGTCTACAAACAAATCGACGCACTGCTGGTGCTGTGCATGTCGTTGACCGAGGAAGAGCTGGAACACCTCCACAAGATCGACATCCCATTGGTAGTGGTGGGTGGTCACGTTGAGGACTGCGCGTACATCGGCATCAATGATTACGACGCCGCCTCCACGGCCGTGCGGCATCTGCTGGAACTGGGCCACAAGGACATCGCCCTGCTCCATGGCGACGACGAAACGGACCTGAACTTCGACGTCCCCCGCGTGCGTATCCGGGCGTTCCAGGAAGTCATGACCGACGCCGGCCTGGAAGTCCGTCCGGAATGGGACCAATGGGGGGACTTCACGGTAGCCAGCGGGCAACAGGCATTCAACCGTCTTTGGAGTCAGCCCGGCCGCAAGCCAACGGCCATTTTCTGTTCATCGGACGAGATGGCGATGGGTGTCATTTTCGAAGCAGCCCGCCACGGTGTACGGGTGCCGGAGGACCTCTCGGTCATCGGGATCGATGACCACGATTTCTCGTCGTCGGTGGGTCTCACCACCGTCGGGCAGCGTCCCGACAACCAGGCCGAACTCGCCACCAAAATGCTCTTGGATGAACTGGACGGTAACCAGGGAGCAGTGCATTCAGAAGTAGCGCCTCACAAACTGATCGTGCGCGACACAACGGCCCCGCCAAGCTAGCGCCGAAGCCAAGCTAGTGCCGAAGCAGGCTAGGAAGCGCGCGCCAACTGCCGGATGGGAATCCACCGCGAGGCGAGGCGTCGATAGGCAGCGGCCGCACCGGTCATGTCGCCTTCAGCCAGGCACTCAATCCCCAAACGAACGTCCATGGGGGACTCGTCCGGATACACCTTGTCGGCTACGGCGCCATAGTCCAGCTCCACCATGGACTGGACGTGAAAAAGTTCCAGCCATTCCGTGAGCTGTGTCAGGTCATCCAACATATCCAAATCCGGAGCAGCCAGCGCCAGATGGGCCACGGCGAACCGTGCCCGGTCCAGGGCCTCAGTCAGGGGCGTCCATACCCGGACCGTCAGGATGCGCCCCTCGGATTCCACCACGTCCTTGCGGTCGGACTCGTTGAAAAGCGAGAACCAACTGAAGGGAATGCCCCATGTTGAGGCACGGGTATGCACACGTTTAGCGGCTTCCCCGGCGTTGATGCGATCGATCCTTGCCTGGTGCTTGTCCCGCTGCGAGACCGGAATGAGAAGATCCGCCAGCGGGCTGTGCACACCGTCCATGAGCGCGTTGGCCGCCAAACCAGCCCGAATAACCAGTTGGCTGGGGCAGTAAAGCAGCCGTCCGGCGTCGTGATCTTCTTTCCCGGACACCGCGGCATGACGGCCGGTGGGCACGCGCGTCATGCGGACCAAGTCCGTGCGGCCCGTGGGGAAAGGATCGCCGCCGGAGCGCGTGATGCGTCCCAGCGAGGCTTGGAGCTCCGCATTCTCGACGGCGGCCCGGGAACCGTTCTTGCTGCCCTCAGCAACGAGTTGGCGCTGCTGTTCAGGCGGGAACGCCTCAAGGGGCTCGTAAATGCGCAGCGACGAAGAGAACGGCAGACCGGCCTGGCCCCGATACAGGTTTCCAGTCATGTCAGCCGCCCCTTTCGTTAGTGACCTTGTACTTGGTCTGCGAGGTACTTAGTCTGCGAGCTCCACGATGACGGGAGCGTGGTCCGAAGCGCCCTTGCCCTTGCGCTCTTCGCGGTCGATGGAGGCTCCGGTGACACGCGATGCCAGTGCCGGGGAGGCGAGGCAGAAGTCGATGCGCATGCCTTCCTTCTTGGGGAAGCGCAGCTGCGTGTAGTCCCAGTACGTGTACACACCGGGGCCCGGAGTGTAGGGACGGACGACGTCGGTGAACCCTGCGGTTTCGAAGGCGTGGAAGGCTGCGCGCTCGGGTTCGCTGACGTGGGTGTAGTTGTTGTTGCGGAAGAGCTCGATGTCCCACACGTCGTCGTCGAACGGGGCGATGTTCCAGTCCCCCATGAGCGCGATCTGGGCGGTCGGATCGGACTTCACCCATTCGGCTGCGTGGCCCTGCAGGACGTCAAGCCACTTGATCTTGTACGGCATGTGTTCGTCGTCCAGTGAGCGGCCGTTGGGAACGTAGAGGCTCCAGATTCGGACGCCGCCGCAGGTGGCTGCGATGGCACGGGCTTCCTGCGCGGGATCCTTGCCTGCCTTGCCGAACGCAGGCTGGTCCAGGAAGGTTCGCTGCACGTCCTCCAAGCCCACCCGGGAAGCGATGGCAACACCGTTCCACTGGTTCACGCCAAAGTGCGCAACCTCGTAACCCATGCGCTCGAAGAGCTCCCAAGGGAAGTTCTCGTCCTTGCACTTGGTCTCCTGGATGGCCAGGACATCACAGTCGCTGCGCTCAAGCCAGGCTTCTACGCGGTCGGCACGGGCGCGGAGGGAGTTCACATTCCAGGTTGCTATCTTCACAGCCACTAACTTACCGAACTTGGCGCTGAGTGCATCCCCTGCTGCCCTTTTTGCCGTTCACAACCAGCACACACTATCGCGCGAACAGCGGGGGTGAACTGGCCAGCCTGCGGAGGCCGATGCCTGATGCGATGAGGAGCAACCCTGTCAGGATCGCGAACCCTGCCAACATCCACACCAGGCTCAGGAAACCGAGCCCCGGGTTGAAAAGGACAACAATCCCGAACCCCGTTGTGACGAGTCCCGTCAAGAACCAGATACCCCAGTTCCGGATGAAGCTCCTGGCAGCCAGCGACAGAATGATTTGGGAAAGACCCAGGACCAAGGCCCACAAGCCGATGAGGACACCGATCGCTGCTGCCGTAATTCCAGGCAAGGCAATCGCCACAATGCCGGCTGCGAGGGAGATCAGGCCGCCCACTATGGTCCAACGGGAACGGCCGGCGGGGTCATAGAAATAATGGGCCACGCTGGTAATGCCGTCAATCATCGCGAATACCCCGAACATGACAACTACCACCAAGGCAGTAGCGCTCGGTAAAACAATGATCAGTAGGCCAAAAACTATGAAAAGGGCTCCCCGGACCAGCAAAGCAGTTCCCGGGTTTTTGAACATTTTGCGATCCGCTACGTCCGACATACGGTCAGCGTAACCAACGGCGTGCCTTTACCGCATCCCTTCGCGCCGGATAGCTGTGGCAATTGCTGCGGCCCGCGTCTCCACGCCCAGTTTGGCGTAGATGTGGGCGAGGTGGGTTTTGACTGTTGCTTCGGAAATGAACAGGCGTTTGCCCAGATCGCGGTTGCTGAGGCCCTGGGTAAGGAGGCTGAGCAACTCGGCTTCGCGGGGAGTGAGTATCTCGTCCGGATTCCGCAGTTGCTGGAACAGGCGTGAGGCCACCGGTGCACTCATCACGCTCTTCCCCTGCACAGCGCCCCGCACGGCTGCGAAGATCTCCTCCGGCGCGGCATCCTTAAGTAAGTAGCCCATGGCTCCGGCGTCCACTGCGCGGACGATGTCGGCGTCGGAATCGTAGGTGGTGAACACGATGACGGCCTGCTTCGGATTCCACTGGCGGAGCTGTTTGATGGCTTCGATGCCATCCATTCCGGCGCCCATCGCAAGGTCCATGAGGACTACCGCGGGCGTGTGCTCGTGCGCAGCGTCCAGTGCTTCCTCGCCTGAGGCCGCTTCCCCGACGACGGCGATATCACCTTGGGTGCCCAACAGCGCTTTGAGCCCGCTCCGGACTACGGTGTGGTCGTCCACAAGGAGCACGGAAATGGTATTCATAGTGCCTCCTTCAGGCCATTTGCCGGATCAGCAATGTTGGTCAAGGGGAACTGCGCCGCAATGATGGTTCCCTCGCCCGGCGAGCTTTCCACAGACAATTCTCCGCCCAATTGTTCTACACGCTGCCTCATGGCCCGCAGGCCGTATCCTCCGTTTGCCGACGGCGGAGGTACCGCTGCGGGATCAAAGCCGCGGCCGTCGTCGAACACGTCCAAGGTGACCGCGTCCGGAAGGTACCCCAGGGTCACACTGGCGTGGTCTGCACGGGCATGGAGCTTGATGTTGGCCACGGCGCTCTGGGTGACGCGGAGCAGGGCATGCCGCACCTCGGGCGGAAGGGGTCGCGGCTCACCCGTGACCTGGATGCTCACGGTCTCAAAGTACTGCCTTGCTGCATGTTCCAAGGCCTCCGGCAGCGGCCCGGTCTCGAGGCCCGGAGCCGAGAGTTCGTGCACCAGACTGCGGGTGTCGGCGAGATTCCGCCTGAGCAAATCCGTTGCTTTGTGTACTTCTTCCCGGGCAGTTTCGGCTGGCCAAGACCGCTGGGCGGCTTCAAGGAGAAGCAGGCTGCTGGCCAGGCCTTGGGTGACGGTGTCGTGGATTTCCTGTGACACGCGTTCGCGTTCAGCGGCGATTCCAGCTTCACGCTGCTTGGCGGCTAGTTGCTCCTGGGCTAGGGTGACGTCGTCGAAAAGCCTGCGTTGCAGTGCCGCGTCGCGCTCGATCTTGTCGTAGATCAGGGTGAGCAGGGCGCCCGCAGCGAGCGGGCCGAGCAGCATGGCGACGTCCGTCCAACCGCTCATCCGGAAGAGCCCGACGGCGGTGGCCGCCGCCGTCGCGCCTCCTGCCACATAGCCGGCCCAGCCTTGGAAGGCCGTGCGGGTGAGGAAGAAGATGGCGAAGGAACACCATGCGAAGCTCGGGGCGATCACCACCAACGCGGCCCAGGCTGCAAGCAACGCGACCGTCCACGGAATCCACAGCTGTTGCATGCCTTGGCCTTGTTGCCGGTGGACCAACACGGCGGTGACCGCGTACAACGCACACACTGCAAGGGCCAGGGCAACGGTCCACAGATTGTCCGCGGGGGAGTGGCGCATGACGTACCTGACCGCAGAGGCCACTATCAGGACGGCAAAGCCCAAGTGCACAACTACATCAATGCGCCCGTCGATTCGGTTGCTGGGCGCGGGCCGTGGGGAGGCAGTTGGCATCCTCCCATGCTAGATCCCGGCGCTGTCCTTGGTCTCTCCACCTTTTGGCTGATACCGGTGGCGGAAAGGCTGAGGCCGGGAGGGGCGCCCGGCCGATGTGGCTGTGGGCCCGTCCGCGGAAGCATGGAGCTGTACCCGATGATTACAACGAGGAGACCCCGTGAAGAAGTCCAAGAAGATGATTGCCGCCGCTGCTGCCGGAGCATTGTTGCTCACCGGCGGCGTCACTGCCGTGGCCAACGCCGTGTCACCCGCTGCAGCGCCTGCTGCCGCGCCTGCTGCCGCACCGGTGAAGGTTGCCGCAGACGTTCTGCCTGCGCCGGAGAACGTCGTGGCCCAGAACCGCATCTCTGTGGGGGCGTCCAGCAAGGCCGTCAATGCCGCGCTCGCAAAGTGCCAGGCCGACAAGCTGCCGTTCGTGACCGTGGCACTGGTTGACCGCTTCGGCACCGTGCAGGCGCTCCTTCGCGGTGACAACGCCGCCGAGCACACCATCGAAGCCGCCAAGCAGAAGGCCTACACGGCAGCAGCTTTCGGTGCACCCACCAGCGAACTCGCCAAGCGCGTCAACGGCAACGGCCCGTCCATCGCCGACCTTCCCGGCACCTTGTTCCTGCCCGGTGGCGTTCCGCTGAAGGTCAACGGCGTTTCAGTGGCGGGCATCGGAGTTGGCGGCGCACCCGACGGCGCCCTCGACGAGGCCTGCGCCACCGCCGGTGCTGATGCGTTGGCTGCGGCCGCGAAGTAGCCTCGGCAGTATGAATTCCCTAAAGGGGCGGGGCGTGGCCGCAGGTTCGGTGATCGGTGCGGGCTTGCTGATCGCCGCGCTCGTGGCCGGCTGCGCGCCGTCGTCGCCTGCTGACCAGGCGCCCAGCTCGACCGCGACATCGAGCCCAAGTCCTGACCCGTCGTCGTCGGCTGTATTGCCCACTACACTTTCACCGGAGGCCCAAATCGAAACCGACCGGCTCCTGATCCTCGCCGCGAAGGCCAACGATGTTGCCCGGGTCCGTGAACTGATCGCGGAGGGTGGGAACGTCAACGCGAAGGATGACATCCAGGACTCCGCGTTCCTCTACGCCGGCGCTGAAGGCTTCAACGAGGTCCTGCAGCTGACTCTGGCTGCTGGAGCGGATGTTCGCAGCACCAATCGGTACGGCGGCACCGCGCTGATCCCTGCGAGCGAGCATGGGCACACCGAAACGGTCAGGATTCTGATCGCAGCAGGTGTACCCGTGGACCACGTCAACAATTTGGGGTGGACTGCAATGCAGGAAGCGATCCTGCTCAACAATGGCGGGCCCAAGCAGCAGGACGTGGTCCGGCAACTCCTGGCTGCCGGCGCCAACCCGGACATCCGCGACCCCCAAGGCCGAACCGCCCTGCAAAACGCAGAGCGGCTCGGGTTCACGGAGATCGCAGCGCTGGTCCGGAACCGCTGATCCCAACTAGGTAGCAGATCAGGTCGTTCCCAGCGCTGGGAACGACCTGATCTGCGACTTACTTGGGTTAGAGGGATTCGAGGATGCTCACATAGTTGGCGATGCCCACTCCGCCCATGTTCTGGACCGCGCCCCGGCGTGCATTGGACAACTGCATGTCGCCGGCCGTGCCGCTGAGCTGCATCGCGGCGATGACATGCTGCGACACACCAGTGGCCCCCACCGGGTGGCCTTTCGCCTTCAGCCCGCCGGAGACGTTGACGGGCAGCTTGCCGTCCATATAGACCCAGCCTTCCTGGACGGCTCGCGCGCCCTCGCCGCGAGGAGTGAGGCCCATGGCTTCATACATGATGAGTTCGGCGATGGTGAAGCAGTCGTGCACCTCCGCGAAGTCCAAGTCCTGGAGGCCAACTCCAGCCATACCCAGCGCACGCTCCCACGAAGCCCTGGTGGCTGCAAACTCGGTGGGATCGCGCTTCTCCGCCGGGAAGAAGTCGTTGGCGTGGCCAAATCCGGCGAGGCGCACAGGCGCGGTTGCGCCTCCGGTAGCCGACGTGGAAAGCACGACGGCGGCGGCACCGTCTGAGACCGGCGAACAGTCCGTGCGGCGCAAGGGTTCGGCCACTATGGGGTTCTTCTCTGAGACGGTCCGGCAGAATTCCTCGCTGAAGTCGCGGTGCATCTGGGCGTACGGGTTGTCCATGCCGTTGTGGTGGTTCTTGGCGGCGATGGAACCGAGGACGTCGCCAAGGCCGCCTTCGAATCCCAAGGCGTCGATGTTTGCCCCATAGCGCTTCCCATAGTGCTTGGCGACCTCAGCAAACAATCCGGTGAATCCCGTAGAAGAGGCTTTTCCTGCCATCTCGTACGAAGCGCCAAGCAAGGCCGCCCTCACAACCTCGGCGCCGGCGTCGGTCATCTTCTCCGCCCCGATCACCAGGACGTGGCGGGCAGTTCCGGCGAGGACGGCTTTGACACCTTGCTGGAAAGCCGCGGATCCGGAAGCGCAAGCATTCTCGGTGCGCGTCGCGGGAATGTTGGCAAGGTCCGCGGACAACTGAAGCGCCAGCGACGACGTGAATCCCAGAGGCTGCATCCCGGAGTTGAACTGGCCGAGATAGATCTCATCGATGTCCTTGGGATCCAGCCCCGAGTTCTTAATCGCTTCGCCGGCAACCTGGACAATCAGCGACTCCAACGTGTCATCAGTCAGTTTGCCGAACTTGCTGTGCCCCCACCCTGTGAGCAGGATGTCCTTGCCGAATTGGTCCTTCAGGCTCATGCGTTTACTCCTTCAAGTGTGTGATCAACAGAGGCGAGAGCCACCGTGAAATCTGCCTCGGTCTTGCTGCGGATCTCTTCCACCGTGACGCCAGGGGCCAGGCGGGTCAGCAGCAGCCGGGTGCCGCCGTCGTGTGTTTCCGCCGTGGACGGTGTTTCCTCGACGTCGAAAACGGCGAGGTCCGTGATGATCCGGTCAACGCACTTGAGTCCAGTGAGCGGGAGCGTGCATTCAGTGACGATCTTGGGCGAACCGTCCTTAGCGTTGTGCTCAGTGAGTACAACCACACGCGGGGTCCCGGCCACCAGGTCCATGGCCCCGCCCATGCCTTTGACCATCTTTCCGGGAATGGTCCAGTTGGCCAGGTCCCCCGAACCGGACACCTGCATGGCGCCCAGGATGGCCACCTTGACGTGGCCGCCGCGGATCATGCCGAACGACGTGGCGGAGTCGAAGATGCTGCCGCCGGGGGTGATGGTGACGGTCTGCTTGCCGGCGTTGATGAGGTCGGCGTCCTCGTCGCCCTCATACGGGAAAGGGCCCATGCCCAGCAGGCCGTTCTCACTTTGGAGGACAACCCGCACGCCGTCGGGCAGGTTGTTGGCCACCAACGTGGGAATGCCGATGCCGAGGTTGACGTAATCGCCGTCGTTCAGTTCTTCGGCCGCGATGGCGGCCATTTGGTCTCGTGTCCATGCCATGGTGATGTTTTCCTTGTTCTCTTAGACCGTGACCGCTTCGCGGGGCGGGCGGACCGTCCGCTGTTCGATGTCCTTGACCCGATCCGTGGCCTGAACCAGCCGCTGGATGTATACGCCCGGGGTGACGATGTGATTCGGGTCCAGCTGACCGGGTTGAACAATGACCTCAGCCTCGGCGATGGTCACTGCACCCGCGGTGGCAACCACCGGGTTGAAGTTGCGGGCCGTGTAGCGATAAATCAGGTTCCCGTCCGTATCCGCAGTGTGGGCGTGGACCAGGGCGACGTCGGCGGTGATGGCTCGCTCCCGGACGTACGTCACGCCGTCGAACTCTTCCAACGGCTTGCCTTCGGCAACCAGGGTTCCCACTCCGGTTCGCGTGTAGAACGCTGGAATGCCGGCGCCGCCAGCACGGAGACGCTCGGCGAGGGTGCCCTGCGGCGTGAACTCGACCTCCAGCTGGCCGGCGAGGTATTGCTCGGCGAAGAGCTTGTTCTCACCTACGTAGGAAGCGATGACCTTCCGGACTTGGCCCGCTTCGATGAGGACGCCGAGCCCCTTGCCGTCCACGCCCATGTTGTTGGACACGATGGTGAGATCCTTGGCGCCGGACTCGCGGACGGCGTCGATGAGGTCAGCGGGGATGCCGCTGAGTCCAAAACCGCCGACGGCGATAGTCAGGCCGTCTGCCATCAGGTCATGTAACGCTTGGGCTGCGCTCGCTTGGATCTTGGTCATGCTCGACTCCTCTTTGAGTTGTTTCTCACCGCAGTCCACTTTGTGGAACGCATCGACTCTAAAATAGGAGCCTAGGGTCCACCCATTAGGCGGTCAATGAGCTAGATGTCCAATTACTCAGGGTATGGACACTACGATGAAGGGTGTCCATATTATGGATGAAATCTCTTGTGGAGGGTGCTGTGGTGGTTCAGGGAGCGCAAGTGGTGGGCCGGGTGGCCCTGCTGCTTCGGCTTGTGGGACGTAAGCCCGAAGGCATGTCCCTGGCGGGCTTGGTGCGGGAGTCCGGCTTGACCCGGCCGACCGTTCACCGGCTTCTGACCTCCTTGGCCGCGGAGGGTTTACTGGAACACGATCCGGCCTCCGGGAAGTGGGTGTTGGGGCCGGAGATCTTCCTGCTGGGATCAGTGGCCGCTGCACGTTTTCCCATGGAGGACATTGCGCGGCCTTCGCTGCGCAGGTTGGCTGCAGAGACAGGAGAGAGCGCCTTCTTCTCCATTCGTCGTGGCAACGAAACCGTGTGCGTGCTGCGGGAAGAGGGCTCGTTCCCGGTGCGGTCCTTCGTGCTGCACGAAGGCGTGCGCTTTCCGCTGGGGGTCGCTTCGGCCGGCACTGCCATCATGGCTTTCCTGCCTCCCGACGAACAGGAACCGTTGTTGGGCGACTGGGCCGCGCACGCCGGCGACTTCGCCGTGGGGCATCCTGTTGACGTGGTGCGGGACAACCTGGAACGGACGCGGCTGGCTGGATACTCCGTCAATCCCGGTTTGATCCTGGAAGGCAGCTGGGGCATGGGAGCGGCTGTGTTTGATCAGCAGGGACGGCCAGCGTGGGCTCTTTCCTTGACGGGAATTGAGCCGCGATTCCGTGCAGACCGCCAGGAGTTCCTCGGGAAACTGTTGCTCGAGGAAGCGCACAGGATGACGGCGCGCCTGCAGGGATCCTGACCCAACTAGGTAGCAGATCAGGTCGTTCTCAGCGCTGAGAACGACCTGATCTGCGACCTAGTTGGGGGAGGTGAGGTCCAGACGCATCAGCACCCTCGGGAAACCGTTGAGGACCGACGTCGTCTCGGCCACTTTCTTGAAGCCCGCCTGCTCGAATAGCCTCCGGGTGCCCACGTAGGCCATGGTCAGGTCCACCTTGCCGCCTTTGTTGTCCACCGGGTAACCCTCAATGGCGGGCGCGCCGTGGCTCTTTGCGAAGTCAATCGCCCCGCGGAGCAGCTCGTGGGAAATTCCCTTGCCACGATGCCCGGGTCTCACCCGTATACACCAGACCGACCACACCCTCGTCTCATCCACGTGGGGGATCTTGCGGTTCTTGGCAAAAGTGGTGTCCGCGCGAGGGTGGACTGCTGCCCACCCAACTACTTCGTCGCCGTCGTATGCCAGAACGCCTGGGGGTGGGTCCTCGGCCACCAGCTTCCTCACCAACTTCCCGCGCTCCTGTTTCTGGAGCTCCTGGTTCAGTTTCGACGGAATCCTGTAACTCAGGCACCAGCACACGTTGGCATCGGGGCTCTTGGGTCCCACCATGGTTTTCACGTCATCGAACACCGTCGCGGGTCGAACCTCGATAGCCATGCGGATCATCCTGTCACCAGGATCAACCCCTCCACCAGACCTGGGGAGGCTGGCTTAAAAAAACTTTTTCAATCCGCACCCATCCACGTCGTCCCAACCTCCGAATAGCTGGTGAGACACAAACCGCTGGTGAAGCAAAAGCGACACCTGCAGCCCGTGTCCCACCACCAAATGGACCCAACGCCCTGGTTCCAAAAACAAGGAGAATGACATGTTGTCCACAAAGCGCCCCGCCCTCGCCTTCGTTGGCCTCACTGCAGCCGCCCTTCTCGGTCTCACTGCCTGTGGTGGTTCCAGCACATCCAGCACACCGGCTGCTTCGTCTGCCGCCCCGGAAACCTCTATGGCGGCGCCGTCGCCGTCGGCCTCCGCCATGACCAGCGCCGCCATGGATCCGGCCGCTAACCTTGTGGGCCCCGGCTGCGCCGGTTACGCCGCGCAGGTTCCGGACGGTGCCGGTTCGGTAATGGGCATGGCCCAGGACCCGGTAGCCGTAGCAGCATCGAACAACCCGCTGCTCAAGACCCTGACCGCCGCAGTTTCGGGTCAGCTCAACCCCAAGGTGGACTTGGTTTCTACCCTGAATGGCAGCGAATTCACGGTGTTCGCACCGGTTGACGATGCCTTCGCCAAGATCGACCCCGCAACGATCGAGACGCTCAAGACGGACGATGCCCTGCTGAGCAAGATTCTCACCTATCACGTAGTCCCCGGTCAGCTGACCCCGGACCAGATCGTGGGCACCCACACGACTGTCCAGGGTGGCGAAGTGACGGTTGCCGGCACCAAGGATGCCCTCACGGTTGACGGAGCTTCCAACGTGATCTGCGGTGGCGTTCAGACCGCCAACGCCACGGTTTACCTGATCGATTCGGTGCTGATGCCCAAATAGGCTTTAGCCTCCAGCAGTACTAACAAAAAGCAGGCGCCGGAAGAAGAATCCGGCGCCTGCTTTGTTGTGTTCGAATCAGCGTGTTGCTGCTAGCGGCCGAAATCAGTGTCGACGTAGGAGCCGGCCCTGTTGTGTTCCGATCCGCAGGGGCAGCGGTCAACCTCAATCCGAACTGTCACGGGGTTGGAAGCGTCGAGAGTGAGGGTGACGTCCTCATTCGCTTGGCTGTTGTGACGGGCTTGAGTGTTGAGACGGAGCGTGCCATTGGCAGAGGTGTTGGGCATGGTGGACCTTACTGAGGTGTGAATGGGGGTCAGCCAAAAGGCTGGGTTACTTGTGGTCGGAATCCAGTTGGGGCTTGCCGACCAGGGGAATGGTTCCCGTGGGTGTTCCCCCGGGGCAATCGGACTCTGTGCACTTTTCGGCGCAGTCGTGTTTGGTGACGAGGTCGAATTGAACGCCGCCATGTTGCTCAACGCCTGTTCGGATGGCTCGTTCCACCACCGAAGTAGCCAAGCGCTTGTGCAACTGGAGCGGGTCCCGGCGAAGGTCCTTGACCAGTGCGAAGCAGAGCAGCAGCATGACGATCACGAAAGGCAGGGCTGCCACGATGGTTACTCTTTGCAGGCCCGACAAGGCTTCCGATGGTTTATCGCCGCCGGCGAGCAGCATGACCGCTGCCACTGCGCCGGTGAGGCTTCCCCAGAAGATCACCACTCCTCGACGCGGGTGCTCAGCGCCATTGGAGCTGAGGGATCCCATCACGATAGAGGCTGCATCGGCGCCGGTGACGAAGAAGATCGCCACCAGGACCATGGCCAGGACGATGACCGCTGCTGTCAGCCAGCCGGGCATGCCCAGGTTCTTCACGAGGTCGAAGAGGGCGCCATCGAAGTTGATGGAGGGTGCGCCATCCACCATGGCCACAAGCCCGGGCGTGCCGGCCTTGTCTGCCTCCTGCTGGACGTGGAAAGCGGCGCCGCCGAAGATTCCGAACCAGATGACGCTGACAACGCTGGGCACCAGCAGAACGCCGGTGACGAACTGGCGGATGGTGCGTCCACGGCTGATGCGGGCGATGAACATGCCGACGAAGGGCGTCCAGGAGATCCACCAAGCCCAGTAGAAGATGGTCCAGCTGGTCATCCAGCTGCGCAGGGACTCATCCCCAACAGCTTCGGTCCGTGACGACATTTCGGCAAGGTCCCGGGCGTAGTCGCCTACAGCGGACGGGATCAGGTTAAGGATGAACAGGGTGGGTCCGGCTACAAACACAATCAAGGCGAGAACAACAGCCAGGACCATATTGATGTTGGAAAGCCACTGGATGCCTCGGCTGATGCCTGATACAGCGGATGCCACGAAGCAGAAGGTCAGGATAGCCACAATGACCACGAGCACCGGAGTGCCGATCTCACCCAACCAACCGTTGGACGTCATCCCGCTTCCGATCTGAAGGGCGCCGAGGCCCAGCGAGGCGGCGGTTCCAAACAGTGTGGCGAAGATGGCCAGGATGTTAATGAACTTCCCGAGCGGACCCTCCACCATGCGGATGCCAAAAAGTGAGGTGAAGGCGGCGGAAACCAGTTGCTTGCGGCCCAGGCGGTAGGTGCCGTATGCCATGGCGATGCCGACCACTGCATACATGGCCCACGGGTGCAGGGTCCAGTGGAAGATCGATGTGGCCATGGCAGTTTGGATGGCATCTGGAGTGCGGCCGTCCACTGTTCCCGGCGGCGGCGAGATGTAGTGGTACAGCGGTTCGGCCACGCCGTAGAACATGAGCCCGATGCCCATGCCGGCGGCGAACATCATGGCCACCCAGGAAATGGTCCGGAACTCGGGCTTCTCGCCGTCCTTGCCCAGCGGGATGTTGCCGAACTTACCGAGGGCAAGCCACAGGACGAAGATGACGAACAATGAGGCGAGAACCATGAACAGCCAGCCCGTGTATTCCATGACCCAGTTCAGGGCGCCTTTGGAAGTGTCGGAGAGGCTGTCCCTTCCCGTAAAGCCCCAGACCACGAAGGCGACGGCGATGGCGCCCGTGATCCCGAAGGTGACTTTGTCGAGAGTAAGTTTGCGGTTGCGGCGGGCCGAAACTGCTTGTTCGGTCCTGGCGTGACGCAGCTCTTCCATGATCTGTTCGTATTCTTCAGAATCGGGAAGGCTCTCTGCGCCTCCGTCCTCAGCGTCGAGGGCGGCCACGTTGATGTCGTCGGGGGAGACCGTGATTATTTCCTCAAGGTTCTCCGAGGGAACAGGCCTGTTTGCCGTCGTGGAGTTGGATGTTGAAGTACCCGCCAGGCGGTCGTCGGCGGGTAACTCCTCTGGTGTTAAAGGTTTTGTGTCGCTGTTTATAGCCATGAGCGGGTCCTTTGCTCGGCGAGTCATGGGTTTTGCGTTTATACATGGCCCTGAAAGATGAGGCCGAAGGGAAGGCTGGGGGGGCTTCCCTGCTGACCATGATTTGCTGTCCCGGATCTGCACTTCATGAGCGTAGATGGGCAGTTTCATGGGCACCTCTTGGGTCGGACGGGTTGGTTGAACGCTGGGCTCATGGAGCGCTGAAGGGCGTTCCGCATGAATCAACAACATTCGCGCTAAGCAACAGAGTGCGCCCCGTCACACTCAAAGTCAAGGACTTTTACATGCTTGCCGACACTTTGACGCAGCGAATGGGCGAGCAGAAGTGCGTTGCGTATGATGGCCCGTGTTGCGCATGGGGCATCACGGAGCCATGAAGGGCAGGGCTTAGCGGTGCCTGTAACCCATCCGGGCGCTGATGGTCAGCCCGGCCTCGCGGAGGCCGTCGATGAGGCCCGGCTGGTCCTCGGGTGAGAAGCGGAACGCCGGGCCCGAGATACTTACCGCGGCGATAACACTTCCCGAGTGGTTGAAGATGGGCACGGCAACGGCGGTAAGGCCGATTTCGAACTCTTCATGAACCGTGGCGTAGCCGTTGCGGGCCACGTCCAGCAGCTGCTTTTCCAGCTCACCGCGGTTGGTAACAGTGCGTGGAGTTCGCGCGGGTAGACCCACAGCCTTAAGGACCTGGGTTCTCTCGTCGGCGGTCAAGGCGGCAAGAAGGACCTTGCCGCTGGATGTGGCATGCAGCGGCGTCAGGCTGCCCACCCAGTCGTAGGTGGCCAGCGTTGAGGGTCCCATGGCCTGGTCCACGTTGACGGCATAGTTGGACCGCAGCACAGCCAGGTTGACGGTTTCCTTGTATTCGGCCGCCAGCGACTCCAGGACTTGGCGCGCCTCATGGACCACGCTCAGTCTGCCAGGGATGGAAGAAGCCAGGCGGAGGATTCCAAAGCCCAACTGGTACTTGCCACGTTCGCTGTTCTGCCGGACCAGTTCGCGGTTGACCAAGGAGCCGACCAGCCGGGACACGGTGGATTTGTGGACGCCCATTTCCTCGGCGATGTCGCTCACGCCAACGTCGCCCTCCCGGGCCAGGATTTCCAGGATTTGGAGTGCGCGGTCTACTGACTGGACGCCTCCGCCTTGGGCGTCTGCGTCCTTGTCGAAGTCCGGGTTGCTGCGTGCGGCCATGGTGCCTCGTGTCATTGTCCAAGCAGGCCGCCCTGAGCTGGTAGCCCTGTTCGGCCTGCACCCTCGTCTTCCTCATCCTAGACGGAGTTTTGCACGGACCTTTTCGCATCATGGGCGCTCGAATGATTCACCCGCTCATGGCAACCTCCCGGACAGCCTTTCGTGGGTTGGTCAGGCGTTCCCTTCCGGCATAGACATTGAGGCTGTGTCCCCGGCTGAAGCCAACAAGGGTCACCCCGGTCTCGGCGGCAAGATCGACGGCGAGGCTGGAGGGCGCGCTGACGGCCGCTAGAACCGGGATGCCGGCCAAAGCTGCTTTCTGGACGAGTTCGAACGATGCCCTGCCCGAGACCTGCAGAACCAGGCCGGTCAAGGGCAGCAGGTCCTGCCTGAGAGCCCAGCCAACCACTTTGTCTACTGCATTGTGGCGGCCGACGTCTTCCCGCAGACACAGCAGCTCGGGGCTGGGGCCGTCCACCTTAAAGAGCCCTGCCGCATGGACGCCTCCGGTTCGGTCGAAGACCGCCTGCGCTTCGCGGAGGCGGTCCGGGAGCTCGGCGAGGACGTCCACTGGAACTTGTAGGCGGTCCAGGGATGGATCGAAGTGGATGGTCTTGCGTACGGCTTCGATGGAGTCCGTGCCGCAGATGCCACAAGAGCTCGACGTATATACGTGGCGCATGGTGTCCGGCAACGCAACGTCCGGCCGTAGCTGGGCTTCCACCACATTGAAGGTCTGCACCCCCTCCTTCTCGCCCGCACAGAAGCGAAGGGAGACCAGCTCCGAAGGGCTGCGGATGATGCCCTCGGACACCAGGAATCCAGCCACCAGGTCAAAGTCGTCGCCCGGTGTCCTCATGGTCACGGCAAAGGATTTGCCTCCAATCCTGATTTCCAAGGGTTCTTCGGCGGCCAGAACATCCTCCTTGAACCGCACGGAATGTTCGGTGTCTGTTGCATCCAAGCGGAAACGATGGATTTTCCTGCGCTGGGTCATGCGTGCCATGCGGCATACCCTCCTGATTGGTTCGGAGAATTGATGGGTGCTGTCCACGGCAGCGGCAGGACGGGTACGGGCGCGCCGGCTGAGACGCCTTCAGGGGGAACAGCCATGTATCCGTCTGCCCAAGCAAGCCCGCGCATCATCCCCGGACCCGTGCGGGAGGCGGGGAACGCGAGATCGTGGCTGAGGGTGCAGGGCATGAGGCGTGTCCGCCTTGGGTCCGGATCTATGTCGGCCCCGGACGTCATCAACACGGCTCCCCGGAGGGGCCTGCTTCCCATGGCGGCCAGCAACGGTTCCCCCAGGGTCATCAGCGCCATCATCGCGGCCAGCGGATTTCCCGGGAGCCCGATCACGAAACGCCCGTCAGGAAGTTCCGCCAGCACGGCCGGATGTCCCGGCCGCATGGCGATTTCGTCCAGGAGGAGCCGACCGCCGAGTGCCACAATGGCGTCGCGGAAGTGGTCGGTTCCGGATTTTCCCGTCCCACCGGTGGTGATCGTCACATCGGGCGGTAAGCGATCAGGAACGCCGCCCAGCGCCGCCATCCACTCTTGGTACGAGTCGCCTATCCTGAGCTGACCGTTTGGCTCCCCGCCCAACTGCGAGATCACGGCGTCCAGCTGCGGGCCGAACGCGTCGCGGACCTGTCCTGGTGCCGGCTCACCTGAGGTGACCACTTCCGAACCGGTGAGTACGACGGCGACCCTCGGCTTGCGCTGCACGTGAAGGTGATCGTGGCCTGCCACAGAGGCCAGGGCGATGTGAGCCGGATTGAGGAGCGTGCCGGCGGGTATGAGGACATCTCCGGCGGCGGCTTCTTCTCCGGCTGGACGAATATGCCGGCCTGGGAGTGTCTCACCCGGCTTGGCGTCTTGCCTGAGCGAGAGGAGCCCGTCCCTGGATACCTGGCCGCTTTCCTTGCGCAGGATTGCCGTGGCACTGGCTGGAACGAGGCCGCCGGTGGCGATGACGCTGGCTTCGCCCGGCGACAGCGGCAGCCCCGCCGTCGTTAGTATCCAAGGACCGCTGCCGTTGATGGCCCAGCCGTCCATGGCGGATGACGCGTAATGGGGCATGTTCCGTTGAGCGGTGACAGGGCTAGTCAGGGTGTGCCCAATCGCATCGCCGAGGGTGACTTTCGACGACGGGAGGGGGCCGGCGCACTGGTAGGCCAGTTCACGTGCTTCGGCCCACGAGGGTGCATGCCGCGGCTCGCCGCTCACCATGAACCCTGCGTGAGTGTCGGTGAAGGTTGCTTGTGCAAGCATGGTGCCCGCTTCCTGAGGTGGTGCTTCCGGTGAAACGCAGATACCGGGGACTGCCCGGCCTTCCCATAATTTTGCCGCGCAGTCCCCGGTATCCGTGTGGTGCGTACTGAGACGGATACGTGTATTAGGCCTTCACGTATCCGTTGGGGTTCAGCACGAACTTCGTTGCCGCTCCGGCGTCGAATTCGGCGTAGCCGCGCGGAGCGTCCTCGAGCGGGATGGCTTGGGCGTTGACTGCCTTGGCGATCTGGACCTTGTCATGGAGGATGGCCATCATCAGCTGCCGGTTGTATTTCATGACCGGGCATTGGCCGGTGGTGAAGGACAGGGATTTGGCCCAGCCGGTACCAAGGGACAGCGAGAGTGAGCCGTGCTTGGCTGCATCGTCGATTCCACCCGGATCGCCCGTGACGTAGAGCCCTGGGATGCCCAGGGATCCACCGGCGGCAGTGATGTCCATGAGGGAGTTCAACACTGTGGCAGGAGCCTCGTGCGAGGCGTCCTTACCGTGGCCGCGGGCTTCGAAGCCCACCGCGTCGACGCCGCAATCCACTTCCGGAACACCAAGGATCTGTGCGATCTGCTCCTTCGGATCGCCGTTGGACACGTTGACTGTTTCGCAGCCGAAGGAACGCGCCTGCGCCAGGCGGTCCTCGTTCATGTCGCCCACGATCACGACGGCGGCGCCAAGCAGCTGTGCGCCCACGGCAGCAGCAAGGCCCACGGGCCCGGCACCTGCAACGTAAACTGTGGACCCCACGCCCACGCCGGCGGTGACGGCGCCATGGAAGCCGGTGGGGAAGATGTCCGAGAGCATGGTCAAGTCCATGATCTTTTCCAAGGCCTGATCGCGGTCCGGGAAACGCAGCAGGTTCCAGTCGGCGTAGGGGACCAGCACGAACTCTGCTTGTCCGCCCACCCAGCCTCCCATGTCCACGTAGCCGTAGGCGCTGCCGGGGCGGTCGGGGTTGACGTTGAGGCAGATGCCGGTCTTTTGCTCCTTGCAGTTGCGGCAACGGCCACAGGAAATGTTGAACGGCACCGAGACGATGTCGCCTACCTTGATGAACTCGACGTCGGGTCCCACCTCCACCACTTCGCCTGTGATTTCGTGGCCGAGGACCAGGTCCTGCGGAGCTGTGGTGCGTCCCCGGACCATGTGCTGGTCCGAACCGCAAATGTTGGTGGTTACTGTGCGGAGGATCGCGCCATGAGGCACCTTCCGGCCGACGTTGGCCGGGTTGACGCCCGGTCCGTCCTTAAGCTCAAACGTTGGGTAGTCGGTGTCGATGATCTCGACGACACCAGGTTCCTTGTAGGCGACTGCTCTGTTTCCTGACATGGTCACTCCCTCTTCTTTGGCTATTGCTGAACTGCTGCCCAATGGTCCGAAAGTGGTGCTTCGATGAGGAAATACCTCCCCAGGTTTCAGGCCATCGAAGCACCATTCACGGACAACCGGACAGCTGATATTTCCATCAGTATCAGATAGATATATCAGTCATACTATGTGACGCAGCTCATGGTGTACAGCGGGTCCTACGCCCTCTCCAACCGGATGATCACGGACTTGGACGTGGGCGTTCCGCTGGTGTCCGCCACGGAGTCCAAGGGGACCAGGACATTGGTCTCCGGGTAGTACGCGGCGGCACAGCCTTTCGGCGTTGAGTAAGACACGATGCGGAAGTTCTCGGCCCGCCGGTCTGTTCCTTGGAATTCCGAGATCAGGTGGACCATGTCGCCGTCGGCAAAACCCAGCTCGGTAATGTCCTCGGCGCTGATGAGCACCACGCGACGGCCACCATGGATGCCACGGTAGCGGTCGTCCTTGCCGTAGATGGTGGTGTTGTACTGGTCGTGTGAACGCAGAGTTTGCAGGACCAACCGGCCTGGCGGGATCTTGATGAACTCCAGCTCATTGCCGGTGAAATGTGCTTTTCCTGATGCGGTGTCGAACTTCCTGGCATCCCGCGGGGGATGTGGCAGGACAAAGCCTCCCGGATGCTGGATCCGCGCTTCGAAGTCTTCAAAGCCGTCAAACACCGCTTCAATGTGTTTGCGGATCAGCGAGTAGTCGTCCCTCATGGCCAGCCAGGAAGCCTGCGGGGTGTTGGGCAGGCGTTGGTTGCCGTCTTTGAACAGCCTGTCTGCAAGGTTGCAGACGATCGCTACTTCGGAGTGGAGGTGTTCACTTGCAGGCTTGAGGCGTCCCCGTGATGCGTGGACGGCGCTCATGGAGTCTTCCACGGTGACCCGCTGGTCGCCGGTCCGTTGAGTGTCCTTCTCGGTGCGTCCGAGGGTGGGCAGGATCAGAGCCCGGCGACCAGTGGACAGGTGCGAGTGGTTCAGCTTGGTGGAGATCTGAACGGTCAGCCGGGTGTTGGCCAACGCTTGCTCGGTGACGTCTGAATCCGGGGCAGCCCGGACGAAGTTGCCGCCCATGCCCATAAAGAAACGGACTTTGCCGTCCCGCATGGCGCGGATGGCTGCCACGGTGTCAAAGCCGTGCTCGCGCGGAGACCGGAACTCGAATTCCTGGTCCAGCCGGTCGTGGAACGTCTCCGGCATTTTCTCGAAGATGCCCATGGTGCGGTCACCCTGGACGTTCGAGTGGCCGCGTACAGGACAAACGCCGGCGCCCGGTTTGCCAATGTTGCCTTGAAGCAGCAGGACGTTGACTACGTCCCGGAGCGTGGGTACTGAATGTTTGTGTTGGGTCAGGCCCATGGCCCAGCACACGATGGTGGCACTGGAGGCGAGCATCCGCTCGCCTGTCGAATGGATCTGCTCAAGGGTGAGGCCAGTTGCCTCCACAATGTCTTCCCACTCCACCTTTTCCAGGTAACGCAGGTAGTCGTCGATGCCCACGGTGTGGTTGTTGATGAAGTCATGGTCCAGGACCGTTTGCAGGCCCGGGGTGTTCCGTCCGGCAGCTTCGGCTTCAAGCAGGTATTTGCCCAAGCCCTGGAAGAGGGCTTGGTCGCCGCCGGCACGGATCTGCAGGAAGTCGTCCGTCAGTTGTGTCCCTTGAATCATGCCGGCCACATGCTGGGGGTTCTCAAAGTGCAGGAGCCCGGCTTCGGGAAGGGGATTGACGGAAACGATGACCGCGCCGTTTTTCTTGGCCTTTTCCAGCGCGCTGAGCATGCGCGGGTGGTTGGTACCGGGATTCTGCCCGGCCACGAAGATCAGCGACGCCGTCTCAAGGTCCGTCAGGCTGACGGAACCTTTGCCGATGCCGATGGTTTCCACCAGCGCGGAGCCCGAGGATTCGTGGCACATGTTGGAGCAGTCCGGGAGGTTGTTGGTGCCCAGGCCGCGAACCAGGAGCTGGTAAACGAACGCTGCCTCGTTGGAGGTCCGGCCGGAGGTATAGAAGACGGCTTCATCGGGGTGTTCCAGGCTCCGCAGTTCCTCGGCCATGAGGTCATAGGCTTCCTCCCAATCAATGGCCCTGTAATGGGTATCGCCTTCATCCAGGAACATCGGGTGGGTGAGCCGGCCTTGCTGGCCTAGCCAGAAGTCATCGCGGGTCTTGAGCTCGGCAATGGAGTGCTGGGCAAAAAATTCCGGCGTGACACGACGCCGGGTGGCTTCCTCGGCCACTGCTTTGGCGCCGTTCTCGCAGAACTCTGCCGCGTTGCGCTTTTCGTGCTCGGGCCAGGCGCACCCCATACAGTCGAAGCCGTCCAGCTGGTTCACTGCCAGCAGGGTTTGAACGCTGCGCAGTGGTCCCATCTGTTCCAGCGAAATCTTCAAGGCGTTGGCAACAGCGGGGATGCCCACGGCCTTGGTCTTGGGTTTGGTGACGGTCAGCTTTGACTCGTCGATGTTCTCGCGGGGGGCTTTGGAATGCATGGGGAACCCTTCAGATCCGGGAAGTGGAAGCAGTGAGCAGCGCGGTGCGGGACTGTTGCCGGGCGGCTTCCACAGTGTGCAGCAGCAAGAGCGCGGTGGTCACTGACCCGACGCCGCCCGGAACCGGGCTTAGGCCGGACGCTACGCCGGTGACGCTGGCTTCGTCAACATCTCCCACAAGGGAACCGTCGGGCAGGACGTTCGTGCCGACGTCGATCACTACCGTGTCCGGAGAGAGGTGGCTGCCCTTCAGCAGTCCGGTCCGCCCGGCGGCAACAACCACGACGTCGGCCAGCTGGGTGTAGCGTTGCAGCGGTCCTGATTTGGAATGGCAGACGGTGACGGTGGCGTCCCTTTCAATCAGGAGCAGGGACAGTGGCTTGCCCACCACGGCGGAACGCCCGACGACGGCCACGTTGCGTCCCGCGACCGGGACCTGGAAGTGGTCCAGCAACTCCACCACGGCCTGGGCAGTAGCGGGGGCGAATGCGGGCTGCCCCACGGCCAAGCGGCCGAGGCTGAGGGGATTGGCGCCGTCGATGTCTTTTTCCGGAACGATGAGACCCACGAGGCGGTCAGCGCGGACGGCCGCCGGCAGGGGAGTCTGGAGGATGATGCCGTGGACGGATGGCTCGGCGCTGAGGTCGGCCAGGACGCTGGCCAGCACTTGTTCGGTGGCATCGTGACCAAGATCGACGATCCTGCAACCAATACCGGCACGTCCGGCTGCACGCTCGATGGACCGCACGTACCAGTGCGTCGATTCGTCGTCCGTTGCAACAACAACAGCCAGGACCGGGCGAATGCCCTCGTCATCCAGGAGGGCAGTCTCCTCATGGGCGCGCTGCTGGATAAGGGCAGCGAGTGGCTTGCCGGAAAGCACTCTGGTGTTCCCGTGCACTTCGGTGGTCATGAGAGGATCCTTTCGCGGACGCGCTGCACCAGGGCATCGGCTGCGAGAACCACTTTGTCCTCAATCCCGTTCGTCTGTTCCGCCAGGCGGGAACGGGCTTCGCCGTGCTTGATGGCGACTACATTGATGTCGATGTTGACCCGGGCCGTGGTGGCAGCTGCGCGGGCTGCATCGGCAGCAGCGGCGACGTCGCTGATGACGTTGGGATTGGCTACGTCAAAGAGTTCGGTGGCAAGATCCACCACTTCGCCGGCAACCTTGATGAGCTGCGCGGGAGTATGGGCAGCCTGAACCAGGGCGTCCTGGATGGCTGCGGTCTTTATTGCCTTGAGTTCGTCGGATTCCGAGGGGAGCTTGTAGGAGTCGATGACTGACTGGAAGGCGTGCTCGTCGGCGTCAGCGAGACGCAGGGCCTCGACGATCAGGTGGTCGGCAGCACTGGTGATCCGGGTTACCAGTGCGGAGTGCTCTTCATATTTGGCGCCGGTGGTGTATCTGGCCACCATGGCTACCAAGGCAGCACCTTGGGCGGCATGCAAGGCAGCGGCTGCGCCTCCGCCGGGAGTGGGCTGACGTGAAGCGAGCCTGGAGAGGTAGTCATGGATGGTTTCTGAACTGATCATGTGTCTTCCTGGCTGACTGAAGAAGAAGGGTGACTAAGGAAGCTGTCTTAAGAAGGGGTAAGGCAGCGGCCCGGACCCGGTCGGTGCGAGGGGAAGGGTCCGGGCCGCATGCCCTTGGTGGCTGCGTGGGCTGTTAGCCCCGGAGCCGGCTCATGGTGGGGTCGTACAGCGGGTCTTCGGTAACGGTGGCTTGGATGCGGCGTCCGAAGTACTCGATTTCCACGGAGTCTCCGAGGGACACTGCAGAGGGCAAGTAGGCGTAGGCGATCGGCTTGCGGACCGAGTAACCGTAGGCCGCGCTGGTGACGTAACCTACCGCCTGGTCCTTGTAGAACACCGGTTCCTTGCCCAGCACCAGGCTCCTGCCGTCGTCGACGGTCAAGCAGCGCAGGCGGCGTGCCGAGCTTTCCTCACTGCGCCCTTCCAAGGCGGCTTTGCCGACGAAGTTCTCCTTGGTCATCTTCACGGCGAAGCCAAGGCCGGCCTCATAGGGATCGTGCTCAGTGGTCATGTCCGAGCCCCAGGAACGGTAGCCCTTTTCGAGTCGCAGCGAGCTGAAGGCGGCACGGCCCGCGGCGATGACGCCGAACGGCTGGCCGGCCTTCCACAAGGCGTCCCAGAGGCGCTGCCCGTTATCGGCGCTGGTGTACAGCTCCCAGCCCAGTTCGCCCACGTAGGAGAGCCGCATCGCGGTGACAGTGACTCCTCCGATGGTGACTTTCTTGGCACGGAAGTACTTCAGGCCGTCGTTTGAGAAGTCGTCGCTGCTCACCGTGCTGATGAGGTCACGGGCGAGGGGACCCCACAAACCGATGCAGCAGGTGCCACCCGTGGTGTCGCGGACCTGGACCCAGTCTCCGGCGCCTCCGTTTTCGGTCTGGTGCCGGGCTGCGCGCTCGAAGTAGGCGGTGTCCATGTTGCCGTTGGCGCCAAGCTGGAAGGTGTCTTCGCTCAGGCGGGCCACTGTGATGTCGCTTCGTACGCCACCGGCCTCATCCAGAAGCAGGGTGTAGGTCACGGCGCCGGGCTTCTTGGCAAGGTCGCCGGTGGTGAGCTCCTGCAGCAGCTTCAAGGCTCCAGGGCCGGAAACTTCGAGGCGCTTCAGCGGCGTCATGTCGTACATCGCCACTGCTGTGCGGGTCTTCCAAGCTTCAGCCGCGGCGATGGGGGAGCTGAACATGCCGGACCAGGCGTCGCGGGCCGGCGGCTGCCAGTCGTCCGGCATTTCCTTGAGGAGCTCGGCGTTGGCTTCGAACCAGTAGGGGCGCTCCCATCCGGCACCTTCCAGGAAGTAGCCGCCCAACTGCTTGTGGCGAGCGTGGAAGGGGCTGACGCGGAGGTTGCGGGGAGAAAGCTTGGGCTGGAGCGGGTGCATCACATCGTAGATCTCCACGAAGTTCTGCTGGGAGGTTTCGCTGACGTATTCGGGGGTCAGCTGGACCTCTTCGAAGCGGTGGATGTCGCAGTCACCGAGGTCAATCTGCGACTTTCCTTCGATCAGGAGCTCGGCCACGGCACGTGCGATGCCGGCGGAGTGAGTGACCCACACGGCCTCGGCAACGAAGAAGCCGTCAACTTCCTTGGACTCGCCCACCAGGGAGCCACCATCCGGTGTGAAGGAGAAGATGCCGTTGAAGCCATCCTCGATTTCGCTTTCCCGCAGTGCCGGCAGGATCTGCTTGGTGGCTTCCCATGCGGGCAGGAAGTCTTCCAGCGTGAAGTCCAGGCGCGAGGGCATGTTGTGTTCGGTGATGCTGCTCGGCTCGTAGCTTCCCAGTTCATCGAGGTCCACAGGCATGGGGCGGTGGGCGTAGGAGCCGATGCCGTAGCGCTCGCCGTGCTCGCGGTAGTAGAGGTCCTGGTCCTGGTGGCGCAGGATCGGCAGCTGGGCGCCGTTGGGAAGTTCGTTCTTGCCCTTCTGGGCGGGAACCGGCGTCGTTTTTACGTACTGGTGGGCCAGCGGGAGGAGCGGAACGGACATCCCGATCAACTCGCCCACCTTGGCGCCCCAGAAGCCGGCGCAGGAAACCACGATGTCCGCGGGGATCACGCCGTCGGGAGTCTCGACGCCGGTCACGCGGTGGTTGGACTGTTCGATTCCGGTCACCTCGGTGTTGCCGATGTACTTCACGCCGGCGGCTTCAGTTCGCTTGATGAGCAACTGCACGGCGCGGGCTGCAAGAGCCAGGCCATCGGTGGGGACGTGGAGGCCGCCCAGGATGTCTTCCTCATTGATCAGGGGGTAGAGCTCCTTGCATTCCTCGCGGGAGAGGATCTTGCCGTCGATGCCCCAAGACTGTGCGTAGCCGAGCTTGCGCTTCAGGTCAGCCAGGCGGGTTTCGGTAGTAGCAACTTCAAGGCCGCCCACCTGGTTGAAGCAGCTTTGGCCGTCTTCCGTGAGGGACAGCAGCTTCTCCACTGTGTACTTGGCGAAGAGTGCCATGGACTTTGAGGGGTTGGTCTGGAAAACCAGGCCCGGTGCGTGGGACGTTGAGCCACCGGGCATGTTCAGGGGTCCTTGGTCCAGGACGGTGATGTTGTTCCAACCGCGGGTGACCAGTTCGTCGGCGAGGTTGGTGCCAACAATCCCAGCTCCGATGATGACAATGCGAGGCGTGGATGCCATGGGGGTTCTCCTGCTGAAGTTAATGGGGGTGAGTCTGCTGGTGTTCTGGTGCTTGGTTTAGCGGAAAACCACGGTGCTGGTCTGGTCCAGCAGCACGCGGTGTTCGCAGTGCCACCTGACAGCGCGGGACAATGCCAAGGCTTCGGCGTCCTGGCCCACGGTTGAGAGTGTTGTGGGACCGTAGCTGTGATCGACGCGGATGACTTCCTGCTCGATGATCGGTCCCTCGTCCAAGTCAGCGGTGACGTAGTGGGCCGTGGCACCCACCAGCTTCACGCCGCGGTCATAGGCCTGGTGGTAGGGGCGGGCCCCCTTGAATCCCGGCAGGAAGGAGTGGTGGATGTTGATGGCGCGTCCTTCGAGGGCACGGCACAAGTCGTCCGAAAGTACCTGCATGTACCGCGCCAGCACTACGAGGTCCACGTTGTACTCTTCCACCAGGTCCAGGAGCCGCTGCTCAGCGTCTGCCTTGGTATCCGGGGTGACGGGAATGTAGACAAAGGGCAGGCCGGCGGCTTCAGCCATGGCCCGGTGGGTCTCATGGTTGGAGGCAACCACTACGAGGTCACCGCCGAGGCTGCCGCCCCGCCAGCGGAAGATGAGGTCGTTGAGGCAGTGTCCGAACTTGGACACCATAACCAGGACCCGCTTCTTGGTTTGGTCATGGAAGCTGAACTTCATCTCGAAGCGGTCAGCAATTGCACTGAATTCCTCTTCAAGCCGCTCCGGGGAGTAGGACAGCGGGCCGGAGAAAGCAGTCCGCAGGTGCAGTGTCTGGCGGAGTCCGTCGTCGAACTGCTGGTGCTCTTCGATGTTGAAACCACGCTCGAAAAGGAAGGTTGTGACTGCCTGAACAATCCCGGCGCGTTCGACGCACGACAATGTGAGTACGAACTTCTGTGCCTGCTCTTCTTTGAGCATTTCGGGCTTCGGTAGGGTGCTTACCGGTGAGTCTGTTGCCACGAGGGTCATCTCTCCTCCTTAAGATATATTCCTGGGTCCTGTACTGATATATTAGGATTGGATTCAGCGTATACTGGTGTTCAGGGCAGGTCAATAGATTTTTTGGTTGTGAAGAAAGGGATGGCGCTGTGGCTTTTGGAACCCTGGCAGTCGGCGAGGCCACCAAGAAATCCTTGGCTGACGTCGCGTACGAACGCCTCCGGGATCGCTTGTTGATGTTGGACATCAAACCCGGCGACCTCCTCAATGATGACCAACTCGCCAGGGACCTGGAGATTGGCCGCACGCCGGTGCGTGAAGCATTGAAGCGCCTGGAGTTGGATCGGCTTGTCATCACTTATCCGAGGCGGGGGACGTTTGCCACCCGAGTGGAAGTAACGGACTTGGCCTTTATATCGGAGATCCGGGCGCAGTTGGAACCCCTGGCAGCCGCGAGGGCTGCACGGGTCGCTTCGGCCGCCACCAAAGAACACCTCCGCGATGTAATGCGCGCGGTGGAGGATTTTGACGTCAGTGCGGCGTCGGTGGTTGAAACCCTGCGGCTTGACGCCAGCGTTCACCAGGGCATCTACGCGGCGGCCGCGAACCCGCACCTCGAGGACATCCTGATTCGCTACGACAATCTGGCTACCCGAATCTGGTGCATGGTCCTGGATCGGTTGCCTGATCTTGAGCACCACGTGCGCGAGCACCTCGACCTGCTGCGAGCTGTCATCGATGGTGACGAGGATAAAGCTGCCGAGTTGGCCCGCGTCCATGTCAGCGGCTTCGAGCACGCTGTGCGTCAGGCGCTTTTCGCAGCCTGACTTAGCGCCGATCTGACTGTTGACTCCGCGCTTCGGTGCTTGCATACTGAAGACTCCAACTAATATATCACCCGGATATCACGCGTTCTCTTCCTCTCCGCTGAATCCGGGCGCTGGTGATGCAATCACAGCCTTCAGCCTTTGGAGTATCACGTGACGACAAGACCCCACCTTTTTGACCACATCCCATTGATTGGCGGCAGTCGCGTCAAACGGGGCATGGCGGAGATGCTCAAGGGCGGCGTCATCATGGACGTCGTTAACGTCGAGCAGGCCCGCATCGCCGAGGATGCCGGTGCCGTCGCTGTCATGGCGCTCGAGCGCGTCCCGGCTGACATCCGCGCCCAAGGCGGCGTGTCCCGCATGTCGGATCCGGACATGATCGATGCGATCATCGCCGCGGTTTCCATCCCGGTCATGGCCAAAGCCCGCATCGGCCACTTCGTCGAAGCCCAGGTCCTGCAGTCCCTCGGTGTTGACTACATCGACGAGTCCGAGGTCCTGACCCCGGCCGACTACATCAACCACATCGACAAGTGGAACTTCACTGTTCCCTTTGTTTGTGGTGCCACCAACCTTGGTGAGGCACTGCGCCGCATCAACGAGGGCGCGGCGATGATCCGTTCCAAGGGCGAGGCCGGCACCGGCGATGTTTCCAACGCCACCGGGCACATGCGCAAGATCCGTTCCGAGATCGCTAAGCTCGCCGCCCTGCCCGAGGATGAGCTGTACGTTGCGGCCAAGGAACTGCAGGCCCCGTACGAACTGGTCAAGGAAATTGCCGCCACCGGCAATCTCCCCGTGGTCCTGTTCACCGCCGGTGGCATCGCCACCCCGGCTGACGCTGCGATGATGATGCAGCTCGGCGCAGACGGCGTGTTCGTCGGTTCCGGGATCTTCAAGTCCGGCAACCCGGCCGAGC
>NZ_JAPSHI010000065.1:0-3954 GCF_031180005.1 Paenarthrobacter sp. | reverse complement strand
CATCCACGTTGTAGTGGCGTCGGATAATCCCCTCCAGTTCAGGTCCGGTATCGGTAGGGTTCCGGATCTGGACCTGGACCAGACCTGAATTCCTGGCGGCCGAGAGGAGACGGGAAACCGTGGACCGCGAGGTGCCCAGCTCTCTCGCTATCGCGTCCATGGTCAGGTCCTGCAGATAGTACATCTGTGCAGCCCTCAGCGATTGTGAGGATGTTGAACGCGGCATTGCGAATCCGTTCTGCACGTTTGTGCATTGCGCTTGACTACATTTTCCAGTACTCCAAAGAATAGGTTAAGAGCCGCTGTTCCGCCGATGCGGCGGAACAGCGGGAAGTGACGTAACCAGTGCGATCCAGCCAGGCAGGGAGTTATTTTGAGTGCCACACACCGAAAGTCCGTTGACGGGCTGCGCAGCAGGCCCACAGCAAAGGTGCTGATCGTCGGAGGCGGGATCAACGGCGTGGGAACCTTCCGTGACCTTGCCCTTCAGGGCGTCGACGTTGCCCTGGTGGAGCGCGGCGACTACTGCCAGGGAGCCAGCGGCGCGTCCTCGCACATGATCCATGGCGGCATCCGCTACCTCGAAAACGGCGAATTCCGACTTGTCCGCGAATCCGTCGTGGAGCGCAACCGGCTCCTGACCATCGCTCCGCACTACGTAAAGCCACTGCAGACCACCATCCCGATCTTCAGTACTTTCTCCGGCATCCTTTCCGCGCCGGCGCGTTTCCTTACCCACAAGCAGGGCAAGCCCAAGGAACGCGGCGCCTTCCTGATCAAGCTCGGGTTGTCCATTTACGATTCGTTCTCCCGCAACGGGGGCAGCGTTCCGCGCCACCAGTTCAGGGGCCGCAACGAGGCTCTGGCTGAACTGCCCAAGCTGCACCCGGACATCAAATACGCAGCCACGTATTTCGACGCGTCCGTGCACAATCCCGAGCGCCTCACCCTGGACGTCCTGCAGGACGGCGAAAAAGCCGGCGGGAATGCCAGCGGCGGTGCTTCCACCGCCAGGGCCAGCAACTATGTTTCACTGGTCTCCATGGCGACAGCGTCCGCAGGTGGCACCCGGCCCACGGTCGTCCTGCGCGATGAGCTGACCGGCGAAACCTTCGACTTCAGCGCCGACGTCATTATTAACACCACCGGCGCCTGGGTGGACTCCACCAACACGGCCATGGGTGCGGCGTCGGCCTTCATGGGCGGCACCAAGGGTTCCCACATCGTTTTGGACCATCCCGAACTGTTGGCGGCGTGCGCCGGCAGGGAGATCTTCTTCGAACACACGGACGGACGCATCGTCCTGATCTACCCCCTGGGTGACCGGGTACTGGTTGGCACCACTGACATCGACGCGGACATGACGGAAGACGCCGTCTGCACCGATGCCGAAATCGATTATTTTTTCGAGTTGATCGGGCACGTCTTTCCCACCGTCGAAGTCAGCCGCGAGCAGATTGTCTACACCTTCTCCGGTGTCCGGCCCCTGCCCCGGCATGACGACACCCAGCCAGGCTTTGTGTCGCGTGACTACCGCATCGAGCGGCGGCCCGCCGGCGCCCCTGAAGGAAGCGGCGCGGTATTCAGCCTGGTGGGCGGCAAATGGACCACCTTCCGGGCCCTCGCGGAGCACCTGACCAACGACGTGCTGAAGGAATTGGGCCTTGCCCGCAAGGTTTCGACGGCGGACCTCTCCATCGGAGGTGGTGCAGGGTTCCCGGCAGACGAGGCCGGCGTCCAGCAGTGGATCAAGGCGCACATGGCCCCCGGTCGTGACGCCGACCGCACTGCAGTGCTCCTGACCCGCTACGGAACCCGTGCCGCCGACGTCATGGCCTATCTTGACGAGGGTGAGGACCGCCCGCTTCGGTCCACACGTGAACTGTCGGTGCGGGAACTTGAATTCATGGCAGCGAACGAGCAGATCGGCCATCTCGTCGACGTCCTGATCCGCCGCACGTCGCTGGCCTTCCGCGGGCTGGTCACGGGCGAACTGCTGAACGAGACGGCCGAAATCCTTGCCGGTCCGCTCGGTTGGGACCGGAACCGCCGCGCCGCGGAGATCAAGCACGCCCAGGAAGTGCTTCAGCGCCTCCACAGGGTACAGGTTGACAGTCTGGTGGCCTGACCGGCACCCGGCTGCGGCTGCCTCCGCGTGCGGAGGCAGCAAACGGTTCTGCACACCAATCAGGGCCGATCCAACTAAATAAACAGATGGAGTCAAAGATGTCTCTTGGAATAGTGTTTCTCTCCGAGGTTTTCGGCACTGCCATGCTCACCCTGCTGGGTTGCGGCGTGGTAGCCAACGTGGCACTAAGGGGAACCAAAGGCAACAACGGTGGGTTCCTGATGGTGACATGGGGCTGGGGCGTGGCGGTCTTCGCGGGTGTTTACGTCGCGGCCCAGTCCGGCGCCCACCTCAACCCGGCGGTAACGCTGGGCCTGCTGGCCAACGGAAAAGCTGAGTACGCCCCGGGAGTCGCTGTGGATTTCGCGTCCACCCTGACGTACTTCGGCGGTGAACTGCTCGGTGCCTTCCTGGGTGCAGTGGCCTGTTGGCTTGCCTACAAGCAGCACTTCGACGCCGAACCCGAGCCGGCCAGCAAGCTGGGCGTCTTCTCCACCGGCCCGGCCATCCGCTCCACCCCATGGAACCTGGTCACGGAAGTCATCGGCACCTTCGTACTGGTCTTCGTCATCCTCACCTTCGGCGGGACACCCTCAGGCCTCGGGCCGCTGGCCGTGGCACTCCTCGTCGTCGGCATCGGCGTTTCCCTGGGCGGCCCCACCGGTTACGCCATTAATCCGGCGCGCGACCTCGGCCCCCGCATCGCCCACGCACTTCTTCCCATCAAGGGCAAAGGTTCCAGTGACTGGAGCTACTCCTGGATTCCCGTTGTCGGACCGGTCATCGGCGGGGTGCTGGCCGGCCTGGTAGCGGCTTCCGTTCCCATCGTCGCGACTGCCGGCGGGTAGCCTGCCCGCGCATTTCGCCAGCATCACTTCCGGTTGAACAATGAACACAGACAAGGACGTCACCATGAATCAATACGTAATCGCCATTGACCAGGGAACCACCAGCAGCCGAGCCATTGTGTTCGATCACGGCGGTGCCATCGTTTCCACCGGCCAGCTGGAGCATGAGCAGATTTTTCCGCAGGCCGGCTGGGTGGAGCACAACCCCGCCGAGATCTGGAACAACACCCGTCAGGTGATCGGGACAGCCCTGTCCAAGGCCAACCTCACGAGGCACGATATCGTCGCGGTGGGTATCACCAACCAGCGCGAAACAGCAGTGGTGTGGGACAAGACCACCGGTGAGGCTGTGTACAACGCCATCGTCTGGCAGGACACCCGCACCCAGCCGATTGTCGACGAGCTGGCCAAAGACGGCGGAGCGGACCGCTTCAAGCAAAAGGTAGGCCTGCCGCTCGCCACGTACTTCTCGGGAACCAAGATCAAGTGGATCCTGGACAACGTTGAAGGAGCCCGGGAAAGGGCCGAAGCCGGCAACCTTGTCTTCGGTAACACGGACGCCTGGATTTTGTGGAACCTGACCGGCGGGGTTGACGGTGGGGTCCACGTCACCGACGTCACCAACGCTTCCCGCACCCTCTTCATGGATCTGGAAACCCTGCAGTGGGACGAGGAGATCCTGTCCATTTTCGGTGTTCCCCGCAGCATGATGCCGGACATCAAGTCCTCTTCCGAGGTGTACGGCACGGTGCACACGTCGCAGTTGCTGCGCGAAGTGCCCGTAGCGGGCATCCTGGGTGACCAGCAGGCAGCGACGTTCGGCCAGGCTGCCTTCCAGACCGGCGAGGCCAAGAACACCTATGGCACCGGCTGCTTCCTCATCTTCAACACCGGCGAGGAGATGGTCCACTCCAAGAACGGGCTGCTGACTACGGTCGGGTACAAGCTCGGCGACGCGGCACCGCACTATGCGCTTGA
>NZ_JAPSHI010000044.1:0-14756 GCF_031180005.1 Paenarthrobacter sp. | reverse complement strand
CCGTGGTAGTCGCTACCCCGGAGAAAGAGGAGGCTCGCTAAGTGGGACAGAAAGTAAACCCGCACGGGTTCCGACTCGGCATCACCACCGATCACGTATCGCACTGGTTCGCTGACAGCACCAAGGCTGGCCAGCGGTACAAGGACTTCGTTCGCGAAGACATCCGTATCCGCCAGCTCATGTCCACGGGCATGGAGCGCGCCGGTATCGCCAAGGTTGAGATCGAGCGTACCCGCGACCGTGTCCGCGTGGACATCCATACGGCACGTCCGGGCATCGTCATCGGCCGCCGCGGCGCCGAGGCAGACCGCATCCGCGGCGAGCTCGAAAAGCTCACTGGCAAGCAGGTTCAGCTGAACATCCTCGAGGTCAAGAACCCCGAGATGGAAGCTCAGCTTGTTGCCCAGGGCGTTGCAGAGCAGCTGACCTCACGTGTGGCTTTCCGCCGTGCGATGAAGAAGGCAATGCAGTCCGCACAGCGCGCCGGTGCCAAGGGTATCCGTATCGCTTGCTCCGGTCGTCTGGGTGGCGCAGAAATGTCCCGCTCGGAGTTCTACCGCGAAGGCCGTGTGCCCCTGCACACCCTCCGCGCGAACATCGACTACGGCTTCTACGAGGCCAAGACCACCTTCGGCCGCATTGGCGTGAAGGTCTGGATCTACAAGGGTGACGTCACCGCCAAGGAACTGGCACAGCAGGCAGCTGCTGCTCCGTCCCGCGGCCGTGGTGCCAGCGACCGCCCGGGCCGCCCGGGTGGCGCTGACCGTGGTGACCGCCGTCGTCGTACCGACCGTCCGGCAGCCGAAGCAGCTCCTGCTGCTGAAGCCGCTCCGGCAGTTGAGGCTGCACCCGCTGCAGTAGAAGGAGGACAGGCTTAAATGCTTATCCCACGTCGAGTCAAGCACCGTAAGCAGCACCACCCGGGTCGTTCCGGCGCTGCTACGGGCGGCACCAAGGTCTCCTTCGGTGAGTACGGCATCCAGGCTCTGAGCCCGGCATACGTCACCAACCGTCAGATCGAATCCGCACGTATTGCAATGACCCGCCACATCAAGCGTGGCGGTAAGGTCTGGATCAACATCTACCCGGACCGTCCGCTGACGAAGAAGCCTGCTGAAACCCGTATGGGTTCCGGTAAGGGTTCTCCGGAGTGGTGGGTTGCAAACGTCAAGCCGGGCCGGGTTCTCTTCGAACTCTCCGGTGTCAATGAAGAGGTAGCTCGCGAGGCCCTGCGCCTTGCAATCCACAAGCTCCCGTTGAAGGCACGCATTGTGCGTCGCGAAGGTGGTGAATAGAAATGGCAGTAGGGTCGAAGGATCTCGCACCCGCACAGCTGGACGGTTTCGACAACGAGCGTCTCGTTGAAGAACTCCGCAAGTCCAAGGAAGAGCTGTTCAACCTGCGTTTCCAGTCCGCCACCGGTCAGCTGGAGAACCACGGTCGTCTGCGTGCGGTAAAGAAGGACATCGCTCGCATCTACACCGTTCTCCGTGAGCGTGAGCTGGGCATTCGTGCCGAGGTTGCCGCACCGGTTGTGGAAGCCAAGGAAGAAAAGAAGTCCAAGAAGTCAGCAGCCAAGGCTGAGAAGGCTGAAAAGCCGGCCGAAGCTGAGACCGAGGAGGACGCCAAGTGAGTGAAAAGGACGAGAACGTGACGGAAACTGTTTCTGCTGCGGCAGCTACGGCTGAGCAGCGCGGTTACCGTAAGACGCGTCGTGGCTACGTGGTCTCGGACAAGATGGAAAAGACCATCGTTGTCCAGGTTGAAGACCGCGTGAAGCACGCCCTGTACGGCAAGGTCATCCGCCGCACTTCGAAGGTCAAGGCTCACGACGAGCAGAACATCGCCGGCATCGGCGATCTCGTGCTCATCGCTGAGACCCGCCCACTGTCCGCCACCAAGAACTGGCGGCTTGTGGAGATCCTCGAAAAGGCCAAGTAACACCGGCGGCTTTGCTGAAACAAAGCTGCACTGGAAACCCCCGTTCCCTTTGGGAGCGGGGGTTTCCGCGTCTCCATGTGATATGGGAACCGGGAAGAATTGTGCTAGGATATTGAGTTTGTATGGCGCCGTTCGTGCGCCGTCATCAACCTCGTAAACAATCGTGCCACGGCATAGTGCCCCCTTGCGTCCTGATCAGTCAGAATCCGCTTGGGAAGCAAATGTTTTTGGCACGGGAGTTTAGGCCTGGTCTGGCAAAATCCAGGCAGGTCAAGAGACACCCCGATCAACCGTTCCGCAAGGCTCATTCCGTAGGAAGATTTTCGGTCTGAGAACCCGCGCGACGCAAGGAGTAAATAGTGATTCAGCAGGAGTCGCGACTCAAGGTCGCCGACAACACGGGTGCTAAGGAAATCCTTACCATTCGCGTTCTCGGTGGATCTGGCCGTCGCTACGCAGGCATTGGCGACGTCATCGTCGCTACCGTCAAGGACGCAATCCCGGGCGGCAACGTAAAGAAGGGCGATGTGGTCAAGGCCGTCATCGTCCGTACCAAGAAGGAACGCCGCCGTGCGGATGGTTCCTACATCAAGTTTGACGAGAACGCAGCTGTAATCCTGAAGAACGACGGTGACCCCCGCGGCACCCGTATCTTCGGACCGGTTGGTCGTGAGCTCCGTGACAAGAAGTTCATGAAGATCGTTTCTCTGGCTCCGGAGGTGCTGTAGTCCATGGCTAAGATCAAGAAGGGTGACCTCGTTCAGGTCATCACTGGCGCCAAGGCTGAGCGCGGCGGCGACCGTGGCAAGCAGGGCAAGGTTCTGCGCGTATTCCCCGAGACCAACCGCGTGTTGGTTGAAGGCATTAACCGCGTAACCAAGCACACCAAGGTCGGTCAGTCGCAGCGCGGCACCAAGACCGGTGGCATCGAGGTCGTTGAGGCTTCAATCCACATCTCCAACGTGGCTCTGGTTGACCCGTCCACCAAGAAGCCCACCCGCGTAGGTTTCCGCACCGAGACCGTTGAGCGCGATGGCGTGAAGCGTGAAGTGCGCGTACGCGTGGCCAAGAGCTCCGGGAAGGACATCTAATGACTGAGACTCTCGAGACTCCGGCAAGCAAGATCGTTCCTCGTCTGAAGACCAAGTACGCGGATTCCATCAAGGACACGCTTGTTGAGGAATTCAAGTACGAGAACGTTAACCAGGTTCCGCGCCTGGTCAAGGTTGTCGTGAACATGGGTGTTGGAGATGCCGCCAAGGACTCCAAGCTGATCGACGGCGCTGTCCGCGACCTCACCCTGATCACCGGCCAGAAGCCCCAGGTCACCAAGGCCCGCAAGTCGATCGCTCAGTTCAAGCTGCGCGAAGGCATGCCCATCGGTGCACACGCAACTCTGCGTGGAGACCGCATGTGGGAATTCCTGGACCGCCTGGTAACCCTCGCACTGCCCCGTATCCGCGACTTCCGCGGCCTCAGCGGCAAGCAGTTCGACGGCAACGGCAACTACACCTTCGGTCTGACCGAGCAGGTTATGTTCCACGAGATCGACCAGGATTCCATTGACCGCGTTCGCGGTATGGACATCACGGTTGTCACCACTGCAAAGACCGATGACGAAGGCCGCGCGCTGCTGAAGGCGCTTGGCTTCCCGTTCAAGACCGAAGATTAATCTAGCTACATAAAAGGTCCGCCTGACCTGGTACTGGGAATTGATTCCCGGACCAGCCAGCGGAAACCGTTATGAGGAAGGGCAAGAGCCCACATGACTATGACAGATCCTGTCGCAGATATGCTTACGCGTCTGCGCAACGCAAACTCGGCATACCACGATTCCGTGTCTATGCCTTACAGCAAGCTCAAGGCACGCGTCGCTGACATCCTGAAGGCCGAAGGTTACATCGCCTCCTGGAAAGAAGAAGACGCTGAGGTTGGCAAGAAGCTGACCCTCGAGCTCAAGTTCGGCCCGAACCGCGAGCGTTCAATTGCTGGCGTTCGTCGTATTTCCAAGCCGGGACTGCGCGTATACGCAAAGTCCACCAACCTGCCGCACGTGCTCGGTGGCCTGGGTGTCGCAATCCTGTCCACCTCTTCCGGCCTCTTGACTGACAAGCAGGCCGGCAAGAAGGGCGTGGGCGGCGAAGTCCTCGCTTACGTCTGGTAACGGGAAAGGAAGAGAATAATGTCACGTATTGGACGTCTCCCCATCACCGTTCCTGCCGGCGTTGAGGTCAAGGTTGACGGCTCTGTCGTCAGCGTCAAGGGTTCCAAAGGCGAGCTGAGCCACACTGTGGCCAGCCCGATCGAGGTTGCCCTGGAAGACAACACCCTGACCGTCACCCGCCCGAACGACGAGCGCGCCTCCCGTTCGCTGCACGGTTTGACCCGCACCCTGATCTCCAACATGATCCAGGGCGTCACGGCCGGCTACGAAAAGAAGCTTGAAATCGTTGGTACCGGTTACCGCGTACAGGCCAAGGGATCTGACCTTGAGTTCGCTCTCGGCTTCAGCCACCCGGTCAGCGTTACGGCACCGGCCGGCATCACCTTTGCAGTAGAGGGGCCGACCAAGCTCTCTGTCTCAGGCATCAACAAGCAGCAGGTCGGCGAGGTTGCTGCCAACATTCGCAAGCTGCGCAAGCCGGACCCCTACAAGGGCAAGGGCATTCGCTACGCCGGCGAAGTCATCCGCCGCAAGGTCGGAAAGGCTGGTAAGTAACCATGGCCATCGCAATTAACAAGAAGCGTACGAACAAGAGCAAGTCTGCTTCGCGCAGCCGCCGCCAGCTTCGTATCCGCAAGCGCATCTCCGGAACGCCTGCACGTCCCCGTCTGGTCGTGAACCGCTCCGCACGCCACGTATTTGTCCAGGTTGTCGACGACACCATCGGCCAGACCGTAGCGAGCGCATCCACACTGGAAGCCGACCTTCGTGCATTCGACGGTGACAAGACCGCCAAGGCCAAGCGCGTTGGTGAGCTCGTAGCCGAGCGCGCCAAGGCTGCCGGAGTCGAAGCGGTTGTCTTCGACCGTGGTGGTAACAAGTACCACGGCCGGATCGCCGCCGTCGCTGACGGTGCACGTGAAGGTGGGCTGTCACTGTGACGGAAGCAAACAAGGAAAAGGACACTGTGTCTGCAGATCAGAAGGCGACTGAAGCCGTAGCTGCTGAAGCCACCGCTCCCGCCGCTGGCGACGACCGCCGCGGCGGTGCCCGTCGCGGCGAGCGTGGCGACCGTGGCCAGGGCCGCGGCGACCGTGGTGGCCGTGGTGGCCGCGACGGCGGCCGTGAAGCCGAGAAGAGCCAGTTCGTAGAGCGCGTTGTTACCATCAACCGCGTTTCCAAGGTCGTCAAGGGTGGTCGTCGCTTCAGCTTCACCGCACTCGTCGTCGTTGGTGACGGTAACGGTATGGTCGGCGTCGGCTACGGCAAGGCGAAGGAAGTTCCCGCAGCAATCGCTAAGGGCGTTGAAGAAGCCAAGAAGTCCTTCTTCCGCGTTCCCCGCGTTGGCAGCACCATCCCGCACCGTGTGCAGGGCGAAGCTGCTGCAGGCGTCGTAATGCTGCGTCCGGCTTCCGCCGGTACCGGTGTTATCGCCGGCGGTCCGGTCCGTGCAGTACTGGAGTGCGTGGGCATCCACGACATCCTCTCCAAGTCGCTCGGTTCCTCCAACGCCATCAACATCGTTCACGCGACTGTTGACGCTCTGAAGCGCCTGGAAGAGCCCGCGTCTGTGGCAGCCCGTCGTGGCCTGCCGCTGGACGAGGTTGCTCCGGCTGCTTTGGTCCGCGCTCTTCTGAACCAGAACCAGAAGGCAGGTGTCTAAGGCATGGCCAAGAACCTGATTCCCTCCGACGCACAGTTGGAGATCACTCAGATCAAGTCCGCCATTGGCGGCAAGCAGAACCAGCGCGACACCCTGCGGTCCCTCGGCCTGAAGCGGATCGGACACACTGTTGTCCGCACCGCCGACGCCGTGACTGTCGGAATGCTCAACACGGTTCCGCACCTGGTAAAGGTAGAGGAGGCGAAGTAAATGGCAGAGAAGAACACCGCCGAAAAGGCACAGGGCGCCACTGCTGAGAAGCAGAACGCACTGAAGGTTCACCACCTGCGTCCCGCTCCGGGTGCCAAGACCGCCAAGACCCGTGTTGGTCGTGGTGAAGGTTCCAAGGGTAAGACCGCCGGTCGCGGTACCAAGGGTACGAAGGCCCGCTACCAGATCAAGGCTGGCTTTGCCGGCGGCCAGTTGCCGCTGCACATGCGCCTGCCGAAGCTGCGCGGCTTCAAGAACCCGTTCCGGGTTGAGTACCAGGTTGTTAACCTGGACAAGCTCAACGAGCTGTTCCCGGAAGGTGGCGTTGTCACCGTGGAGAACCTGGTGGCAAAGGGTGCCGTTCGCAAGAACCAGCCCGTCAAGGTGCTGGGCACCGGTGACATCACCGTCAAGGTTGACGTCACGGTCGATGCATTCTCGGCCAGCGCTGCCGAAAAGATTGCTGCAGCAGGCGGAAGCACCACCGCACTCTAAATGAGTGTGGGCAAGCAATTGCCTATTGCGAAAAACTCCCGGTTGTCGGGGCTCAGGCCTCGTCGACCGGGAGTTTTTTCTTTTTTGGGAGCTCACCGATTATCGGCGGAGCGCATCCACCCGTTAGACTCGGTTGTTGGGTTTATTGACCCTGCTCACATGACTTCATCAAACAACTCAGGAGGACGCTTGCTTAGCGCATTTGGCCGGGCCTTTCGCACGCCTGATCTGCGACGCAAGTTGTTGTTCACGCTGGGAATCATCACAATCTTCCGCTTGGGCGCTTTCATCCCCTCGCCTGGTGTGAACTACCAGAATGTCCAGCAATGCTTGTCGACAGGTCAGACCTCGGGCGGTATCTACCAGCTCGTCAACTTGTTCAGTGGCGGTGCCCTGCTGCAAGTGTCCATCTTTGCCTTGGGGATCATGCCGTACATCACGGCAAGCATCATTGTGCAGCTCCTGCGGGTGGTCATTCCCCGTTTCCAGCAACTGTACGAAGAGGGCGCCTCGGGCCAGTCGAAGCTGACGCAGTACACGCGTTACCTGACTATCGCCCTTGGCCTGCTGAACGCCACGACACTGGTGTCGTTGGCCCGTTCCGGGCAGCTGCTGCCGGGCTGCAACCTTCCGCTCATTCCGGACGACAGCATCATCACCACCATCCTCCTGATCATCACGCTGACGGCGGGTACCGGCCTCATCATGTGGATGGGCGAGCTCGTCACTGAAAAGGGCGTCGGCAACGGTATGTCGCTGCTCATCTTCACATCCATCGCAGCGACGTTCCCCACCTCCCTTGGCGCCATCTGGACGTCACAGGGCCCGGGAACGTTCTTTATGGTTCTGGCGATCGGACTTGTGACCGTTGCACTGGTGGTCTTTGTGGAGCAGTCTCAGCGTCGTGTACCGGTGCAGTACGCCAAGCGGATGATTGGCCGCCGTACCGTGGGCGGAACAAGCACCTACATCCCCATCAAGGTGAATATGGCCGGCGTGATCCCCGTGATCTTCGCTTCCTCGATGCTGTACCTGCCGGGCCTGATCTCCCAGTTCAACCAGCCCCGGGCGGGCGAACCGGTCCAGCCGTGGGTTGAATGGATCAACAACAACCTCACACGCGGGGACCACCCCATCTACATGGCGCTCTATTTCGCCATGATCGTTTTCTTTACTTACTTCTACGTGGCGATCACCTTCAACCCTGAAGAGGTCTCCGACAACATGAAGAAGTACGGCGGCTTCATTCCCGGCATCCGGGCCGGCAAGCCAACCGCGGATTACCTGCAGTACGTCCTCTCACGGATCACGTTGCCCGGGGCCCTCTACCTGGGCTTCGTCGCGCTGATTCCGTTGGTGGCCCTGGTCCTGATCAACGCCAACCAGAACTTCCCGTTCGGCGGCACCTCGATCCTGATCATGGTGGGCGTAGGCCTTGAAACGGTCAAGCAGATCGACGCGCAGCTACAGCAACGTCACTATGAAGGGCTCTTACGATGACCAGAATGTTGATTATCGGACCTCCTGGCTCCGGCAAAGGAACGCAGGCGGAACGTATTTCGGAGCGGCTCGGCGTCGTAGCGATCTCCACCGGCGATATCTTCCGTGCCAACGTCAAGGGTGAGACTCCCCTGGGCCTCGAGGCCAAGAAGTACATGGACGCCGGAGATTTTGTTCCGGACAGCGTCACCAACAAAATGGTGCGTGACCGCCTCAGCGAAGGCGACGTGGACGGCGGCTTCCTCCTGGACGGTTACCCCCGCACTACAGCGCAGGTGGACTACCTGGACCAGATCCTGGCTGAAGGTGATCAAAAGCTCGACGTCGTGCTCCAGCTGACCGCGGACGACGAGGAACTGGTTACCCGCCTCCTGGGGCGCGCCAAGGAGAACGGCCGCAGTGACGACAATGAAGCCGTCATCCGGCACCGCCTGGACCTCTACCACGAGCAGACTGAAGCCGTTGTGGCGAAGTACGCGGAGCGCGGCATCCTCACACAGGTCGACGGCATCGGCGCCATCGACGAAGTGACGGACCGCGTGATGCAGGCCATCAAGGCTGCCCAGGCGGCCTGATCAGCCCAGCTTTACGAGGCTCCTCCCGCGTATCGGGAGGAGCCTCACCCATTTACCCCGAACGCATCCCAACAGCTTGCCTCTGAAAGGACCGGAAGATGGCCTTCGGCCAGCCCCGTATTGAGTACAAGACCGACGCCCAGATACGCACCATGCACAAGGCAGGCCTTGTTCTGAGTCGCGCCCTCGATGCCGCTGCCGCCGCTGCCACTGCCGGAACCACCACCAAGGAGCTGGACGAGGTATTCGCCGCTGTCCTCAGCGACTCCGGTGCCAAGTCAAATTTCCTGGGCTATCACGGGTTCCCGGCGACCATTTGCACCTCCGTCAATGAGGAAGTGGTGCACGGGATCCCAGGCAACCGGATCTTGCGGGACGGAGACATCCTGTCGATCGACGGCGGCGCCATCGTGGACGGGTGGCATTCCGATTCCGCACGCACGGTCATTGTGGGCACGGCCGATCCCGCCGATCAGCGCCTCTCGGACGTGACTGAGACAGCAATGTGGCACGGGATAGCGGCGCTTGCCACTGGAAAGAACATCGGTGACATTGGCGCCGCGGTAGACGACTACGTCTCTTCTGTGCCCGGGAAGCCGCTCGGAATCCTGGAAGACTACGTGGGTCACGGTATCGGCTCTGAGATGCACATGGCGCCGGACGTTCCCAACTACAGGACCGGTCACCGGGGGCCGAAGATCCGCCCGGGCCTCTGCCTGGCCATCGAGCCGATGCTGGTCCGAGGCGGAATTGACACCGCAGTGCTCGACGACGACTGGACCGTGGTCACCGCTGACGGCCAGCGCTCCTGCCAATGGGAGCACTCCGTTGCCGTGCACAGCAAGGGGATCTGGGTTCTTTCCGCTCCCGACGGCGGCGCGGAACGCCTGGCGCCCCTCGGGGTAGTTCCTACCCCGATTCCCTGATCCTGAGACTTTTTCCCCTCCCGGAACATTAACCTCATAGCCGGCCGTTCAAATGCGGGGCGGCAAAAGGGGGAGGGGGCCCATGGGTAAACTGGGGACATGTCTGTTCGTCGCGGTTCATTGAAGGCTGTCCTGGCACTTGTCGCTTGTTTGTTCCTTGCAGCAACCATGACGGCAGCGAAGGATCCTGCATCCGCTGCCAAGTACTGCTCAGCGGACGTCGCCAGGCAGAAGCTTCAGTGCCATGACACACCTGAAGAGCTCAACCGATCGCTGGAGCTTTCCGGCGTGGATACGGGAAAAAAGGCTAAAGGTACTGAAGGGCCCCGCCTCAAGTCCGAATCAACCGAAACCGCTCAGGCGGCGTCTGTCATCGGCACAGTCTATGACAACTCAGGCTATGGCGGCGGTTATTTGAACATCGTGGGGGACTCGTGCGGGTCGGGCTACACGGATTTCATTGACCTGACCTGGACGGGTTGGAATGACCGTCTTTCCTCCTTTATCGGCGGATCTGGCTGCCGCTTGTACCTCCACGAGCATTCAAACGGTACAGGTGCCGGTTACGGCTGGTACGCATCCTCATCCTGGGTTGGCACCATGAACGATCGAACGTCCTCCATCAGCTTTTCGCCCTAGGCAAGTGGCCGGTTTTTTCAGGTCCCGGACCGGCAACGGCGTCGGGCCGGACGACCCTGACCACGAAGCACACTTGCTCAAAGGTCTTGTAAAGCGCGATGAGGGTGCGTTCGGCGAGGTCTATGACCGGTATGCCGACGGCGTTTTGCGATACCTCGTGAAGATGACAGGCAGTATCCCCGCCGCAGAAGAGCTCGCCCAGGAGACTTTTTTCCTGTTGTGGGAGAAGGCAAAGACCGTGAGCCTTGTCAACGGCTCGCTGCGCCCCTGGATTTTTTCCACAGCCAAGTTCCTGAGCTACAACCACAACCGGAAACACGGCAACCAGCCCACAGCTGACATTGATGAGCTGGATGCCAGTAAGGCATTGGTAGCCGTCTCTGCGGAGAGCATTGTGGTCACCAATGACCAGATCTCGCAGGTAATGGCCGTCGTAGCAACTATGTCTGTCCAGGACCAGGCCGTTTTCCGGATGTTCTTCCTGGGCGATGTGCCACACGCCCAGATTGCCGCGGCCACAGGCATTACCACTGCCGCCGTAAAGAACCGCGTTCTGCGGATGCGTTCCAAACTAAAAGAGCTGTTTAACGAGACCCAGGGGGAGGAGGTGACTCAAAAATGGAGGATCTGAGTGAAAGCCGTGAGCGGGTACGTGCCGCGCTCACCAACAGGATCAGCGCCGATCTTCGCCGACGGCGGCAACGCAGCCGCCGCGTTGTGGCGGCAGTCATGGCGCCAGTGATCCTCGCTGCCGCGACTGCTGGTTTCTATATCTTCAATGTGACGCCGGAACAGGCCAAATACACTGCTTTCTGTTATTCGGGTCCCTCCGCCAACACCTACGCTGAAGAGGTGGCTCTGGCGGTCGGAGGACCCGCGGACAACACCGAGGCCGTCGATCCTGTAGAGCTCTGCAGTTCACTGTGGCGTGAAGGCAGGATCCAGCCCGGAGTCACCGTTCGGCCAGCACCGAAGCCGCCTGCCACCGCTCCCCAGGCGCCGACGAAAGTACCTGTCCTGGTCAAGTGCATACGGGATGACTGGCGGTACGCGGTACTGCCTGCCCCGGGGGACGTCCCGATATCAACTGAGGAGTTCTGTCCTGAAGTGGGAATGCGTCCCGCGACGCTCGATGTCGAGAAGATGCTCCGGGAGCAGCAAGGCAAATAACGGCACACGTGCACCACAATGGAGCCATGGGAGCGATCACTGACGTCACAGGTATCCGGGTAGGCCAGGTCCAAAAGTCCGGCGACGGGTGGTTGAGCGGGGTGACGGTGGTCCTGCCGCCGCCCGGGACTGTTGGCTCCGTTCACGTCCAAGGCGGCGGGCCGGGCACTCACGAAACTGATGCATTGGAGCCCACCACGCTGACCTCCTTCGTTGATGCCGTGGTCCTGACAGGCGGCAGTGCCTACGGGCTCGTCGCAGCCCATGGCGCCCAGCGTTGGTGCGAGGAGAACGGCCGGGGCTTCGAAGTTCCCGGCGGCGTAGTTCCCATCGTCCCGGCTGCATCCATCTTCGACCTCGGAAGGGGCGGCGACTTCCAGGCCCGCCCGGATCAGGCCATGGGCTACGAAGCCACCGCCGTCGCCTTCACCCGAAGGGACGGGCACGACGTCGAACGCGGCAACGTAGGAGCCGGCACCGGAGCAGCCATGGCACGAACCTACAAAGGCGGAGTAGGCACGGCCTCAATCACCCTCGACGGCATCTCTGCTGAGGGAACTGTCGTTGTCGGCGCCATAGTGGTGGTCAATGCGCTGGGACTGCCGTTCCTGCCAGAAGGGCGGCAGGAGCCGCACCCCTCCGCCCGCTCGGTCGTTCCTCCCCTCTCGCCCCCTAACCTCGCAAGCCCGGCCAGGGAACCCGGCGAGAGTGGGCCCACCTTAGACGCGGGCTTCCGGGTTCCGGAACCTGCCGCCCAGGTTCCCGATTCCCCTCCCGACGTGGGTGGTAAGCAACTCAATACAACGCTCGTCGTCGTCGCGACGAATGCGGTCCTGGACAAGGCTGAGTGCAAACGGACGGCGTCGGCTGCGCACGCGGGGATCGCGCGGGCGTTGAATCCGAGCCACACTTTGGCCGACGGCGACACCGTGTTCACCCTGGCGACCGGCGCCGTTCAGCTGGATCGGAGCAGTACGGAGGCCCGGATGTTGAGTCTTATCAAGCTGCAAAGCGCCGCAGCCGACGTCGTGCGTCTGGCCATCATGGACGGGGTCACCAGGGCGGAGAGTGTCAGCACCCCGGCAGGGGAGTTTGCTGCATTTAGGGGCACCGTGCGCTAACATGGCAGGATTTAACATTTGCGCCATCATGGCGTAGTGTTGTCTGTTGGTTGTCTGCCCTGTTGCGCCCTTTTGCGGTCGCTAGGCGATGGCCAATCAATCAAAAAACGTTCACAGTCATGCCCGGTGCATTCCGGAGGGCTGTGGCAACAACAGTTAGCGGAGGATATGGCCAAGAAGGACGGGGTCATAGAGATCGAAGGCGTTGTGACCGAGGCGCTGCCCAATGCGATGTTCCGTGTTGAGCTCACCAACAAGCACATCGTACTTGCACACATCTCTGGAAAAATGCGTCAGCACTACATCAGGATTCTCCCTGAGGACCGGGTAGTGGTGGAGCTGAGCCCTTATGACCTGACACGTGGTCGTATTGTCTACCGCTACAAATAAGCTCTGGGCGGCAATGGCATCAACCGGAAGCCGCTCCAGTGGTCCAACTGCAACACGCAAAGGAACGCCATGAAGGTCAAGCCGAGCGTCAAGCAGATCTGCGAAAAGTGCAAAGTGATCCGCCGTAATGGCCGGGTCATGGTGATCTGCGAGAACCCGCGCCACAAGCAGCGCCAGGGCTAATTTCCTTCTGGAAATCCCTGGGTTGCTAACCCACGCAAGTAAATAAAAGGCAGCACAAGCTGAACCGGGACATCGAGTAATAACGAGCCTGGACAGCTAACCCCCGGTCGGAGGCTGGGGCCGCACAGAACGTGCGGGTGTACTGCCTACGACCTCCGGTTTATTCAAGGAGCACTGCCACTATGGCTCGTCTCGCTGGCGTAGACATTCCCCGCGAAAAGCGGCTGGAAATTGCGCTTACTTACATCTACGGCGTGGGCAAGACCCGTGCACACGAAACCCTGGCTGCCACTGGCATCAGCGCTGACGTTCGCGTCAAGGACCTGACTGATGCACAGCTGGTTGAGCTGCGTGACTACATTGAAGGCAACTACAAGGTTGAGGGTGACCTTCGCCGCGAAGTAGCAGCAGATATCCGCCGCAAGGTTGAAATCGGCAGCTACGAAGGCCTGCGCCACCGCAAGGGCCTGCCCGTACGCGGACAGCGTACGAAGACCAACGCACGTACCCGCAAGGGCCCGAAGCGTACCGTCGCCGGCAAGAAGAAAGCCGGCCGCTAGAAATAGCTGCTGACTTTCCCCAATAAACTTTCTGTAGGAGAAATAATGCCCCCGAAGACTCGTGGCGCGGTTCGCAAGCCGCGTAAGAAGGACAAGAAGAATATCGCGCTTGGCCAGGCGCACATCAAGAGCACCTTTAACAACACCATCGTTTCCATCACGGATCCGAACGGCGCTGTTATCTCTTGGGCTTCCTCAGGTGAGGTTGGCTTCAAGGGCTCGCGTAAGTCCACTCCGTTCGCTGCCCAGATGGCTGCCGAAGCCGCTGCCAAGCGCGCCCAGGAGCACGGCATGCGCAAGGTTGACGTTTTCGTCAAGGGACCGGGATCCGGACGCGAGACCGCGATCCGTTCGCTGCAGGCCGCAGGCCTCGAGGTTGGCTCCATCCAGGACGTCACCCCCGCTGCGCACAACGGCTGCCGCCCGCCGAAGCGCCGCCGCGTCTAAGGCTTTCCACGCCGCATGAGCTTGCCCGGACCGTCGATGGTCCGGGCAAGCCCAGCGCGTTAAGTCTTCAGACCGAATTTCCACCACCTGTGTTGCGTCATATAGCGGATGCTCGCCGAAAGGAAACCTAAGTGCTCATTGCACAGCGCCCCACCCTCTCCGAAGAGGTAGTTTCAGAAAACCGTTCGCGTTTCATCATTGAACCGCTGGAACCGGGCTTCGGCTACACCCTCGGAAACTCCCTCCGCCGTACCCTGCTCTCCTCCATCCCCGGTGCTGCTGTAACCAGCATCCGGATCGATGGCGTGCTGCACGAGTTCACCACGGTTCCGGGTGTCAAGGAAGATGTCACTGAGATCATCCTGAACATCAAGAGCCTCTCGGTTTCCTCCGAGCACGATGAGCCGGTTGTCGCTTACCTGCGCAAGCAGGGCCCCGGAGTCGTCACCGCCGCGGACATCGCTCCGCCGGCCGGCGTCGAATTCCACAACCCGGATCTGCACATTGCCACGCTGAACTCGAAGGGCAAGTTCGAACTCGAACTGACCATCGAGCGCGGCCGCGGCTACGTTTCGGCAGCTCAGAACAAGTCCGGCGACGCAGAGATCGGCCGTATCCCGGTCGATTCCATCTACTCGCCGGTACTGAAGGTTACTTTCCGCGTGGAAGCAACCCGTGTTGAGCAGCGCACCGACTTTGACAAGCTGATTGTCGACGTCGAGACCAAGCAGGCCATCGCCCCGCGCGATGCTGTGGCTTCCGCAGGCACCAC
>NZ_JAPSHI010000064.1:0-3995 GCF_031180005.1 Paenarthrobacter sp. | reverse complement strand
GGGTGTGGGAGAGTAGGACACCGCCGGACAACCATTAGGTAGAGACCCCCCAACCCACCAGTTGGGGGGTCTCCCGCATTTAACAACCAAACCCACAACAGAAGCCTCCACCACCCATGGAGGCTTCCGACATTTAAGGCCCACGCCTCAGCGGGTCCCGTGGATTTGACTGAGGATGGATGGGTCGGTGATTTTGTCATCGTTCATTAACATGAAGGCTTTGGACAGGATCGTTGCCAGTCTTCCAGTCTTCTCCTCGAAGGGGAGGAAGATACGCTCGGACGATGATCTCGGTGCCTGCACGATGCAAAGGTAGGAATCGTCTGGTTCCATCAGAATGTTTCCTGATCCGAGGTGGATCTTGTAGGTGCGATGCGTACCCCGGACTATGAGATGGCGGTCCGTCAACTGGCAGGACTCAGCCAGAATTGTCCGGGGGAGGATTTCGCCGAGATACTCCTGTCTGGTCTGTGCTGATTCGGAGAGTGCCTCAGTGTGTGTTTCGCCCCAGTAGTCTCTGACGAGACCATTCGGGTGGTCTGCCCAATCCGGATCCGGTCCGATTGCAGCCACTGAGGTAAAGAGGTCCACGTCCCGCATGGCTTCGCTAAACACGGCCCGCGGTACTTCATCAAGGCCTATTGGCTCCCAGGTGTCCCGGGCAACGCGCCTTTCGAACCACACCCTGTTGGTTGAGCATAGGTTTGCACGTTCTGTTTCGAGCTCAAGAAGTTCGATGCTGAATGCCGCCCTCAGCTGTTCGTCAGGGAATTCGGAATACATCTGGGTGTCCTGGCCGCCGTCCCAAGGACCTAATTGGGTGCCGTGCCAGCCGCGTTCCTTCGCAACCGCCTGTGCACGAGCGTAGTCAAGCACGTGTGCGGCGTACCGGTTGGAGTAGTGTCCAGTCTCCAATTCGGCGGGAGTCAGCAGATAGAGCTCCCGGTATGCCTGCTTGAACGGTTGTCTCAACCGGTGCTGCAGTTGGTGGGAGCGCCAGGAGCGTACTTCATCGACACTCCGTGCCCACGGTTTCCATAGAACTACGGTTGCGTCGCCGGGGATGGCGTGTGCTTCGCCTTGGGTTCCCGCCAATTCCCAACCGCCGGCATCAGCAGTGCGTTGAGGGTAGCCGGAGAACTCTCCTTCCCTTGACGTGATCGTCCACAGCAGCTCGCGAGCGATAGTTGCAACCACGGGGTGTTCCAAGTAGCGTGTGCAGAAATCGTGGCCCGTCCACACTCGCTCGGAAGCCATGAGCCGTTCGAGCCGGCGTCGCTGGATATTCAGGGCATTTTTAGCTTCGCTCGCCGCGAGTTTTACGGTGGGCAAGTTCGGATGGTTCTTCAGTTGAGTGGGCATGGCCACCGGTTCTCCGGCTGCCGTGAACCATTCGAGCTTCACGGCAGCCGCGCCTTGTCCGTTCGTCAGGGAAAGCCTGGCCGTGTACTCGTCAATTTTGTAGGTCGTTACACCGCCGGCATCCAAGCCCAGATCGGGAACAGCTGTTTCCAGTAGTTCCGACGGAGAGATGCCTCGCTCTGCGGACAGTTGGTCGATGACGTTGACCAAGCGTTTGTGCAGGTTCTTGTTCTTGACCACGTCCCGGATGTGCGTGAGTGCTCCAACGACTTCAGCTGTGGCGGTCTCGTGGCTCTTGGCAATCTCCAGGAGCGCCTCCACGCCGGCGTTGGCCGCTATTGCGGAGCGGCAAACTCCGTTCTTGCCGTTGTGGCCTGCCCCCAGGTAGGCGGATGCGTCTCGAATGAGCTGAATATGTGCTGGTGCATCGTGCTGGAGCGCAAGGAGCCAGAGGGCGGCCCGCAGGACCGACCCAACGTGCGGGGTAACACATGAAATTTCGCCCAGGTCTGCCGTAGGCCTGCGCTCGGCAGCCAGGCCGAGTAGGGCCTGGGCAACCCCCAGCGCTTCCGGCTGCTCCGAGATCCGCAGATCTGCTGCGCGTTTCCACTTCGCCGTGGGCTTCGGCCCGCTCAGCTCGCTCATGAAGAGCAGTAGCCGGGCGACCTGGTGTTCCGGCAAAACGGGCCTCACCGCACTGGGTATTGAGGGGCCGAAGTCGTCGTCCTCAGCCACGTACTGCAAAGGGATACGGCCGTCTTCCTTGCTGTCATTGAGCAGCAATTCATCAAATTCGCGGATCTTTGGATGCAACCCCGGCCCATCCCGAAAATCCGTGAGCAGTATGGCCTCCAACCGCCGGGTCGCCGTCGGAATTTTGCATCGCTCAGTGGGTTCCAGCGCCAGGATTGGCTCGTGAAACGCGCCGCACCATGAAGGATAGATGTATCGGGAGTAGGGCACGTGGCTAAGCATCCAATTGAGCTCTTGGGCGGACCAGTCCAGCGGAGTCAGTTTCGAAAAGATGTAGAGCGCCTGCTCGACCGGTGGCAGCATGTGCACGCGGCCTGCCGGGATGCCGAAAGGCTCGTAATACCTGTCAGCGATCCCGTACCTGTGCTCGTGTACGTGCGCGAAGGTATAAGCGAATGCACCCTTCTGCCCATCCGGGTCGAGCTGCTCAAGGTACTTGGCAAACCGTTCCCGGTACTTTTCCAAGCTTTCCCCGCCACCTGCCCAATCGGAATGTGGAGTCATGAAGAACTCAAGGAGCCGGCCGCTTTGCATACCGGCCAAGACACGCAGACGTTCGGGCATGGCGAAACCCTCCTCTGAATCGACCAAGCTGCTCATCCCCCAACCAGCGGTACTAGCTTGATGAAGACAGCTTCGACGGCGGTGAGGGCGTCGACTTCGGCCGTCAGATCGCAGACCTGTCGGCCGTCAACCATCACGAAGAATGCATTCCGTTCAAAGCCTTTGACCGCAGTGTCAGCGTGCCGCTCCCAATTCACGGGCTTGTGGTCTGGTACCCGGCGTCCAAGACCGTTGAGCTCACTTTCCCTGGCGGAGACCTCCACCAGCCCGGGGGATTTTCCAGCCCCGTGGGTGGCGTTGTAACGCGCGACTTCCTCGCGCACGCGCCAGCGTATTAGCTCTTCAACTGTGATGACATCCGGCAGCCCGGAGAGCTCCAGTTGCTCTGTTGCCCCGGCTCCGGGCAATCTTTCATCACAGATTCGCAATGTCGCCATCAGGTTCCACCAATCGACTAGGCATTTACCGCATCGTATAAGCCAGGTCTGACAGTACTTACGCTTTGGCGGCTTTCGCGGCTGCCTTGGCCGCTTGCTTACTGGCGCGCACTTTGACCAGGGACTCCGGGTCCACGATGTCGGCGACCGAGAGGTAGGAGCCTGCCTCACCATAATGGCCGGCTGCTTCCCTCCATCCGTCCGCCTGTAGTTCGCACTGTTTGCCTAGCAAGGCCAGGAAGATCTTTGCTTTCTGTTCGCCAAAGCCGGGCAAGGCCTTTAGCCGACGGAGTACTTCAGGGCCATCGGGGTTTCCGCTGGTCCAGATAGCGGACGCATCGCCGTCCCATTCCCGATGTACTGTCGCGGCGAGGGCTTGGACCCTCGCGGCCATGGAACCAGGGAATCTATGGACAGCAGGCCGTTCCTTGAAGACTTCCACGAAGCCCGCGGGATCGTACTCCGCGATCGTGCCGGGTTCGAGGGAACCCATACGGGTGCGGATCTTCTCCGGACCGGCGAACGCCGACTCCATGGTGACTTGTTGATCCAGCAACATACCCGTCAACAACGCAAAGGCGTCGTCACTGAGTAGCTGGTCCGCGGCGGCATCTCCTGTGATGTGCAGTTCCATGCGTCCCATCCTCCCACCAGACAATGGCTTCGTCATTGGGCGTCCACCCGACGGTGTTTAGCCAGCTACTGCCGGCGCCGCGCCTCACCGTTAGTGAGGGGCGTTCGACGGCGGTTGGTGGGGGTTTGTGGGGTGGGGGTTGGGGTGGATTTGCGTTGGGGGTGTGGGGGGTGTATTGTTTTCTGAGTCGCCGGGTGCGAAACGGAAAGCCGGAAGGTGTGTACGGTTCGGTAGGCGGCCAAAAA
>NZ_JAPSHI010000003.1:0-187608 GCF_031180005.1 Paenarthrobacter sp. | reverse complement strand
AAAGCGCTACCGGAACCGGTGAATTGAAAGGGAGTCGGTCGCTATCTTTCCGCATCAGCGGCGGCGACTCGAATAACTTTACACGCGCCCAACCCCCACACCAAATCCACCCCAACACCACCCAAAACCCCCGCAAACACAAGGAAAACAACCCCGCAACGCACCAACACCAGCCAAAAACAACAACCACACACACCAGTGAAGCCCGTCACACAAACCAACCCCCACAACACCCGCCGCAAACCCAACACCCAACCACCGCCGTCGAACCCTCAACCCGACCCTAGGGAAGTGAGCGAGCGATCAACCCAAACCCGAGGGACCTGCAAGAGCGTCCGGCTCAAACCCGAGGGATGTGAGAGAGCGCCCGAAGGAGGCACGACCGAGCGCGCCGAGGATGACCGCCGCCGCCCGCAGGTAAGTGCGCTTAAGCGCAGAGAGGGCCGGCAACCATGACGGTTGTCGGCCCTTTCTGAACTGGACTACTGATGAAACCTAGGCCGAAACCTCGATGGTGGCCAGGTTCTTCTTACCCCGGCGAAGGAGCAAGTAACGGCCATGGAGGAGTTCGCCTCGGGCGATGACTGCGTCGGGATCGGACACCTTGGTGTTGTTCACGTACGCACCGCCCTCGCCAACTGTTCGACGAGCAGCTGACTTGCTGTCCGAGAGCCCGGAAGCGACCAAGAGGTCGATGATGCCGAGGCCATCGGTGCCAACGGTGGCCGAGGGAAGTTCCGCAGTGGCTGCTTCGAGGGTGCGCTCATCCAGTACGGTGAGGTCGCCGTTGCCGAAAAGCGCAGCCGACGCGGCGATGACTTTTTCGGTGGCGTCGACGCCGTGCACCAGGGAGGTCACTTCGAAAGCAAGCTTCTTCTGGCCTTCACGGGCAAACGGGCGCTCAGCAACAGACTGGCCAAGCTCTTCAATTTCCGCGCGTGAAAGGAATGTGAAGACCTTGAGTCGATCAACCACATCAGCATCGGCGGTGTTCAGCCAGAACTGGTAGAACGTGTACGGGCTGCACATGTCCGGATCCAGCCAAATGGCGTTGCCTTCGCTCTTGCCGAACTTGGTTCCGTCCGAGTTGGTGATGAGCGGCGTGCCCAGGGCATGGACGCTCTTACCTTCCACCTTGCGGATAAGTTCGGTACCGCTGGTGAGGTTGCCCCACTGGTCCGAGCCGCCGGTCTGCAGGGCGCAGCCGTAGTCGCGGAAGAGCTGGAGGTAGTCCATGCCCTGCAGGATCTGGTAGCTGAACTCTGTGTAACTGATGCCTTCGTCGGAACTCAGGCGTGACGCCACAGCATCCTTGCGGAGCATGGTGCCCACGCGGAAGTGCTTGCCGATCTCGCGGAGGAAATCGATGGCACTAAGCGGCGCCGTCCAGTCCAGGTTATTGACCATGCGGGCTGAGTTTTCGCCCTCGAAGCTGAGGAAGCGTCGCACCTGGCCCTGAAGGTAGCCAACCCACTCTGCGACGGTGTCCTTGGTGTTCAAAGTTCGTTCCGCCGTCGGACGGGGGTCACCGATGAGGCCGGTGGAACCGCCCACCAAACCGAGCGGCTTGTGGCCGGCCAACTGCAGGCGACGCATCACCAGCAACTGCACGAGGTTTCCCAGGTGCAGCGATGGTGCGGTGGGATCGAAGCCACAGTAATACGTGATCGGGTCCCCGGCGAGCAGCTTTTCCAGTTCAGTTTCATCAGTGGAAACGTGGACAAGGCCGCGCCATTTGAGCTCCTGCCAGACGTTGGCAAAGGCGGGATCGTTGTGCTGGGACTCGAGGTTGTTTACGTGTGACACGAGATCTAAGTTAGCAGGATTGCCGGGTCCGTTTTTCCTAGCGCTCGATGCCGGCGGGTACCGGCGCGGCCGCTATGAGGCGCAGGCGCTGCGTGGCACGGGTCATGGCGACATAGAGGTCCCCCACCTTGCCGTGCTCGTGGTTCAGCATGGCAGCCGGTTCCAAGACCACAACACCGTCGAATTCCAGGCCCTTTGCTTCCTTGGGGCTGATCACCACGATGTCTTGCTGGTAGCTGCCGGCACCGCTGCCGATGCGGCGTCCGTAAACCTCTCGCAGCGCTGCAGTGGCCTGCGGCAACAGCGGTCCGTCGGCGATGACAGCCAGCAGGCCGCCGTCGATCGCTTCAATTTCCTCCGGCAGGACCTCAACCAAGCGCGTCACGATGCTGTCCGCCTCCACGTGGTCCACGATGGGCGACCATTTGCCTTCGCGTACGGCCTTGGGGGCCGAGACAACCAAGCCTGCGCGGTTGGCCATACGGACAGCCGCCTCGGCAATCTGCGACGGCGTGCGGTAGTTCACGGTAAGTTCTTCCAGCGTCCAGCGATCACCGAACGACGGCGCCAGCGCGCTTTGCCACGAATTGGCACCGGCCGCTGCACTCGTTTGAGCGATGTCCCCCACGATGGTGAAGGACTTTAGCGGGCAACGCCGCACCAGGAGCCGCCACTGCATGGGCGAGAGTTCCTGGGCCTCGTCAACGACGATGTGGCCGAAAGCCCACGAGCGGTCGCTGGTTGCGCGTTCGGCAGCGGTCAGCCGCCCTTCGCGTTCCTGGTTCTGCTCGGCAAGCTCTTCAGCCGTCACCAGTACGTCCACGCCCATCGCTTCCATATTGGCGAGGGTCTGCTTGGCGTTGGCGAGATCGCGGGCACGGTCGGCTTCTTGCTGGGCCAATCCCCTGCCGGCGGCTGGATCCAGTTCACCCAACAACTCTGCGGCCTCATCGAGCAACGGAACATCCGCTTCCGTCCAAGGGGCATCCACAGGACGCTGCAGCAGGGCGCGCTGTTCCGCAGTCAGGTGCGGCGTGCAGGCTTCGAGGATGGCCGGCTTGCTGAAGAGTTCAGAGATGAGCTTCTCCGGTGTCATGGGCATCCAGCAGAGGTTCAGTGCAATGCGTACGTCACGGGCAGACCGAACGTCTTCCGCGAGGTAGGCGCGATCAGCGTTATTGCCGATGTTGCCTTCCTCCACGAGGTCCGTCAGCTGTTCCGTAAGCTCACGCAGCAGGATCTTGACGAACGTGAGTCGGGCTTCGTTGTGGGGCTTTCCCGTGGCACGGGCCTTTTCCCGAGCCCGGCGAACCTGGCGTACCGTCAGGGTCAGCTTCCGCGAATCAACTTCGAGGATGCGGTCCTCCGCCGGCGTCCGCTGCCGGTTGGCTACGGCATTTGCCACCACGGTTGCCATGTCCAGCTTGCCCTTGAGGGCAGCGACATCCGCATCTTCCTCTGGAATGGCATGAATCCCGGGCATGAGGCGTCCCAGGCTGGCCATGACCACACCGGTCTCACCGAGCGATGGCAGCACTCGTTCGATGTAGTGCATAAAGGACGACGACGGCCCAACAAGCAGGACTCCGGCGCTCTTGAGCCGTTCGCGGTGCGTGTACAGCAGGTAGGCTGCGCGGTGCAGGGCCACGGCGGTCTTGCCTGTTCCGGGACCGCCCTGGACTACCAGTGCACCGGAAATGGAAGAACGGATGATCCGGTCCTGCTCGGACTGGATGGTGCCCACGATGTCCGACATGCGGCCAGTCCGCTTGGAATTGAGCGCAGCCAGCAGCGCACCTTCGCCCTGCAGAGAGTCGTTGTCCGCGAGCATCCCTGCGTCCAGGACGTCGTCTTCAATCGCTTTTACGTCACGCCCCTGCAGGATCAGGTGGCGACGACGGCGCACACCTTGACGGTCGAACGCCGTTGCCTGGTAGAAGTGGCCGGCTTCCGGTGCACGCCAGTCGACCATAAGCCGCTGCAGATCGGCCGTGGAAAGCCCGATGCGCCCAATGTATTGAGCCTCTCCGGAATCGAGATCCAGACGGCCGAAGACCAGACGGTCGTCGACGGCGTCGAGCTGGGCAAGGCGGTCTTCGTACAGTGCCGCAAAGGCGTCCCGTTCCGAGACGTTCTGCATGGTTCCCACCGCGCCGGCCTTGCGCACCTGCGCCAGCTGGGCGCGCTTTTCGGCGCGCAGCTCATCGAGCCGGGCATACAGCCCGGCAACATATTCCTGCTCGTGGACCAAATCAGCGTCGTGCATCGAACCGTAACCCCTATCGCAAAAGACAGACCGTCCATTCTACAGCGATTTTGGTAAACGTGGGGGGTACAGGTCATATGGCGGGCTGCGTCACAAAAAGTTCATGCTTGGCTGAACCAACAACGCCGAAAAGTCACCCGGCAGCGCTGCGGGTCCGGGTCCGCGCAGCCTTGTACTTGGAGACGGTGGGATCGTCCTCAATCCAAAACCGCCAAGGATATTCGGTGCTTCCGCCTGGACCTGCAACACCCACCCGCGGTCCGCTGGCCACGGCAGCTGCGGGTGTCGTCGGCAGCCACAAGCTGAACGGTGAGGCGAGCGCGTCACGGCCAGTATCCGCCGTCGTGAGTCCCAGTGCGGAGGCAAGCCTGGCAGGTCCACTGGCCAGGTCCTTGTGCGCCTTCGAGGCGGGCCTGCGAAGGGCAGCCAGCTCATCCCCGGCAACGATCTCCCCCGCCCGCAGGAGCAGCGCGGACGGTGAGCCGTCGGGACCGCAGACGATGTTGGCGCAGTAATGCATGCCGTAGGTGAAGTAGACGTACAGGAATCCCGGCGGCCCAAACATGGGTGCATTCCGGGCGGTGGGACCACCGAAGGTATGGGAACCGGGGTCGGGGTGCTCTGAATCGCGCGGCCCCATGTAAGCCTCCACCTCTGTGAGCCTGACCGAGACTGGTCCGGCTTCCGAGTGGTGGGTAAGTACCGCGCCAAGCATCAGCGGGGCGATGACACGAGGATCACCCTCAAGGAACTTGCGCACTTCGGACGGGCTGCTGATTCCGTAGTCCATGGACGAGCTCATGAGCAGACCCTAGCAAGAAACCATCGAACGGCCATGTCCGATTTCCGCTAGCAAGGGCTTTGGACGACTGGCAGGATGAAGCCATGGACTTCTGGCAGCGATACCGGGCGATCGACGCCCGCGACACCCGGTTTGATGGTCAATTCTTCACTGCCGTCAGCTCCACCGGCATCTACTGCCGACCATCATGCCCTGCCCGAACACCCAGAGCTGAGAACGTCACCTTCTACGAAACCTCCGCAGCCGCCCACGAGGCCGGGTATCGCGCCTGCAAGCGATGCCTGCCCGAAGCTGTCCCCGGAACGCCCGCGTGGAACATCGGTTCCGACGTTGCGGGCCGCGCGATGAGATTGATTAACGACGGCGTCATCACTCGCGAGGGCGTCGACGGCCTCGCGCACCGACTCGGCTACTCCGCGCGGCAGCTCAACCGCATTCTCAGCAACGAACTCGGGGCGGGTCCCCTCTCACTGGCACGGGCAAGCAGGGCACAGACCGCCAGGACCTTGCTGGTCTCCACCGACATGCTCCTGGCCGACGTGGCGTTCGCGTCAGGGTTCAATAGCGTGCGGCAATTCAACGACACCATCGGCGAAGTTTTCGCGATGACCCCGACGGCGGTGCGTGCCACCGGAGCGAAGTCCGCTGGTCGCCGAGGTACCGGGGCAGCTGGGCCAGCGCCATCCGCGCTAACACTAAACTTGCCCTACAGGGAACCCTTCGATCCGGGGATTTTCGACTTCCTGGCAGTTCGTGCGGTACCGGGCATCGAAAGAGCAACGACTGACAGTGACGGAACCAGGACCTACGCCCGTACGCTCCGGCTCCCTCGAGGCAGCGCATCCATTTCCGTTACCTTCAGCCCCTCGACACCCGGCAAACCGTTGCAACTCACAGCCAAGGCTGTGGACCTGCACGACCTCCCGACACTGTTGAGCCGGGTCCGCAGGCTGTTCGACCTGGACGCCGATCCGCAGGCGATAGATGACGCCCTGGCAGCGGATCCGAGACTTACGGCTAGCGTCGCCGCGTTCCCGGGGATGCGAGTGCCGGGGGCTGTGGATCCCCAGGAACTGCTCATTCGGGCAATGATCGGACAGCAGATCACCGTCGCTGCTGCCCGAACTGCCCTTACCCGGTTGTCGGCGGCCGCATCCGCCGTCGATGGCGCTGCGCCAGACCTGGATCGACTATTTCCTACAGCAGCAGAACTCGCCGAACACGGGCGCGCCTTACTCCGAGGACCACAGCGCCGCATCGACTCCATCGTGGCCGCCGCCGAGGCCATGGCCAGCGGGGCACTTGACTTCGGCTATGGCGACGATCCGGCCAGCCTCGAAAGCAAACTGCTTCCCTTGCCGGGCGTGGGGCTCTGGACAGCGGGATATGTTGCCATGCGGGTGCTTGGCGCTCCGGATGTGTTCCTGGCCAATGACGCGGCAGTAAGGAACGGCGTGAAGGCGCTGCCCGCGGGCCTTGGCCTCAGCGCGGACTTCAGGGAAGTCAGCCCGTGGCGTTCGTACGCCACCATGCACTTGTGGCGGGCGGCGGCAGTGAAGGCCAAGGGCAAATAGCTCCCGGAAGGTGAGAGAGCATCCGGCTCAAGCCCGAGGGACGTGAAAGAGCATCCGGCTCAAGCCCGAGGGACGTGAAAGAGCATCCAGCTCAAACCCGAGCGAAGTGAGAGAGCATCCGGCTCAACCCCGAGCGAAGTGAGAGAGCATCCGGCTCAACCCCGAGGTGAACTGCTGAGAGCATCCGGGTTTCAGCGGGCCGCGGGCTGCGCGGCCGGCCAGGGCAGCAGCTCCGGCAGGTCCACTCCGTCAGCGGCTGCAGTAGCCCTCAGGCTCCCAAGGCTTGGCTCGCGGCCGGCAAGCCACGCGGCGATGTCGGTCAGCATGCCAGTGATGGCTATGGAGGTGCCGCCGGTACCGATGCTCAGTTGCGGCAGGCCTGTAGGCTGCAGGACAAATTTGAAGGATTCCGGGACACGTGCCGCGAGGAACCCAATGAGGTGCTCGCAGAACGGCCGACTCCACGTCTCGGGGCCGTACCCCAAACGCAGGTCCGATGCGTGGATGGTAAGTTCGCGCCACAGCGCCAGGCCGCCGTCGAAAACTGTTCCGTCCCGATAGGCGATGCGCGCCTGCCAGTCCTCCGGACCCAAGGCATCGAACGCGGCAATCGCCGCATCCAAGGCGGGGGTGACGGACTCCGTGTGCTGGGCGAGGCTGTGCCCAGCGGCAAGTTCGATCGCCTTGGTGCGGCCGTCCATGCCGCCGTCGTACAGTTCCACAGTCTCGCCACGCTGCGCGTACTCCAGTTGCCGAGCCATCGCGTTGGAAATTCCAGCGAGGTGGGCCAGAACGTGGCCACGCGTCCAGCCGGGAAGCTCCGACGGTTCAGCGACGGAAGGTTCGTCCAGTTTGGCAAGGAGGCGGGTGACGGTGCCGGCGGCTTTGTGAAGCTCTGCGGGCAGCGCCTCAGGGGTGATCTGAGTCATAGCGCCATGCTAACCCAGAGTTAAACGGAGAGCGGGACGGCGCCTTCAGGCACCATCCCGCTCCCGACAAACAAACGCTACGACGCGTAGGAACGCGCTGCGTCCAGTTCCGCTTCAAGGGCAGCCAATTGGCGTTCGACGGCGGCCGGTGCCGTTCCGCCCTGGGAGTTGCGACTGTTGAGCGAACCTTCGGTGCTGAGGACACTGCGAACCTCGGGAGTCAGGTGCGAGGAGATCGCTGAGTACTCTTCATCCGTCAGGTCCCACAGCTCCACGCCGCGGCCTTCGGCTTGCTTGACGGCTGCACCGGACAGCTCATGGGCTTCACGGAAGGGAACGCCCTGGCGGACGAGCCACTCAGCAATGTCCGTGGCCAGCGCGAAGCCTTGGGGAGCCAGTGATTCCATGCGCTCCGTGTTGAACTTCAGCGTGGCGATCATGCCGGACACGGCCGGAAGTAGCAGCTCCAACGTGTCGGCGGCGTCGAAGACCGGTTCTTTGTCCTCTTGCAGATCGCGGTTGTACGCGAGCGGCAGGCCCTTGAGCGTCGCCAGCAGGCCAGTCAGGTTGCCGATGAGGCGACCTGCCTTGCCGCGTGCGAGCTCGGCGACGTCCGGGTTCTTCTTCTGCGGCATGATCGAGGACCCCGTGGAGTACGAATCATGCAGCGTCACGAAGGAGAACTCCTTGGTTGCCCAGAAGATGACTTCCTCGGAGATCCGGGAGAGGTCCACGCCAATCATGGAACACACCCACGCGAACTCGGCGAAAACATCGCGTGAGGCGGTGCCATCGATCGAGTTGTGGACCGCCGAGAAGAAACCAAGGTCCGCGGCAACAGCCTCGGGGTCCAGTCCCAGGGAGGAACCGGCCAGCGCACCCGAACCATACGGAGAAACGCCGGCGCGCTTGTCCCAGTCCTGGAGTCGCTGCACGTCGCGAAGCAGTGCCCAGGCATGTGCCAGAAGGTGGTGGCTCAGCAACACCGGCTGGGCATGCTGCAAGTGCGTCCGGCCTGGCATGGCAACACCCTGGTGGGCCTTTGCCTGCTCCACAAGGGCGTCGATGGTGGCAAGGACACCGCTGGCGATAATCCGGGCGTGGTCGCGGAGGAACATGCGGCCCAAGGTGGCAACCTGATCATTGCGGGAACGGCCAGCGCGGAGCTTGCCGCCCAAGTGGGTTCCTGCGCGCTCGATCAGGCCACGCTCAAGTGAACCGTGCACATCCTCGTCGCTCTCAGCCGGGAGGTAGGCGCCGCTGGCGACGTCCTCGTCCAGCTGGTTGAGGGCGGCGAGCATGCCTTCGAGCTCGGCGTCGTCCAACAGTCCGGCTTTGGCCAGCACACGGGCGTGCGCCTTGGAACCGGCGATGTCATAGCGGGCCAGCCGCCAGTCAAAGTGCGTGGACTTGCTCAGTGCGGCCAGCGCATCTGCGGGGCCACCGGCGAACCGGCCGCCCCACAGTGCACCTTCGTTGGTTGCGCTTGTCATTCCCCTGCAACCCGGAGGTCGCGGCCGGAGGCAACCTTTGAGGACATGCCCCACAGCTCGATGAAACCGCGTGCCATGGACTGGTCGAAGGTATCGCCGGTGTCGTAGGTGGCGAGGTCGAAGTCGTACAGCGAGGTCTCGGAGCGGCGACCGTTGACGATTGCCTGGCCGCCGTGGAGGACCATGCGGATGTCGCCGGAAACATACTGCTGCGTGTCTTCGATGAAGGCGTCCAGGGAGCGCTTGAGCGGGGAGAACCACTGTCCGTCGTAGACCAGCTCTGCCCAGCGCTGGCCAACAGTTGCCTTGAAGCGGGCCTGCTCGCGCTCGATGGTGATGTCCTCGAGGTGCTTGTGCGCGGTGATCAGCGCCATGGCACCCGGGGCTTCATAGATTTCGCGGGACTTGATGCCGACGAGGCGGTCTTCGACGACGTCGATGCGGCCAACGCCCTGAGAGCCTGCACGGCGGTTCAGCTCCTGGATGGCCTGCAGCGGGGTGACCTTGACGCCGTCGATCGCTACCGGAACACCGGCCTGGAAGGAAATGGTGACCTCATCGGGCGCCGGCGGGAATTCCGGGGTGGCGGTGTAGTCGTAGATGTCCTTGGTAGGAGCGTTCCAGATGTCCTCGAGGTAACCGGTCTCGACGGCGCGTCCCCAGACGTTCTGGTCGATCGAGTACGGGTTCTTCTTGGTGGTCTCGATAGGCAGTCCCTTTTCCTCGGCAAAGGCAATGGCCTTGTCGCGGGTCAAGGCGAGGTCGCGGACAGGTGCGATGCACTTCAGGTCCGGGCCGAGGGTCTGGATGCCCACTTCGAAACGGACCTGGTCGTTGCCCTTGCCGGTGCAGCCGTGGGCGACGGTGGTGGCACCGAATTCGCGGGCAGCCTTCACGAGGTGCTTCACGATGACCGGACGGGAGATGGCCGAAACCAGCGGGTAGTGGCCTTGGTAGAGGGCGTTGGCCTTCAGGGTGGGCATGGCGTACTCGTTGGCGAACTCGTCACGAGCGTCGGCCACGTAAGCCTCGACCGCGCCGCAACCGAGGGCGCGCTGGCGAATGGTCTCCAGCGACTCGCCGCCCTGTCCGACGTCGACGGCCACGGCGATGACCTCGGCGCCGGTGGCTTCACCGATCCAGCCGATGGCTACGGAAGTATCAAGGCCACCGGAGTAGGCCAGAACAATGCGCTCAGTCACGAGAGTGCTCCTTTGTTGTTGCTTGGTTCATTCGAATCAATGCTGTGTGAATCAATGCTGAAAAAGATCAATCAGTTGCCGGGGCCGGCTTCTTCGGCCATGCGCAGGAAACGCGCCGCCAGTTCCGCCCCGCCATCGGGATCCCGGGCGACCAGCAGCAAAGTGTCGTCGCCTGCGATCGTACCCAATACGGACGGCATCACCGAGTGGTCAACCGCCAGGGCCAGGAAGTTGGCTGCTCCCGGTGGGGTGCGGAGGACCACGATGTTGCCCGACGCCTCAGCTGTCACCAGGAGTTCGCCGCAAAGCCGCGTCAGCCGCGCATCCAGGATTTCCTGGGTGACGCCGCTCTTGGCGTTGCGGTCCCCGCCCTCCCCCGGGACAGCGTAAACGAGTGCGCCTTCCTTGCCCCGGACCCGGACCGCGCCCAGTTCCACGAGGTCGCGGGACAGGGTGGCTTGGGTGACTTGGACGCCGTCGTCCGCCAGCAGGGCTGCAAGCTCTGCTTGTGAACGCACGGACTCACCCGTCAGGATCGCGGTGATACGCGCCTGGCGGGCAGTCTTTGTGGCTGGGCTCGCGCCCGGCACGGACGGGTTGGTGGACACTAGAACGTGCTCTCCCCGGTGCCTTCAACGGGAGAAAGACCATCCACGAAAGCAAGGCCGGAGCGGTGCATCAGCCAGGCCATCAGCGCCTTCTGGGCATGCAGGCGGTTTTCCGCCTCGTCCCAGACGATCGACTGCGGGCCGTCGATGACACCGGCGGATATTTCGTAGCCGCGGTAGGCCGGGAGGCAGTGAAGCACGACGGCATCCGGCGCGGCCTGCGCCATGGCGGCCTCATCCACGGTGTAGTCGCGGAAGAGCTGCAGCCGGGCTTCCTTTTCGGTTTCCTGGCCCATGGACACCCACGTGTCCGTTGCTACGACGTCGGCCCCCTTGAGGGCTTCTGCGGCATCGCTGGTGATGAGCACTGAGCCGCCTGTATCGGCCGCACGTTCCTCGGCAGCCGCCACGATCTCCGGCGCCGGAAGGTAGCCTTCGGGGCCGGAAATGCGCACATGCATTCCGGCCGTCACACCGGCAAGGAGGTAGGAATTGGCCATGTTGTTGGCAGAGTCACCCAGGTAGGCCATGCTCAAGCCGGCCAGTTCGCCTTTGTGCTCCTTGACGGCCAAGAGGTCGGCCAGGAGCTGGCAGGGGTGGTAGTCGTCGCACAGGGCATTGATGACGGGTACTTTGGAGTTTTCCGCCATTGCCACCAGGCCCGAGTGGGCACCTGTCCGCCACACGATGGTGGACACCATGCGCTCCAGGACCTTAGCCGTGTCCTCCACGGATTCCTTGTGGCCTATCTGGGCTTCACCCGGGTTGATGATCAGGGCATTGCCGCCCATGTCCGCGATGCCGGTGGCAAAGGAAACACGCGTGCGGGTGGAGGTCTTGTCAAAGATCACGGCCACGGTCTTACGGCCGTTGCCCTCGGCGGCGAAGGGCTGCACGCTGTACGGCGCTGCCTTCATCCTTGCGGCGAGTTCCAAAACCTCAGCTTGCTCGGAGGGGCTCAGGTCCGTGTCCTTGAGGAAGTGACGGGTTGTGGTGGAAGTAGTCACTGCGTGTCCTTAGCGGTGTTGGCTGTAGCCGTAGCGATCAGGGTGGGTAGAGCGTCCAGGAAACGGTCCGCTTGATCGATGGTCAGGATCAGCGGCGGCGCGAGGCGGATGGTCCTCGGGCCCGGGCTGTTAATGATGAAGCCGGCGTCCAAAGCTGCGGTCACCATGGCAGGTGCGATGTCGGCGTTCACATCGAAGCCAATCAACAAACCCTCGCCGCGGACTTCAGTAACGGCCTCGACGGCGGCCAGCCCCTCACGAAGGTGGTCGCCGACACTGAGCACGTTCTGCAGCACACCCTGGCTTTCGATTGCGTGCAGGGTGGCCAGAGCAGCCGCCGTGGCCACCGGGTTCCCACCGAAAGTGGTGCCGTGCTGCCCGGCGGTGAGCAGGGCCGACGTCGTACTTCCGAACGTGACCAAGGCACCCACCGGGAAACCGCCGCCGAGTCCCTTGGCGAGGGTCACGGCGTCGGGAACAATGCCGGCATCTTCGCTGGCCAACCATTTGCCGGTGCGGCCGATGCCGGTTTGTACCTCATCCAAGATCAGCAGGGCGCCGGCTGCTGTAGTCACCTCGCGGGCTGCCTGCAGGTATTCGGCGCTGAGCGGACGAACGCCGGCTTCGCCCTGGATGGGTTCCAGGAAGACGGCCGCTGTGGAATCATCTACGGCGGCACGCAGAGCTTCGATATCGCCGAACGGGATGTGGACCACGCCGCCGGGCAGCGGTTCAAAGGGTGCACGGTATGCCTCTTTGGCCGTGAGCGCCAGGGCACCCATGGTGCGACCGTGGAAGGCGCCCTCCAAAGCGATGATCTTGGTGCGCTTTCCATCGGAGTTATTCCGTCGGGCCAGCTTGAACGCTGCCTCGTTGGCCTCAGTGCCCGAGTTGGCAAAGAAAACTTTGGACCCCGCCGGAGCTTTGCTGAGGGCAAGGAGCTTTTCAGCCAAGGCAATCTGCGTGGGGCTCGTGAAGAAATTCGAGACGTGCCCGAGCGTGGCCAGTTGGCTGGAGATCACTGACGTGACGAAGGGGTGCGCGTGGCCCAAGGCGTTTACCGCGATACCACCAAGGAGGTCCAGGTATTCCTTGCCGTCGGCGTCCCACACGAGGCAACCTGCGCCGCGGACCAATACCCGCTGCGGGGTGCCAAAGACACCCATAAGCGACGACGAGTAGCGGGCAAGCCAGTCCGCCCCATTACTCACTCCAGTAATGACGGAAGCTTTGGCGTCCGATCCGGCGATGGACCCCCGGGTGTGGTCGGGCACCGCGATGGGCCCACTGCCGCCGGGGTCCCCGTCCGAGCTTGCGAGGATGGGGAGCGGCTGGGGACGGGCGGGGGGTCCATCGCCGGTCGGGCTGAGGCCAACAGTTTCGCTCATGCGTTCACTTCCTCGTCGGGTACTACTTGGGTGCCGATGCCCGCCGTCGTGAAGGTTTCCAGCAGCATCGAGTGCGGCAGGCGGCCGTCCACGATGTGCGCGCGTTCCACGCCTTCGTCGATGGCTTTCAGACACGCAGCCATCTTGGGGATCATCCCGGATTCAAGCTTCGGCAGCATCTCGCGGAGTTCCGATGCAGTCAGCGATGAGATCAGCGACGATTTATCCGGCCAGTTGGCGTAGAGGCCTTCGACGTCGGTCAGGATGACAAGCTTGGTGGCGCCCAAGGCGGACGCGACGGCTGCAGCTGCAGTGTCCGCATTGACGTTGAGGACCTGTCCCGTGGTGGGACCGGAACCGTTGCCGTCGTCGAGAATTTCCGGGGCGACCGTTGAGATCACCGGGATGCGCCCAGCGTCGAGGATGTCCTTGATTCCGGCGGGATCCACCCCCACCACTTCGCCCACCAGGCCGAGGTCCACCTCTTCGCCATCAATAACAGTGCCTGTGCGGACGGCGCGCAATAATCCGCCATCTTCTCCGGACATGCCCACGGCGTACGGACCGTGGGAGTTGATGAGGCCAACGAGCTCGCGCCCAACCTGGCCAGTGAGGACCATGCGGACCACATCCATGGCCTCAGGCGTGGTGACGCGCAGACCGCCCTTGAACTCGGATTCGATGCCCAAGCGACCCAGCATGGAGTTGATCTGGGGGCCACCGCCGTGGACCACCACAGGGTGGATGCCGACGTGGTGGAGGAACACAATGTCCTCGGCGAAGGCACGACGAAGGTCGTCGTTGACCATGGCGTTGCCGCCGTATTTGATCACCATGGTGGTACCGGCAAAACGCTGGATCCACGGAAGGGCCTCGATCAGCGTGCCCGCTTTGTCCTGGGCGTCGCTCATGGAGGTGGTTTCGCGGGTGTGCGCAGTCATAGTCATCCGCTCAGCTCGAGTATGCGCTGTTCTCGTGCACGTAATCGTGCGTGAGGTCGTTGGTCCAAATGGTGGCTTCGGCATCGCCGGCCCGCAGGTCGATTTCGACCAGCACTTCGCGGGGCTCCAGGTCCACCAGGTTCCGGTCATCGCCGATAGCGCCGTTGCGGCAAATCTGCACACCGTTCATTGCGACGTTGAGCTGGTCCGCCTCGAAGATGGCGTCAGTTGTTCCCACGGCCGAGAGCACTCGGCCCCAGTTAGGGTCCTTGCCGAAGATGGCTGCCTTGAAGAGGTTGGAGCGGGCAACACTGCGGCTGACTATTTCTGCGTCGCGTTCACTCGCGGCGTTGAATGTCCGGATAGCGATGTCGTGGCTGGCGCCCTCAGCATCTCCGATGAGCTTGCGTGCCAGTTCGGCGCAGACCTGGGTGACCGCTTCGCTCAACTGTTCGGCAGACGGCAAGGCCTCAGATGCCCCGGATGCCAACAGCACCACGGTGTCGTTGGTGGACATGCAGCCGTCGGAGTCCGCCCGGTCAAAGGTGACGCGACTGGCGTCCCGGAGGACGACGTCGAGCTCATCCGCAGGAACCTCGGCGTCGGTGGTAAGGACCACAAGCATCGTTGCCAGGCCCGGCGCCAACATGCCGGCACCCTTGGCGATGCCACCGACGGTGAACTGCTTGCCCTCAGCGTCGGTGCCCGTGAAAACCGCTTCCTTGGACACGCTGTCCGTGGTCATGATCGCTGTGGCCGCAGCGGAGCCGCCGTCTTCCGACAGTTCGCGGAAAGCGGACTCGACGCCGGGAAGGATCTTGTCCATGGGCAGCTGCTCGCCGATCAGGCCGGTTGAGCAGACCACGACGTCGGAAGCTGAGATTCCCAGCACATCCGCCACTTTCTCGGCCGTGGCGTGGGTGTTCTGGAAGCCCTGTGGACCGGTGCAGGCGTTGGCTCCACCGGAGTTCAGGACCACGGCATCCACTCGTCCGTCGCTGACCACTTGGCGTGACCAGTGCACCGGTGCAGCAGCCACGCGGTTGGAGGTGAAGACGGCGGCGGCGGACTTTTGTGGTCCGTCGTTGACTACAAGGGCCAGGTCGGGGTTGCCCGAGGCCTTAATGCCGGCTTTGATGCCTGCGGCGCGGAATCCCTTGGGGGCGGTAATGGTCACGGTGCAACTCCCTGGAGGTTCAGGCCGGCGGTTTCATCCAGGCCGAGGGCAATGTTCATGGACTGCACGGCTCCGCCGGCGGTTCCCTTGGTGAGGTTGTCGATAGCGCACGTCACGATCACGCGGCCCGCGTGGGCGTCGAAGGCCAACTGCATGACGGCGTGGTTGGAACCCTGGACCGACTTGGTGGTGGGCCACTGGCCCTCCGGAAGGAGGTGCACGAACGGTTCGTCGTCGTAGGTATCTGCCCAGGCTTGGCGAAGTTCGGCTGCAGTAACACCATGACCAACCTTGGCCGTTGCCGTAGTCAGGATGCCGCGGCTCATCGGAACCAACGTAGGCGTGAAGGAGACCGTCACCGCCTCACCGGCCGCATTGGACAGCCCCTGTTCGATCTCAGGGGTGTGCCGGTGTCCGCCGCCGACGCCGTAAGGGCTCATGGAACCCATGACTTCAGAACCAATCAAATTGACTTTGGCAGCCTTGCCCGCGCCTGAGGTCCCGGAAGCAGAGACAATCACGACGTCGTCCGTCAGGAGGAGGTTGTTGGCGAACCCGGGCGTCAAGGCGAGCAGGGCCGACGTTGGGTAGCACCCGGGAACGGCGATGCGCGTGGCACCTTTGAGGGCTTCGCGCTGGCCGGGAAGCTCCGGGAGACCATAAGGCCAGGTGCCTGCGTGCGCGGAGCCGTAGAACTTTTCCCACGCCGCGGCGTCCTGCAAACGGTGGTCAGCACCGGCGTCGATGACTACAGTGCCTTCAGGCAGCTGCGCAGCGATTTCGGCTGAGGCACCGTGCGGCAGGGCCAGAAACACCACGTCATGGCCCGACAGGTTCTCCACCGTGGTGTCTTCCAGAATCCGACTGGCCAAACCGTGGAGATGAGGCTGCAACTCCCCTAGTCTGGAACCGGCGTTGCTGTGCGCGGTGATGGCACCGATGGTGACGTTTGGATGGCCAGCCAGCAAGCGCAGCACTTCTCCCCCGGCGTAGCCGCTGGCACCGGAGACGGCAACAGAAATAGTCATAACCCCACTGTACAGCAAGAATATTCATGCTGTCCGATATTTATGCATGCGGTTTGTGAGCAGTCTCATTATTTTGGAGATTAGCCGTATGCTTAGTGGAGGGTGATCCAGACCGTGCAGTCCGAACGTCGGCTGTAGCGTTGCCCGTTAGCGATACGGGGCACATTTATGTCACCCACGTCCACCGCTGAGCGCCCCAAAGCTCGCGCAATTCAACCAAATCCCGTCGTCCAGAGCTACTCAGAGCTCCTCAAGAGTGTTAAGGCAGCCGGACTCCTCGAACGCCGTAGCGGCTTCTACATTTGGGTCTTCGTGGCCTTGGTACTGCTCATGGCCGGCACCTGGCTCGGCTTCGCACTCATAGGCGATTCCTGGTACCAGCTCCTGATCGCCGCAGCCGTGGGCATCCTGTGCACGCAGCTTAGCTTCCTTGCCCATGAGGCAGGTCACAAGCAGATCTTCGCTTCGCGGCGCGCCAATGACTGGTCCGCCCGCCTCCTGGCCACCGGTGTGGCCGGCATCAGCTACTCCTGGTGGGAACAGAAACACGGCGCCCACCACAACCACCCCAACGTCATTTCCAAGGACCCGGACATCCGGAACAACGCCTTGGTCTTCTACGAAGACGCTGCAGCCGAACGTAAAGGCCGCCTGGCCTTCCTCACCAAGAAGCAGGGCTGGTTCTTCTTCCCGCTCCTGACGCTCCTCGGCTTGAGCCTGCAGTTCGACTCCCTTCGCTTTGTTTTCGGCAAGCAGAAAGTGCGTCACCGCTGGGTAGAGACACCTATCCTCGTAACGAGGCTTGCTGCCCTCCCGGTTCTGGCCTTTACGTTCCTGCCCATAGGAATGGCGTTCGCCTTCCTGGGCGTGCAGATCATGGTCTATGGCTTCTACATGGGCGCCTCCTTCGCCCCGAACCACAAGGGCATGCCAGTCCTCCCCAAGGACAGCCGCGTGGACTTCCTCAATCGTCAGATCCTGACCTCGCGCAACATCTCCGGTGGCATCTTCATGGACTTCCTTCTGGGCGGACTCAACCGGCAGGTGGAGCACCACTTGTTCCCGGACATGGCACGCCCACATTTGTACAAGGCCACCAAAATCGTGCGCGAGTTCTGCGGCAAACACTCCATCCCTTACACCGAAACCACGCTGATGCAGTCCTACGGCATCGTGGTCAGATACCTCAATGAAGTAGGCCTGGCAGCAGGCCGTGGCTTCGACTGTCCCGTCGCATCGACGCACGGACGCCGCTAAGCGTTCGACAACGGAGGCCCCAACCTCCCTAGGATGGAATCTGAAGCCGGGCACCGGAAGGACCGCCCCGGGGTAAGGAGCCACCATGACGCACGCCATCGTTGCAACGCAGTCCGGAGGACCTGAGGTCCTCGAGTACGCCTCCGTGGAGACACCGTCGCCTGGCCCCGGCCAGCTGTTGATCAAGGTCGCAGCTGCCGGGGTCAATTTCATTGAGACCTACCAACGCAGCGGCACCTACAAAGTGGACTACCCGTTCACTCCAGGAGCCGAAGCAGCCGGCACCGTGGAGGCCGTCGGAGCCGGGGTTGAGGAATTTTCCGTCGGCGACCGCATTGCCACGGCCGAGGGAAGCAGGACTTACGCGGAATACGCCCTGGTTGACGCGAGCAAGGCGCTTCCGGTTCCTGCCGGCGTGGATGACCACACCGCCGCAGCCCTGCCGCTGCAGGGAATCACCGCGCACTATCTGATGAATTCATCCTTCAGGGTGGAGCCCGGACACACCGTCCTCCTGCACGCAGGTGCCGGCGGCGTGGGCCTGCTGTTGACACAACTGCTCAAGGCCCGCGGCGCGCGCGTCATCACCACCGTCTCCTCTGCTGAGAAGGCCGACCTCTCCACGTTGGCGGGCGCCGATGAAGTGCTCCGCTATGAAGGTTTCGCTGACAAGGTCCGTGAACTCACCAACGGCGAGGGCGTCAACGTGGTGTACGACGGCGTAGGCAAGGACACGTTCGACGACTCCTTAAAAAGCCTGCGCATCCGGGGTGCCATGGTGCTCTTTGGTGCCGCCTCCGGCCCGGTACCACCGTTCGATCCCCAGCGTTTGAACGCCGCAGGTTCGCTAACGCTGACGAGGCCCACCATGGCGCACTTTGTTCAGAACGCCCAGGAACGCCGGTGGCGTTCAGCCGAGATTTTCGACGCCGCCGCCAACGGCACCCTTGCTGTCAGGGTGGGTGCAACGTACCCGCTCGCGGAGGCCGCCCAAGCCCATAGGGACCTCGAGGGCCGCCGTACAACCGGAAAAGTCCTGCTGGTTCCCTGACCCTTTTTGAACGCCACATGTGCAAAAAGCGAACAGTGGGGCAACACAGCCTGACGCGTAGGAAACGCCGGACACCTTTTGTTCATCTTTCTGCGGAAAGCTGACGAACGTGAGCACAGAACATCCCGCTGGGGCCGGTACGACGCCTGCCCTGATGACCTACCGTCCCCAGCTACCTGGAAGCGCTGCCGCCCCGGCCGAGCGTACTCTCGTTGACATCCTGGAAGAGACCGCTTCATCATTCCCCGAGGCGTCGGCTTTGGACGACGGGCACCAGTCCTTGAGTTACACCGAGCTACTCAGGGCCGTACGCGCGTTTGCCGCCCGGTTGAACAGTGCAGGGCTCGGCCGAGGGGACAAAATCGGCGTCCGGATCCCGTCCGGCACCAATGAGCTCTACATCGCCATACTGGGAATTCTCATGGCTGGGGCAGCCTATGTTCCCGTGGACGCGGACGACCCCGAAGAGCGGGCCCGTTTGGTATTCGGCGAAGCCAAGGTAGGGGCAGTCATTGCTGCTGGCCTGGACATCCAGCTATCCGGCCCGGCTAAGGAAGCTGTCTCAGCGTCAGCCGCGCCCGGATTGGACGACGACTCCTGGATCATCTTCACCTCCGGATCCACCGGGACCCCCAAAGGCGTTGCAGTGAAGCACCGTTCGTCAGCAGCGTTCGTCGACGCTGAAGCCCGGATCTTCCTCCAGGCTGAGCCCATCGGCCCCCAGGACCGGGTACTTGCCGGCCTTTCCGTAGCCTTCGATGCTTCCTGTGAGGAGATGTGGCTGGCCTGGCGGCACGGAGCCTGCCTGGTGCCCGCACCACGGGCCCTTGTTCGAACGGGCATGGACCTCGGTCCCTGGCTCATCAACCACGGCATTACCGTGGTTTCAACTGTGCCCACCCTTGCCGCGCTGTGGCCGGCCGAGGCATTGGAAAGTGTCCGCTTGCTCATCTTCGGCGGCGAAGCATGCCCACCTGAATTGGCCGAGCGCTTGGCAGTGGATGGTCGTGAAGTGTGGAACACCTACGGGCCCACTGAGGCCACCGTCGTTGCCTGCGCGGCTCCCTTGGGCGGACCCGGCCCCGTTCGGATCGGTTTGCCGCTGGACGGATGGGACCTCGCCGTCGTCGATTCCACCGGGGTTCCGGTCGCCGAAGGTGAGATCGGCGAGTTGATCATCGGCGGCGTAGGGCTGGCCCGCTACCTCGATCCTGCGAAGGACGCCGAGAAGTATGCCCCCATGACAACACTTGGATGGGAACGCGCGTACCGTTCAGGTGACCTGGTTCGATTCGAAACCGAGGGCCTGATCTTCATGGGTCGCGCCGATGAGCAGGTCAAACTGGGTGGACGCCGGATCGAACTGGGCGAAGTAGATGCGGCCCTTCAAGCCTTGCCCGGGATAGCTGGCGCGGCTGCGGCAGTACAGACGACGGCGGCCGGCAACCAAATCCTGGTAGGTTACCTGGCTCCCGTTGACGGTTACGAGCCGGACCTGGACAAGGCTCGCAAGCTGCTGGGAGAAAGCCTCCCGGCGGCCCTGATCCCCTTGCTGAGCACCGTCGGTTCCCTCCCCACCAAAACCAGCGGCAAAGTAGATCGCCATGCACTCCCCTGGCCTCTGGCAGGAGCCGGCGCCACCGAGGCCGACAACGCCCCGATGAATCTGCCCGATGACGCCCGGTGGGTGGTGGACCAGTGGGAGTCCGTGCTGGGCAGCCCCGTCAGTTCGCTCGACGCCGATTTCTTCGCCTATGGCGGCGGGTCCTTGGCGGCGGCCCAACTTGTTTCTGCCCTCCGCGTCCGTTACCCCACCATCACCGTCGCCGATATTTATGCGACGCCGCGCGTGGGGGCACTGATTGACACTGCACGGCTATCAATTCCCGACGGAGGTTCGCCGGGGCCCGCCGCTGAGCGCAGCGTCCGTCCTACCGCTTTGAAGTCACAAATCTTCCAGGTCCTCATGGGCGTCCCGCTGCACATTCTGGTGGGAATGCGGTGGCTGACCTACCTGATGGCTGCCAACAAACTCCTGGCAGACTTCGCCGGATTCGCGGCGGCACCCGTGGTCTCCTGGTGGTGGATCGCAGCGTCGTGGCTGGTCTTCGTCAGCCCCTTGGGTCGGATGGCGATCTCCGTTGTTGCGGCAAGGGTGCTGCTCGGCAGGATTGAACCCGGAACATACCCGCGGTCGGGCAAGACTCATTTGCGACTGTGGCTCGCGGAACAAATCCAGGATCTCTCAGGTGCCATCGGCCTTGCCAGCGCCCCGTTCGTCCCCTACTACGCGCGTGCCCTGGGTGCAAAGATCGGCAAGGACGTCCACCTGCACTCTTTGCCCCCTGTTACCGGCCTGTTGTCACTGGGCAGCGGAGCAAACATCGAGCCCGAAGTAGATCTATCGGGCTGGTGGGTGGATGGCGATTCAGTCCACATCGGACAAATCCATGTGGGGGCCGGTGCCGTCGTAGGCGCACGCAGCACCCTCATGCCCGGGGCGACTATCGGTGCAGGTGCCCACGTCGATGCTGGATCCGCTGTGCTGGGCAAAGTGAAAGCCGGGCACCTCGTGGCCGGCTCCCCCGCAGAACGCCGCGGCAAAGCCAAGCACGAATGGCCGGAAACGAGCAGCCGCCGGCCCGTCGTCGACCGTCTCTGGTTCTCCGCTTTTGCCAGCGCATCGGCTCTACTGGCGCTCATTCCCTACATCTCTGCGTTCGCTGGCGCACTGGTGGTCCTGAATTTCATCCAGGGCCATGATTCGCTGGAAACAGCGCTTCCACAGATCGCCCTGGCCGTTCCGCTTGCGGCCTTGGTGTGGTTCTTCGGCAATCTGGTGCTCATCCTGATCGTGGCGAGGCTTCTCGGTTTGGGCCTGAAAGAGGGCTATTACCGGGTGCGCAGCCGCATCGGATGGCAGGTCTGGGCCACCGAGCGCCTTCTGGACATGGCTCGAGACCTCCTCTTCCCCGTCTACGCGAGCCTCTTCACGCCGCTCTGGTTGCGACTCCTCGGAGCCAAGGTCGGCAAGAACGTGGAGGCCTCCACGGTGCTGCTGGTTCCAAAAATGACCACCATCGGCGACGGCGCCTTCCTGGCTGACGACACCATGGTGGCCTCGTACGAGCTCGGCGGTGGCTGGATGAAAATTGCTCCGGCCAAAATCGGGAAGCGCTCCTTCCTTGGCAATTCCGGAATGACGGCCGCAGGACGCAATGTGCCAAAGAACTCCCTTGTCGCCGTTCTTTCGGCCACACCTGCCAAGGCAAAATCCGGCACCTCATGGCTTGGCAGTCCGCCCGTCAGATTGCGCCGCACCACCGTCAATGCCGACCAAACCCGCACCTTCCGCCCGGCCCTCAAACTGAAGATTGCGAGGGCATTATGGGAACTGTGTCGCCTGATACCGGTCATTCTCACGGTGGCCATTGCCGTGAGCGTGATGCTTGTGCTGGACTGGATCGCACGCGGATGGGGCTACTGGATTGCTGCAGTCCTGGGGGGCCTGGTTATGTTGGCAGCAGGCGCTGTAGCGGCGCTTAGCTCCATTGTGGCCAAGTGGGTTCTGGTGGGGACCATCCGCTCTGGCGAACACCCGCTATGGAGCTCGTTCATTTGGCGCAACGAGGTTGTAGACACCTTCATTGAAATGGTCAGTGCGCCGTGGTTTGCCCGGTCGGCTGCCGGAACACCTGCCCTGGTGTGGTGGTTGCGCGGACTGGGAGCCAAGATCGGACGCGGAACGTGGTGCGAAAGCTACTGGCTCCCCGAAGCCGACCTCGTGACCCTGGGCGAGAACTCCACAGTCAACCGTGGCTGCGTGGTCCAGACGCACCTCTTCCACGACCGCGTCATGAGCTTGGACACCGTGACGCTCGGCAACGGTGCCACAATGGGTCCGCACGGCGTCATCCTCCCCGCGGCGAGCATCGGCGACGGCGGTACCGTTGGGCCGGCGTCGTTGGTCATGCGTGGCGAAACCGTCCCGGCCGGGACGTATTGGATGGGCAACCCGGTCAGCCCGTGGGTGGGTCCGTCTGCACAAGTGCCGCGCCTCAAGTAGATTGGACGGATCATGACCGCACCAATCACTAGCCCCCTGACCGAAGCCGACCCCTACGCCTTGAATCACGGCAGCAGCAGCTACCGCGTGGACAGGTACGAGTTGGACCTCGATGTCAGGCTGGGCAGCAACAAGCTGATGGGCAAGGCGGTCCTGCACTGCACGGCGTTGGAACCGGCCTCGCAGATTGTCCTTGACCTGGTGGGCCTGAGGGCAAGCAAGGCTCAGTTGGACGGCAAGAAGCTGCAGAAGTTCAGCCACAGGGCCGAACACCTCGTACTGACGCCGGCGTCCCCGCTCAAGGCGGGCCAGCAGTTTGACCTTGAGATCCGCTACGACGGTAATCCGAAGCCTCGCCGGGGCCTTTGGGGCGACGTCGGCTGGGAGGAATTGAACGACGGCGTATTGGTGGCCGGCCAGCCCAACGGTGCGGCGTCATGGTTCCCCTGCAATGACCATCCCCGCTACAAGTCGACGTTCCGCATCTCGGTGACCACTGACGACAATTACCGGCCAGTGTGCAACGGCAAGCTCGTCGCGCACTCCCGGAAGTCCAGCCGGGAAACGTGGGTCTACGAACAGACCGAGCCGATGGCTACCTATCTCGCCACCGTCCAGATCGGGCGCTACGTCAAGGTTCCCCTGCACCCGGACGATACCCAACACAGGGTCCCCCAGTTCGTGGCAGTCACATCCGAAATGGCAGTGGACGCCCTCCAAGGCCTGCGGCGGCAGCCGGACATGATGCGCACCTTCGAGGACTGCTTCGGCCCATACCCTTTCGCCGACTACACCTCGGTTGTCACTGAGGATGAGCTGGAAATTCCCCTTGAGGCCCAGACCGTCTCCATCTTTGGCCGTAACCACATGCGGGAAGCGTGGGAAGCACAGCGCCTGATCGCGCACGAGCTTTCCCACCAATGGTTTGGTAATTCGCTGACGGTGAGCAGCTGGAAGGACATCTGGCTGCATGAAGGCTTCGCTTGCTATGCCGAGTGGTTGTGGTCCGAGGAATCCCGCACCATGACGGTCGCTGCCCGGGCAACGGCCGCGTGGAAAAGGCTCGACGCCGGGCCGCAGGACCTGCTGGTGGGAGACCCCGGCCCTGAGCTGATGTTCGATGACCGCGTGTACAAGCGCGGGGCCTTGGCCGTTCACGCTGTGCGCATGGCAGCCGGCGATGAGGCGTTCTTCGGTTTCCTTCAGCACTGGACGGCCGCTAACCGTCACGGATCGGTTTCAACAGAGACGTTCGTTGAGGCTGCGGATTCGTTCATTCCCGGCTTCGATGCTGCGTCGATTCTCCGTCCATGGCTCTACGAGGCCGGGCTGCCGCCGCTGCCTTCCGCGCGTTAACCGAGGGCTAGAGCAGCAACCAATTCGTCCGGTAGTTTCGTGCGGGCGATGTCGCGTAGACCGGAGATCTCCAAGACATCCAGTTCCGCAGGGTTATGGCGCAGGCCTTCACCGGTCATCTTCAGCCAGGCTTCCTTGCGCGCCCAGAGACGGGCGCGCTGTCTGGTCTGCTCACTCTCCGGAACTGACGCCAGGAAACGCTTCTCGTTTGAGGTCAATGCGACGTCGTCGAAGCCGCCAAAGCCAACCCCGTCAACCGATTCAAGGTCCACACCCAGCCGGAGGCCATCCGCTGGATGCACGACGGCGGCCAGCAGCACCCGGCCCGACGCTCTGGAGGAGCTGAGCACCAGAGGTGCCGGAACGCCGTCGAGCAGGAACCCGGGGCGACCGTGGTCCTGGCGGGAGCCGCACTGCGGGCAGTGATAGTCAGGGACGAGTCGAGCAGGATCCACGTCGAGGAGCGAAGCGGCAAAGTTCAGCAAGACCAGCCGGCCGGCGATGAAATCTTCCCGGTCTGCGGGGTTGGTGAATTTGTCGGCACGATCCAGGGCTGGTTGGCCGAGGGCTTCGACGCGGATGTCCGGAACCAGCAAATCGTCGAGCTTCCGCAACTCGAGTATTGGGCTGTCCATCACGACTTCCAAGCCACGTGTCGTCTTCTAGAGCGGACCATACCCGGCATTTCCATACGGGTCCCGCCACGTAACCAGATCGTCCTCGACCGCCTTCCGAAAAATAGGGTTTTCTTGCACCCTTTGCCGAAAGGACTGCCGGGCACGGCTTATGACTGCCGAGGGTATGAGGATGCAGACCACCAGAAGAGCCACCAATAAGACGTAACAACCGGCGAGCGTGATTACTGTCGTCGCACCTCGGGCAACGGCCCCGGGCATCACCGTGGCCACGATCCCGCCCTGCACTGCGGCCATCAGCACCACTGTCCAAAGGGCGCTGCGAACAGAACCTGGTCCTCGGGAGATGAGGAGCCTGTTGGTGTCGGGCAGCGAAGCACGCACCCGATTCCACGAGAAAACGCCCGAGACCGTCAGAGCGGCTCCTAACGGAGCCAGAGTCAGAAAGACTGTGAGGTTGCCTGTAATTGCTGCGAAGAAGACACCCGCAACGACCATGAGGATGCCGCCGCTGATCGCGCTGCTCCATGCTGCGGCAAGGGTGCCTTGGGCGTCGGCCAATTGCCGTAACCGGGAAGGGGCTCCGGACGGGCTGATCCGGGCCAGCTCCGGGGAGAGCCAGTAATCCAGGGGATGCGCGGGCCCGGCGACCGGGAAGGGACGTGGACCAGGACTTGTCATTCAGGTTCTCTCGCAGGTGTTGCCGGCTTGCCTCAGGGAACACTTTAGGCGGTTTAACCCATCCGGGCTACTTCACCGAGCTGAGGCAATTCGAGGGTGCGGCAATAAGATAAAAATCCCCGGGACCAATAGGTCCCGGGGATTCCGATCAGTTGCGGTAAGGATCAGCGCTGGACTGCTCCGAAGCGCTCAGTCGCCACGGCCACAGCTGCTGCGCGTGCTTCGGAAGCCTCGTCAGCCGTCAGTGTGCGGTCGTCTGCACGGAAACGCAGGCCGAAAGCCAGCGATTTCTTGCCGTCCTCGATGCCGGGACCAACATAGACGTCGAACAGCGAGACATCCTCAAGAAGTACACCTGCTCCTTCGCGGAGTGCGGCCAGTACTTGGTCTGCCGGAACGTCCTGCGGGACAACCAGGGCAACGTCCTGTGTCGCCACGGGGTACCCGGAGATGTGCTTGGCCACGATCACATCAGCGGCCGCCTCAAACAATACTTCCACGTTGACCTCAACAGCTACGGACCGCGCAGGCATATCGTGCGCAGCGAGGAGCTTCGGGTGAAGTTCACCGGCGTAACCCACAACGTCGCCGTTGCGCAGCGCAAGCTGAGCCGCGCGTCCCGGGTGGAACGCCTGGTGGCTACCCTGACTAACAACCAGTTCCACACCCAAGACATCCGCCATGAGACGTGCTACATCCAGAGCATCGGCCCAATCCCATGCACGCGGGGTGTGCGTGGCCGCGGCGGGAGAATCGTGGCCGGTCATAACAGCGGCGATGTGCAACGGTTGGTGCGGGACGCCGTCGTACAGCGCGTCCAGCACCTCGTCGGCCGGCTTGACGCCCAGGGGCGGAATGGAATCCGTGCCCAGTTTCTCGCCGGGAAGGAAGACCGAACCGACTTCGTACAGAGCCAGATCGCGGAAGCCGCGCGAGTGATTGCGGCGGGCAACCTCGATCAGTCCAGGAAGGATGGACGTACGGAGGAATCCGTGCTCCTCACTGATGGGGTTCGCCAGCTTCAGAGCCGGCCGAGCGCCACCTTCAGCGGGAACACCGAACGTGTCATTGGCGGCTTTGGAGACGAACGGGTAGGACAACACTTCAGTGAGCCCCGCATCCGCCAGCGCCTGGACAACCCGGCGCTTCTGCTGCTGGCTTCGGCTGAGCCCACGGCCCGGAGGCGCAACCGGAAGAGTGGCAGGGATGTTGTCATAGCCAACCAGCCGGGCGATTTCCTCGGACAGGTCTTCCTTGGTTTCGAGGTCGTTGCGCCAGCTCGGAGCAGTAACCCGGTAACCGGTGGACGTCTTCTCCACCACGGCGCCAAGGTCCTCAAGCGAAGTGGTGATCTGCTCGTCCGTGAAGTCAATGCCGATTCGGGCGGAAGCGAACTCAGCAGGCAAGTCGATAGTCACGGCGTCAGGTGCGGTTCCGACGTCGGTCCCTGCCTCGTCCGCCGTGCCACCGGCGAGCTCGACCAACAGATCCACTACGCGCTGGGCAGCAACGTGGGCCACATGCCAGTCCACGCCCCGCTCGAAGCGCTTCGAGGCTTCGGAGGGCAGCTTATGGCGGCGACGGGAACGCGCGATGGAGACCTCATCGAAGTGCGCCGCTTCCACCAGGATGTTCGTGGTGGAGTCGGAAACCTCGGTGTGGGCACCGCCCATTACACCGGCAATGCCGATGGCACCGGAGTCATCGGTGATCAGCAGGTCCTCGACGTCGAGCGTGCGCTCCTTCTCATCCAGGGTGGTGATCTTCTCCCCCGCCACTGCGCGACGCACCACGATGTCGCCCGCGAGCTTGTCGAGGTCGTAGCAGTGGTTTGGCTGTCCGAGCTCAAGCATGACGTAGTTGGAGATATCAACCGGCAACGAGATGGACCGAACGCCGGCCAAGCGAAGTCGCGCGGACATCCATGGCGGGGTGGGACGGGAAGCGTCAACGCCACGAACCGTGCGGGCCACGAAACGGTCGCAGCCAGCCTTACCGTAAATGGGAGCGTCGTCGTTCAGCTTGACGCCGTAGCCGCCCTGCAGGGTGGCCGGAGCCACCACCTTGGATGCCGGGTCCACGAAGGTGGTTCCGGTGGCGTGGGCGTACTCGCGGGCCACACCACGGATGGAGAAGGCATAACCGCGGTCCGGTGTGACGTTGATTTCCGCTGCTTGGTCGTAGAGACCCAGCAACTCCATCGCGTCGGTGCCGATTTCCGGGTCCAGTCCAATACGCGACAGGACAAGGATGCCGTCGTGGTCATCGCCGATGCCGAGTTCACGGACGGACGCTATCATGCCCGCAGACAGGTGTCCGTAGGTCTTCCGTGCGGAGATCTGGAAGTTTCCAGGCAGCACGGCACCGGGCAGCGTGACAACTACTTTGTCGCCCTCAACAAAGTTGTGGGCACCGCAAATGATGCCCTGCACGCCGGAAGGATCAATGCCCTTTCCGGTGAGGGTCTGCTCCTGTCCCTCGGGAACAACTCGGACCTGGCACCAGTTGATGGTCTTCCCATTCGTCTGCGGTTCCTTGACCAGGCTCAACACCTGGCCAACCACAACGGGACCCGTCAACTCATCCGTGGGACGGTGGACTGCTTCTTCTTCAAAGCCAACCTTGACCAGGTCAGCCATGACGTCTTCGGCCGTTGCATCGGCCGGAACCTGCGCGAATTCGCGCAGCCAGGAAAGTGGGATACGCACTGTTAGATCTCCATCCCGAAGTGCTCGCTGAAACGTACGTCGCCTTCGATCATGTCGCGCATGTCGCCAACCTCGTTGCGGAACATGAGCGTGCGCTCAATGCCCATGCCGAAGGCAAAACCTGAATAGATGTCCGGATCGATACCGGCTGCCCGCAAAACGTTGGGGTTGACCATGCCGCAGCCGCCCCATTCAATCCAGCGGGGACCACCCTTGGCACCCGGGTGCCAGATGTCCAGTTCGGCGGAAGGCTCCGTGAACGGGAAGTAGTTGGGGCGCAGGCGAATGGAAGCTTCGTCGCCGAACATCTGGCGGGCGAAGTGCTCCAACGTGCCACGAAGGTCCGCCATACTCAGGTTCTTGTCGATCGCCAGTCCCTCGAACTGGTGGAAGACAGGAGTGTGCGTAGCGTCCAGTTCATCCGTGCGGAAGACCTTGCCGGGGCACAGCACATAGATGGGCACTTCGCGTTCAAGCATGGAACGGACTTGCACCGGGGACGTGTGCGTGCGCATGAGCAGGTGCGCTTCCGGGGGCTCCACAAAGAACGTGTCCTGCATTTCGCGTGCCGGGTGATCCGGCTTGAAGTTAAGGGCATCGAAATTGAACCACTCGGACTCCACCTCCGGGCCTTCGGCGATTTCCCAGCCCATGCCAACAAAGATGTCCGAGACGCGGTCCTGCAACGTGGACAGCGGGTGGCGGGCACCGGCGCGACGACGACGCGGAGCGGACGTAACATCAACGGTTTCTTCGACCAGGATGCGGGCGTCATTCTCGGCCTCGAGAACTTCGGTCCGGGCTGCGAGCGCCTTGTTGACCCGGCCACGGGAGGAACCCATGAGCTTGCCTGCGGCAGCCTTGTGCTCCTTGGCCAAGCCACCGATTACACGGTTAGCCAGGCTCAGAGGCGACTTCTCACCGGTGTGGGTGAGGCGCACAGCCTTGAGTTCTTCGAGGGAGGACGCAGCCGAAATGGCGGCAATGGCGTCCTCGACGGCAGCGGTGATGGCGGCTTCATCCAGCGGATTCGGGATGGCAGCGCCTGGCAAAGTGTCAGTCATCTACTGTTCTTAGCTACGAGTAGGGAGCGGCCCGGCAAGGCGGACCTGCAAAACGAAAAGGGTAGTGCTCGCCGCGGACGGCAGGCACTACCCTTCAGTCTAGTTGAACCTCACAGGCGCTCGTCGCGCGCTTGCCCCGGTTGCTGAACCGGGGGCTGCGGCGAGTAGGGCGGCTGCTGCTGCGCGTGTGGTTGCTGCGGGTCGTAGGCCGGCTGTTGCGGAGCGTAACCCGCCTGCCCTGTCTGGGGCGCGAAACCCGGCTGCCCGTATGGGGTCGCAGCTGCGAACGCCGGCGCTTGCCGGGCTGCCTTCTTGCGCAGCAGCACAAACAGCAGAATCAGGGCGGCGGCAACGACGAGGACTGTGACGAGTATCCAGATGATCCACATCGGAATTCCCGCGTTGGCCTCGGCCTTGGCCTGGACTACCGACTCGTTGACAGAAAGCATGTCGAAGGTGGCCGAATTGCCGTCGACAGTTGCGCCCTTGGCTTCCACCACCTTTCCCGGGAAGGTGAACTTTACGGAGGCTTCGTCGAACATCGACTTCGCCATGGCCGACGACGATGCGTCACCGTTTTCAGCACCGGTCACTCCACCCATGGAGATGACGTAGAAGTCCCCTTCTTTCTTCAGTTCGAAGGGGCTCTCGGAGCTGGACGATTCAGCGAGCTTTGCAGGGTCCAGGTTGGCGGCTGTAATCCGCTTGCCTTTGTACTTCTCGTCCTCGTAGTCCACCACGGTCGCACCATCGGGGATGTCCATCTGCCGACTTCCGCTACCGTTCGACTCCATGAATTCGTCGAAAGACTTCTCGCCCAGCACGGATTTTTGGATGGCGTAGACAACCTCGTAGTCCACGCTCTTTTCATTGTTGACCGTCACGGACATGTTGAGCTTGACGGAACCCGTCAATGCCAGCATGAGTGCGATCAGTAAACCGACGCCGCCCAAGGCCCGTTTCGCCTTCATTTCCCTCGTCCCCCAATTTTCTTGTTTTGACACGTGCGGGTGCTCGAACAGCGTATCGCTGCCAACGCCGCGGCAGGCACTACGGCGCTAGCATGGCATCATGACTCCGGCGCAACGCTTACGGCAGATCGCAAACGTCCTGAACCTGTCCACCCCGCTGGGGCTGGCGGTAGCAGCCGTGTCCCGTTCCACCGTGTCCCATGGCCCGCGGGGGCTTCTGATCGCTGCCGGGTACAACTGGAAGCTCCCCCACGCAGGTGCGTTTACGGTGGGGAACGTAGTCCTGTACCGGGCGCCGCATGGTGTGGCCGGAACCAACACGGTGCTCTTGGGGCATGAGGAGCGGCACAGCACTCAGTACGCGTACTGCCTGGGGCTTCCTTTCCTTGCCCTCTACAGCGTCGCTGCCGGCTGGTCCATGCTTCGCAGCGGGAACCCGGCTTCGCGTAACTTCTTCGAACGGCAGGCCGGCCTCGTGGCCGGCGGCTACATGGACAACCACCACCGCCGGCAGGACGGCCCTGCAGGCAAGGGAATCGAGGCCTGAGCATGAACCGAACCATTACCGTTACCGGGACCGCGAGCGCAAAGGCCGTCCCCGATCTGGTGACATTGACGCTTGGCGTGGAGACGCGTCGGGACACTGCCGCGAAGGCCTATGACGACGCCGGCAAAGCGGCTGGCGCTGTCGCAGCCAGTCTGCGTTCAGCAGGTGTTTCGAACGTAGACCTTCGAACCAGCGGATTGAACCTTCGTGCCGATCTGGTCTGGGTGGAAGGACAAGGGCAGAAGGTGACTGCGTACGTGGCGTCCACGAACCTGCAGGTGGGCATCCGTTCCCAGGCGGATGCTCCGGCTGCTATTGCCGCCGCAGTTGCGGCCGGTGGAGATGACATCCGGATCAACGGAATCGAACAAGGCTTTGCGGATGCCTCCTCGGTCGCAGCCCAGGCACAGGAGGCCGCGTGGCAGGATGCCTTGGCCCGAGCCGAACAGTACGCGTCACTGGCTTCCGCGCGGCTTGGCCAGGTGGTGTCCATGTCCCAGGAGCCTCTGCATGGCGGACCCATTCCTTTGGGCGGAATGGTGCGGGCTTCCTTCAGTGCAGAAGCCATGCCCGTGGAAGCCGGAGAGTCATCAGTCTCAGCCAGTATCAAGGTGGAATGGGAACTGGTTTAGCGGATGCCTCCGGCCGACATTTTCACGTCTGCCGGTGTGTGCAGCGCCGTCCGGGCAATGACGGCAAGACCCTCAGCCATCGATTCCAAAGGCATGGACGGAGTTGGGCTGCCTTCCGGCAACTGTTCCGGCGAATAGGGAACATGGACGAATCCGCCACGTGTACCCGGCTTGGATGCGAGGCCATGCATCAAAGCATAAAAAACGTGGTTGCACACGTAGGTGCCCGCGGACTGCGAGACCTCTCCCTTGATTCCCGCGATTTGGAGGGCTCTGAGCGCGGCTTTAATGGGCAAGCTTGAGAAGTAGGCTGCAGGCCCGCCCGGGATGACTTCCTCATCGATGGGCCGCTGGCCTTTGTTGTCCGGTATTCGGGCGTCATCGCAATTGATGGCGACGCGTTCCAAGGAGATCCGTCCACGGCCTCCCGCCAGGCCGGCACAGAGAACTACGTCCGGGTTCAGGCTGGCTATGGCGTCGGTGAGGACGGTCCCCGACTCACCAAAGACGCACGGCAGTTGCACGGCTTCAACGGCGATGCCTTCTGCGCCGAGCAACTCTGCCGCCCGCCGCGCTGCAAGCCACGAAGGATTCGCATCGTCCTCGCCAAAGGGTTCGAATCCAGTCAGCAGAATCATGGCCCAACCTTAGCAATGCTCCCGCCCCGGCTATCCCGGGCTTGCCTTCCGCGGCCTTGACATTCGTTCGAACATACATTCGAATGGAGTCCATGAGATGGGACGCACAAGCACTTTCACCTACACGTGGACCGGCGTCAGAAACCAGTGGTGTCGAGGCTCCGGGCCCTGCCCCGGCCTCGGATGCCTTGCTGCCACTGGCCGGGCTTGTGCGTTCCATCTCGACACCCGAATTCTCCGGAGTCACCTTCCATGAGGTCACCGCAAAGTCAGTGCTCAACAAGGTGCCTTCCGGTTCGAACATGCCCTTTGAGTGGACGGTGAACCCGTATCGCGGATGCAGCCATGCCTGCGTGTACTGTTTCGCCCGTAAGAGCCACACATATTTGGAGTTCGACGCCGGGCGGGACTTCGATTCGCAAGTGGTGGTCAAGATCAATGCCGCCGAAGTTCTCCGAAGGGAACTGGCCAAGCCTTCTTGGGAACGGCCCCAAGTCGCCCTCGGTACCAACACGGATCCCTATCAACGCGCAGAGGGCCGCTATATGCTCATGCCCGGAATCATCCGGGCCCTCGCAGATTCCGGCACGCCTTTCTCCATCTTGACCAAGGGCACGCTGCTGGCCAGGGACATTCCCCTGCTCAAGCACGCCGCCACCCAGGTCCCCGTGGACCTTGGCATCTCGCTGGCAATGACCAATCAGGACCTCGCGGAACTCATAGAGCCTGGCACCCCTTCACCCAAGGCCCGCCTCAAGCTCATAGCCCGACTCCGCGACGCCGGACTGGGGTGCGGCGTCATGGCCATGCCCATCCTGCCGTGGTTAACGGATTCGGACGAGGCCCTCGATTCCCTGTTCGCGGAACTGACCAAGGCGGGCGCCACAGGAGTCACCGCCGGCGCCCTGTATCTTAAGCCCGGAACCCGTGAGTGGTACATGAAATGGCTGGCAACCGAACACCCGGAGTTGGTGGGCAAGTACCGGCGGCTCTATGGACAAGGCTCCTATGCTTCCAAGGAGTACCGTGCCTGGCTCACCGGCAGGATCACCTACTTCAAGGCGAAGTATGGCTTCACCGGAACATCCGGATTCAGCCACCGGAATGCTCGCACTGTCACTGGGTCGGCGGCCGCCACCGTGGACGCCTCCGTTCCCCTTCCTGGACAACAGACGCTTTTCTAGGTTGAATGCCACCGGCTACGGTAAGCGGTCATCTCTTCCCTCCAAGCGCCCGGTTCTCAGGCGGGAGCGCCTACCCGGCTAATCAACGCCCGGACTATCGGAAGGTCTGCCGGAATCCACGGAAGGCTGAGAGCTTCGTCACGGTCCGCCAATGACACCCAACGCAATTCGTCGTGATCCTCCAGCGGCCGCGGCTCTCCCGACGTCAGTTCGGCGAACCACACACGCATGGAGGCGCGGTCATTGAGCATCCATCCTGCGATGGCGCCCGAGTCCAGCTCCGGCCCGAGCTGCACTTCAATGCCCAGTTCTTCCCGGAGTTCACGGTGCAGGGCAGCCTCCGCGGTCTCACCGGCTTCCACCTTGCCGCCCGGAAATTCCCACATGCCCGCAAATTGGGGCGGCGCAGTACGCCGTGCAACGAGAAGGCGGGTGGGGGCTTCCAAGGAGTCGACGACGGCGGCGCCCACGACGTTAATCAGTACAGTCACCGAAACAGTCTATGGGGGCCGATGAATGGGCATCGTCACATAGCTGCGACAAGTCGCGGGGCCCCGGACTAAACTTATTATCGGATTTTCTCCAGGTTCCCCCAGCCCACAAGGCGCCCTCAAGAAGCAGGCTTATGACTACCACCGTGTCCACACCCGCCACCGCCAAAGCAGCAAGGAAACACCTTGGCTTGGCCATCCTGGCCTTGGCCATGGGCGGGTTCGCCATCGGTACCACCGAATTCGCCATGATGGGCCTGCTGAAGGAAATCGAGGAGGGGCTGGGCATCAGCACCCCCGAGGCAGGCAACCTCATCTCGGCGTACGCCTTGGGCGTCGTTATCGGTGCTCCCCTCTTCGCTGCGTTCGGGGCAAAGCTTCCCAGAAAGCATCTTGCCCTGGGACTCATGCTGTTCCTGTCGTTGGCGAACCTGACGTCCTTCATCGCACCGGATTACGGATTAATGCTCCTCTCCCGTTTTGCTTCCGGACTTCCCCACGGAGCCTTCTTCGGAGTGGCAGCCGTCATCGCAGCAGGACTCGTCGCCCCTACCAAACGGGGCTGGGCAATCTCCATGGTGATGGCAGGGCTCACGGTCTCCAACGTCATCGGGGTTCCTTTGGCCACGTGGGTTGGGCAGACCTTCGGGTGGCGGCTCCTCTTCGTCATTGTGGGCGCCATCGGATTGCTTACCGTCACCATGGTGTGGAAGTTCGTCCCCTTCGAAGCAGCCCACCCCGAGGCCAGCATCCGACGCGAACTTGGAGCCCTCAAACGGCTCCAGGTTTGGCTGGCGCTCCTGATCGGCATCATCGGGTTTGGCGGCTTCTTTGCCGTTTACACCTACATTGCACACACCATGACCTCTGTGGCCGGCATACCGGAGAACCTGATCCCCGCCGTTGTTGCCCTCTACGGACTTGGCATGGTGGTGGGCAACATCTTAGGTGGACGCCTGGCCGACAAGTCCGTGATGGGGACCATCTACTGGGTAATGCCGGGAATCGCCGTGGCCCTGGTGGTCTACGCCATTGCTGCGCACTGGGCGTGGGCTGCCTTCATCATGGCGTTCGTGGTGGGCGGTGTGGGCTCCATGCTCACTCCCGCGTTGCAAACCCGCCTCCTGGACGCCGCACCGGGCGCTGCGTCGCTGGCATCCTCACTGAACCACTCCGCCCTGAACATCGCCAACGCGCTGGGCGCCTTCCTGGGCGGCACTGTTATTGCCTGGGGTTGGGGATACGTGGCTCCCGCACTGGTTGGCGCGGTCCTTGCCGTCCTGGGCCTCGGAGTGGCTCTGGTCAGTGGTCTGCTGGAGCGAAAAAAGCCGCTGTCTTTCTGATCCCGACTAAAGAGCGCGGGATAGCCGGAAGACCGCCTTCGACGCTCTATGTCGTGTCTACACATTCTCCAGTCGGGCGCCCTGCTGGGAACGCGCGCTGGCGTAAAGACATACCGTGGCGGCAGTACCCAGGTTCAGGCTTTCGGCTGCCCCATACACCGGAACCGCCACCCGATGGTCAGCCAGCGCAAGCTCCGACTCCGACAAACCCTGTGCTTCGTTGCCGAACAGCCAAGCCGTAGGTGACTCAAGCGCGTAGTCAGATGCTACAGATTCATTCCCAAGTCTCCGCGCCGCATTCTCGTCTTGCAGTTTGTCCAAGTTGACGGTTCCATATCCGTCCGCAGCCAAGACGCCGATACCGCGATCGCGGCAGCGTGCCACCAACTCCTCAACATCGGCACCCAGCACAACCGGCAAATGGAAAAGCGAGCCAGCCGTCGAACGGACAGCCTTGGGGTTGTAGATGTCCACGCTCGAACCAGTAAGGACAACCGCGTCGGCGCCGGCAGCATCGGCAGCACGGAGAACAGTCCCGGCGTTGCCGGGATCGCGCACCTGGCACATGACAGCGATCAGGCGTGGACCGGCGTCGAGCACTGACTCAAGGCTGACATCAACAAAACTACATACGGCCACGATCCCCTGCGGATTGACGGTGTCCGCCATGGCGGAAAGGACGTCGTCATTTGCAAGCCGGAGCTGCGTTTCCCGCGCCAGGTCGGCAAGCTCAGGGAGGCGCTCCAGACACGCTTCGCTGGCAAAAACTTCATGCACGACGGCGGGACCTCCGGCCGCGGTGCGCTCACGGTGCAGGATCAAAGCCTCACGCACCGCCTGCGGACCCTCAGCCAGGAAACGTCCGCGTTTTAAACGCGCCGGGCGCCCGGCAAGCTTGGCGACGTCCCTCACCCGATCAGCTCGGGGGTTGGTCATCGGAAAGTCTTGCGGGCGCCCGGTTTCGTTCATATAAAGAACTTTAGTGGCAGTTGCGACTAGTTCTTGATCTGCTGGCGGGCTTCGCCACCTGCAGGCTCAAAGCCGGCAGCCTTTGCAGCCTCAACGGTGGAGAACCAGTACTCAGCGGCAGTGGTGTTGTACCAGGTGGAACCCGGAACGTGGTACTTCTTGGACTCGGCGTTGCCCTTGATGGCGTAGCCTTCCGGGGCCTCGTCGCCGTCAGCAGCAACTGCGCCGTCGATGGCCGGCTTCTCGGAAACGACAGCCTTGACCGCCGTTGCGGTGGCAGCAGCCGGAGCAACCTTGGCAGCCTTGGGAGCAGCAGCAGCAGCGGCCGGCGCGGAGGTGTCAGCCGGAAGTGCAGCCTTGGCAATGTTCACCAGGGCCGCGAAAGCGTTGGCGTCAGAGACAGCCAGCTCGGCCAGCATGCGGCGGTCAACCTCAACCTCAGCGGCCTTCAGGCCCTGGATCAAGCGGTTGTAGGTGAGGCCATTGGCGCGGGATGCAGCATTGATGCGCTGGATCCAGAGGCGACGGAAGTCACCCTTCTTCTTGCGGCGGTCGCCGTAGCTGTACACAAACGAGTGCAGCAGCTGCTCTTTGGCCTTACGGTACAGGCGCGAACGCTGTCCGCGGTAACCCTTTGCGCGTTCGAGGACAACCCGGCGCTTCTTGTGGGCGTTTACCGCCCGCTTCACACGTGCCACGTGCGTACTCCTTCAGAAATCTTTATCCCAAGCTGCTACTGCCGGTAACCCGGCCGGCCTGAGAAGGCTTTTGGTGTAGTCGGTCCCTGCCGGATGGCAGTAACCAAAGAACTTGGAACTTAGACGCCGAGCATCTTCTTGATGACCTTGGCATCGCCCTTGAAGACGAGCTTGTCACCGGCGAGGCGACGGGTCAGCCTGGAGGACTTGTGCTCCAGGTAGTGACGACGGTTAGCCTGCTGACGCTTCAGCTTGCCGGTACCGGTCAGCTTGAAGCGCTTCTTAGCACCGCTGTGGGTCTTCATCTTCGGCATGGGAACCGATCTCCTTACGTATCCACGGACGAGTCCGCGATTCTTTCGCGCAGCCGGCCTACAAGGGCCGGCGTGCTGGTTGCTTGCCGATGGAGGCGGGGCCTCCGCGGCGTAGAACTAGTTGGTCTTACGTGATGCAGGCTTCGGTGCAGCTTTGGGGGCTGCGGGCCGAGCTGCTGGCTTGGGAGCTGCCGGCTTGGCGACGGGCTTCGGAGCCGAAGGAACTGCAGGCTTCGGGGCAGCTGCCGGAACAGCTGGCTTTGGGGCCGCTTCTGCCGGTGCTGCCTTGGCGGCCGGTGCAGCCTTCACGGGTGCAGGCGCCGCCTTGGCCGGAGCTGCCTTGGCTGCAGGAGCCTCGACCACGGGTGCTTTTTCAACAACCGGAGCGGGAGCTTCTTCAACAACAGGAGCTTCCTCAACAGCGGGAGCTTCCTCAGCAACCGGAACTTCCTCAACAGCGGGAGTTTCCTCAGCAACCGTTGCCTGGGCCTCGGGTGCTTCGACAGCTTCCTGCTTGGTTTCCTCCTCGGTGACCTTGAAGCCCTCGGGAAGAAGGTCGGCGAGGCTCTGCGTCAGCGGAGCCTGCTCGCCCGTGGTGTCTACTCGCCCCGATGCCTTGGCCTCATTCTGCGCCTTGGCTTCAGCGCGCTGCGTAGCGCGACGGGCTTCGGCCTTGGCTTCAGCTTTGTTCTTCAGCGGTCCGATCACCATGACCATGTTGCGGCCATCGATACGCGGGCTGGACTCGATGATGCCAACCTCGGCAACGTCTTCGGCGAAACGCTGCAGCAGGCGGATGCCCATCTCGGGACGCTGCTGCTCACGGCCGCGGAACTGGATCATGGCCTTGACTTTGTCGCCGGCGCCCAGGAACCGAAGTGCGTGTCCGCGCTTGGTTTCGTAATCGTGCTTGTCGATTTTAAGGCGAAAGCGAATTTCCTTCAGAACCGTGTTGGTTTGGTTCTTGCGGGCCTCGCGGGCCTTGACGGCGGCTTCGTACTTGTACTTGCCGAAGTCCATCAACTTGCAAACAGGAGGCTTAGCCTGCGGGGCAACTTCAACGAGATCGAGATCGGATTCGGCAGCAAGACGCAGGGCGTCCTCGATGCGGACAATTCCTACCTGTTCGCCGGCAGGACCGACCAACCGCACCTCGGGGACGCGGATACGCTCATTGATTCTTGGCTCGCTAATGTTAAAGCTCCTGTGGTTGTGGTGATGTCACCGGCAAATAGAGAAGGCCCCCAATTGCTGGTGCAATCGAAGGCCTCGAAGATCGGCTGCACTCCCTCATGGGAAGTACGCACCCCCGGAGGCAACGCCTCCAACAGTGTCCGACCAGGTACCCGGCAACCTCTTGTCCCGAAAAGGGATCCTGTCCCCAAGGGGAACGGCTGACGCGGGTGGGAGAGAACTCCGCTTGCAAACTGAAAGTCAATTCTACAGAAACAACCCGCCAAGCGCACATTGCGGAGGGCGGGAGCAAGAACTGCAGATGTTGACTGTGAATAACGACTTCCAGTCGGTCTGTGACAAGCTTACCAGTATGAGCACTGAAGACAGCAATTCCCGTAACGCCTATGGCGAAGACGCCTCCCCCGCCGTGGACGCCGGGGTGTCCCAGCAGATCCGCGACATCGCAGAAGTTCCCGCCGTTGAAGTTATAACTACCGGCGCCGTTCACCTCATGAGTGCGGCAGCCGTCAAAGTCGGCCTGGCTGATGACCCCAATGCCGAGGACCTCAAGGACTTGGACGAAGCCCGCAAGCTCATCACGGCCCTCGCCGGCCTGGTCTCAGCAGCCGCCCCGGAAATCGGTTCACAGCACGCCGGCCCATTGCGCGACGGCTTGCGTTCCCTGCAACTGGCATTCCGCGAAGCTTCCCTCATTCCTGACGCCCCGGGCAAGGGCCCGGGCGAAAAGTTCACCGGACCGGTGAACTAGCCCCAACTTCCGCAATAATCGACGACGGCGGGTCGACCACATGTGGTCGGCCCGCCGTCGTCGATTGTGTAGTTTCAGGTTTTTAGGTTTTCACACGCGGGCTGCCCGGCGACGCAAGGACGTAAGGACGAGTCCAATAGCGCAGAGAGCGACGCCGGCGACCCCGACGGCGGCAAAGCCACCCGACGGACCCACGGTGTCGATGAAAACCCCGGCCAGAGGCGCGCCCAATGCAACGCCTGCGGTCAGTGCCGAGCCGTACCAGCCCATCGCTTCACCCCGGCGCTCCTCGTCCACAAGGTCAGCCACCTTTTCGGACGACGCCGACAAAACCGGGGCGCACAACAGGCCAGGCAGGAGCGAGAGGAACGCGAGGGTCCAGGTGTCTTGGGCAAAGCCCATCGGAATGGTGAGGGCGGCCATGCCCAGCAGGAGGAGCATAGGCGAAATGGTCCGCTTCATTGACCCGTAAATGAGTCCACCGACCACGGACGCTGCGCACCAGAAGAAGAACACGATGCCAATTTCATTCTCGTGTCCGCCCCTTTCCAACAGCCCGACGATGCTGACATCGGAACCACTGAGCACCATGCCCGATCCCGCGGCTACTGCGAAGAGTGCAGCAACGGAAACCGAAAACCAGGTGAAGTTCCTGGCGACGCGGCTCCGGAGGGCTGCTGTGCGCGAGGTTGCCGAGGCCATTTCCGAGGCCGCCTCCTGGACGTGGGCAGGCGCTGACGCCACCATGGCAGCCTCCGCAGCAGCGAGATCAGCCGCCGCCCTGTCCGCGGTCTCCTGCGGTGTACAGACCACTTCGCTCCGAGTGGGCGGATTGAACCACATAAGGAACAGCCCGGCCACGGATACCGAAATGCCCACTGCCGTCAGTCCGATCGCCGAGAAGCCGCTGGTGGCAACAATGGCGCCGACAGCCGGGCCGATCATGAAAACCAGCTCGGTGGCGATGGAATCGAGGGCAAAGGCCGATCGCCGCTGCTCGCCATCCACCATGACGCCCAGCGACTGGCGGACAACACTGAAGATTGGCAGCGTGAAAAGACCGCCGACAAACACCAATGGCAGCAGCCACTCATACGAAACGTGCGGGACTATCGACCAGATCACCGTTTCGGACACAACCGAAGGGATCAGGGCCTTCCTCAGTCCCACCATGTCCACCCGGCGACCACGCCAGGGTGCACCTAGCGCAATGCCGATGGTCATGACGGCCGCTGCTGCACCGGCCGCGGCGTAGCCCTGGCCCAGGGTCAGCACGATGTGCAGAGTGAGGAGCACGCCCGCCGCAGAGTGTGGAATGCGCGCAATCATGCCCACTACCAGCAGACGCCGAACGGGGCGGATGGACAGCATCTCCTTGTAGAGAGCGAAGTTCACTGGCTAAATCCTCTTGTTCCCCAGGGCAGCCCCGGGAACCGGCACTGCCATTAATGCTGCGCGGGCTCCTGTGCTGCGCGCTGCAGTTTTACTTCCATGGAATCAACGCCCTCGGCAAAGGAATCCATCCGTGCCCACGCATCGTTCAGTTGGGCAAGGAGCGCCTGCACAGCCACAGCGTCGAGTCCATCTTCGAGGAAGAGCACCACACGCAGTTCCGGCCCTGCACCGCCGCCAGGTACCTGACGACCGTCGGCCGTCAGGGACGCAACACCGCCACCGGGTTGCGTCTCCAAGCGACGAACGGTCCGAAATGCCGAGACCGTTGAAACGAGAGCAGTCTCCAGTTGATCATCAAGGTATGACGGCGTCCAGTCCTTCTGCTGGGCGAGGGCCCACATCGCCGGGCGTCGCACAACAAATGCGAAGTCGGAGCCTGGGTCCATCACCAACAGCTGCGCGCCCTCGGATACTGCAGAAAGCGCTGCTCGCGCAGCGTATACGGCCACCGGGCGCGCCTCCGAATGCCATGCCTCGAGGGCAGCTGCCGACGTGAAGACCGGCATGGCCATGCGTCCATCGGGGGCCTTGAGTGTGATCAAAGCCATGTCGGCCTGCTTGTCAGCATGGAGGCCATCGACGCCTTCTGCTTCCTCAGCCAGCTGGGCAACTACGGGAACGAAAACCCTGGCGGTCGCCAAGGAGGCAACTACGTCTGCCTCGCTGCCGGTTCCGTTGATCAATGCCGCGATGGCGGCTACATAATCGGCGTCCGCCGAGCCGTCGTCGTCCTCAAAGTTGTGGATTTTGGCGTCGTCACCACTGAGGCTCCTTCCGGCCCAGGGCTGGCCGGCAGAGTCGGTAGCTCCCCCGGCACCGGCCAAGGCGGCCGCGATGTGGCCGGGAAGCTCACGCCTTGCCTCGCCCTGATCGTGCTGATGTCCGGCGTCGTGCTGATGTCCGGCGTCGTGCTGATGTCCTGCGTTGTGGGGCATCAGCGGCGGCCGGCAACGTCCAGCGCTTCGGGCAGCGTGAAGGCACCGGCGTAGAGAGCCTTGCCGACGATCGCGCCTTCAACGCCCAGCGGTACCAGTTCGCGCAGGACGCGCAGGTCCTCCAGGCTGGAGATACCGCCTGAAGCGACAACGGGCTTGCCGGTCTTCTCCACCATCTGGCGAAGGAGCTCCACGTTCGGGCCCTGAAGGGTTCCGTCCTTAGTGACGTCCGTGACAACGTAGCGGGCGCACCCTGCGTCCTCAAGGCGTGCCAGAACCTCCCACAGGTCACCGCCCTCCTTGGTCCAACCCCGTCCGGCAAGAGTTGTCCCGCGGACGTCAAGGCCGACGGCGATCTTGTCACCGAAGCGGTCGATTGCCTTTCGGGTCCACTCCGGATTCTCCAGCGCTGCCGTTCCAAGGTTCACGCGCGCGACGCCCAGCTCCAGGGCACGCTCAAGGGATTCGTCGTCCCGCAAACCGCCGGAGAGTTCCACCTTGACGTTGAGCTGCGACACGACCTCGCTGATCAGCGCGGCGTTGTTTCCACGGCCGAAAGCGGCGTCGAGGTCCACCATGTGCACCCATTCGGCACCGGCGTTCTGCCAGTTCAAGGCTGCTTCCAGCGGTGTACCGTAGCTGGTTTCCGAGCCGGCTTCTCCCTGCAGGAGGCGGACTGCCTGGCCGTCAACGATGTCGACGGCGGGCAGGAGTTCCAGAACGGACTGGGCGGAGGTGGTCATGTGTGTCCTTGGAGTTCGAAAGTGACGCGGTTATTGAGCGACTGGTTCAGGTACCCAGCGTCAGGAGATAGGCGGCCAGCAGGGACATCCCGGCCAGCACATAGAAACAAATGGAAACCCAGCGTGGTTTTTTCTGCTGGTGGAAGGAGATGCCCCCGCCTATCAGCAGGCCGGCGAGGGCCATCAGCAATACCGACCCCCACATCTAGGCGGTATCGCTTCCGGATGCTTCCGGAGCGGGCCTACGGAGGCTGTCCACCCAGTTTCGCAGGAGCCGGGCTCCGGCATCGCCTGACTTCTCCGGGTGGAATTGCGTAGCACAGAGCGGGCCGTTCTCGACGGCGGCAATGAAGCGTGCACCGTGTTCGGACCACGTGACCATGGGAGGAGCCATGCGGGGCTGAACGACGTCGAAGTTCCATTCCTGGACACCGTAGGAGTGCACAAAGTAGAAACGTTCCTGTTCGACGCCGGCGAACAGCTTGGAGCCCTCCGGCACGTCCACGGTGTTCCAGCCCATGTGCGGCACTACGGGAGCGGGAAGGAGTTCAACCTTGCCCGGCCACTCAGCCATACCCTCGGATTCGGTGCCGTGCTCTACACCGGCTTCGAAGAGGACCTGCAAGCCGACGCAGATGGCCAGCACAGGTCGGCCACCAGCAACCCGGCGTCCGATCATGCGGATGGCATCGACGGACTTGAGCTCCTTCATCACCGTCTCGTAGGCACCCACGCCGGGCACCACGAGTCCATCGGCGTTGAGCACATCCTCAGGCTTGGAGCTCAGAACCACGTGGGCGCCGGCGCGCTCCAGCGCCCGGACAGCAGACCGTACGTTGCCCGATCCGTAGTCCAGCACAGTTACGGTGGGCTTGCCTTCCGGCGACTCCGGCTTCACCGAGGCAGTCGCGTCAGCCACTGCTCCGTTCTTCAGAACCTGGCCGCTCACAGTGCTCCCTTGGTGGACGGGATGCCCTCCACACGGGGATCGGACTCGAGGGCTGCGCGCAGCGCGCGTGCAAAGGCCTTGAACTGGGCCTCGACGATGTGGTGCGGGTCGCGGCCGGCAAGGACATTCATGTGCAGGCAGATCCCGGCGTGCAGCGTGATGGCTTCAAAAACGTGGCGTGTCAACGAGCCCGTGAAGTGTCCACCGATCAGGTGGTACTCCTGCCCGGCCGGCTCACCACCGTGCACCAGGTAGGGACGTCCGGAAACATCAACGACGGCGTGCGCCAAGGCTTCGTCCAAAGGAACCGTTGCTTCACCGAAGCGACGGATGCCGGCCTTGTTGCCCAGTGCCGTCCGCAGGACCTCACCAAAGGTGATGGCGACATCTTCCACTGTGTGGTGCGCATCAATGTGTGTATCGCCAGTGGCCTTCACCGTCATGTCGATCAGGGAATGCTTGCACAGGGCCGTCAGCATATGGTCGTAGAAGGGAACCGAGGTACTGATGTCCGAGACACCGGAACCGTCCAGGTTGATCTCCACCAGGACTGAAGACTCGCTGGTGGTGCGCTCCATGCGCGCGGTGCGGGCAGCGGTCGGCGTGGCGCCGGTTTCGCTCATTGGGACGTCCTTATACACGGAGGATGGGTTGGGTCTATGAACAAGTTTAGGCGTGCGGTGGCGGCGCGTCGTCCAGCAGTGCCTCCAGGGCTTCAAGGAAGGCGGTGGTTTCCGGTTCGGTTCCGGCAGTGACACGCAAGTGCCCAGGGATGCCGACGTCGCGAATCAGCACACCCGCCTCGAGCAGGCCCTGCCAAATCTTGTGCGGCTCCTCGAGCCCGCCAAAGAAGACGTAGTTGGAGTCGGACGCCGCGGGCTTGAGGCCCATACGCAGCAACTCGGTCACAATCCGGTCGCGCTGTACCTTGATGTCCTCGACGTCGGCCATAAGGGCTTCGCGGTGGTTGAGCGCCGCCAGGGCCGTCGCCTGCGTGACGGCAGACAGGTGGTACGGAAGGCGGACCAGCCTGATGGCGTCTGTGACTTCCGGAGCTGCCGCCATGTAGCCGAGCCGGGCACCTGCCAGGGCGAATGCTTTGCTCATGGTGCGGGAGACGATCAACCGTTCACGTCCGGGCAACAACGTCAAAGCGCTCGGAGTATTGTCGTGCGCGAACTCGTGATAGGCCTCGTCCACGATCACAATGGCTTGGCTCGCTTCGCCGGCCTCGTAGACGGCCTCAACAACGTCCAAGCTCAACCCAGTACCGGTTGGGTTGTTCGGTGAGCACAGGAACACGATGTTGGCACCCGTTTCGCGAACCTGCGCGGCGGCCGATTCGGCGTCCAGCCCGTAGTCGTCAGCACGCACACCGCCGACATACTCTGTGTCCGTGCCACTAGCCAGGAGAGGGTACATGGAGTACGTGGGCGGGAAACCGAGCGCCTTGCGTCCCGGTCCACCAAATGCCTGGAGGATTTGCTGCAGGACTTCATTGGATCCGTTGGCGGCCCAGATGTTGTCCGGAGAGAGACCGTGGCCAAGGTACTCGGCCAAGGCTTCACGTAGTTCAGTGAACTCACGATCCGGATAGCGGTTCAGCCCTGTGGCCGCAGCGGCGACAGCCTCGGTGATGGCGGCTTGGACATCTGCCGGGACGCCATGGGTGTTTTCGTTGACGTTGAGCAGGATGGGGACGTCAAGCTGCGGTGCGCCATAGGGGCTCAGTCCACGCAGATTGGTCCGGAGGGGAAGTCGGTCAAGTCGCTCAAGCTGGTCACTCACCAACACAGTTTAAGGGGCGGCCGGGACTGCCGACTAACTGTGACGCCGGGCGATCGGCTCCTGCGGATGGTGGACGACTCAGTTTGCAGGGACGAACAGCTGCTGGCCGGGCAGAATGCGGCCGCCGCGGAGGTCGTTCAGCTGGATGATCTCCGCGATGACATCACGCGGGTCCCGCTCCGGAGCGGCGGCGCCGGCGATGCCCCAAAGGGACTGCCCCGGCTGGACCGTGACCGTGACTGCAACAGGCGGACGCAACTGGGACTGGGAGTCCGACGCCTTGGCCGGGGAGTTGATGAAACCGGCGAGGGTCAGCAGCGCCGCCACCAACAGCATTGCCGGGATGCCGAAGAAGACAATCCGTCCCCGCCGGGTCAGACGCAGGCGAGCGGGCGCCTGAGTGGTGCGGAATTCAGCGAACGTAGTGATTGCGGACATGAGCTGAGCCCTTCTGAGCTATTGCCAGGTTCCGGGGTGCCCGGTGCTTGGCGGCCAATTCTTTGCGTTCCCCTCATCTGACTCTGAATGTTCGAACACTTTGTTCGAACATCCAGTGCCAGCTTCAGGTTTATAGAACACATATTCGAACCTTGCTATGACATTTTTAGCACTTATCAACGAACGGTGTCGAGACTCGCTAGAACAAATGTTTGATAAACGCCTGTGCCTGCCCTACGTTTGAGTGAAGAAACAGCACTGTTTCAGTGGAACAGGAGGGTCTGACATTTTTTGCAGACCCGACAACCCCGGGCTCGCTTCGGGGCGGAATGGAAAGGCATTGGCGAACATGGCAGCGAAAGCCACGGGCGGCGGGGCACCCCTGCGGAGCCAGCAGCCTCAGAAGAGTCCCAAGAGCCTGACTGTCCGGCAGAAAAAGATCCTGGAGACCATCCAGCGATCCGTCAATGACAACGGATACCCGCCCAGCATGCGCGAGATCGGTGACACCGTTGGTCTGGCCAGTTTGTCGAGCGTCACTCATCAGCTGTCCCAATTGGAGAAGCTCGGATATCTCCGCAGGGACCCCAAACGTCCCCGCGCCATGGAAGTCCTGATGCCGCTGACCCTGGACGGTGGCACCATTCCGGGCGTGGAAGCGCCTGCCACCCTTCGCAGTGCGGGTGGCCTTGCTGTAACAGAGCTGGCCAGTGCCAGCGACACCGCCATGGTCCCGCTGGTGGGCCGCATTGCCGCCGGTGGTCCCATTCTGGCTGACCAGACGGTGGAAGACGTGCTCGCGCTCCCCCGGCAACTTGTGGGGCATGGCGAATTGTTCATGCTGAAGGTGGCCGGCGATTCCATGATTGATGCCGCCATCTGTGACGGTGACTGGGTAGTGGTCCGCCGCCAGAACGATGCCATCAACGGTGACATCGTGGCAGCCCTCCTGGATGACGAAGCAACCGTGAAGACCTTCCGGCAGCGGGACGGCCACACATGGCTGCTCCCGCAGAACACCCAGTACGAACCCATCCTGGGCGATCAAGCGACCATCATGGGTAAAGTTGTTTCTGTACTGCGCTCCCTTTAGGCGCCCTACGGGGCTTTAGACGAGCCCAGACGCTCCAAAACGCCACGTACCACTGCTCGGTCCGTCGTTGCCCAGAACGGCGGCAGCGCGGCACGCAGGAAGCCTCCGTAGCGTTCCGTCGAGAGTCGCGAATCGAGCACCGCGACCACTCCCTTGTCGCCAGTCGAACGGATCAAGCGGCCCGCACCCTGCGCCAGTCGAATGGCAGCATGCGTGGCTGAGACCGCCATGAAGCCGTTACCACCGGATTGTGCCACTGCCCGGGAGCGTGCAGTCATCAGGGGATCGTCAGGCCGCGGGAAGGGAATGCGGTCAATGACCACCAAGCGGCATGAGCCGCCGGGAACGTCTACGCCCTGCCACAGTGACATAGTTCCGAAGAGACAGGTGTCCGGCTCATCCGCGAATTGCTTTACGAGGGCCGCCATGGTGGATTCGCCTTGGCAGAGGACATCCACATCCAGCCGAAGCCGCATGGCATCGGCTGCTTCTTCGGCCGCACGCCGTGAGGAGAAGAGGCACAAGGCTCCCCCGCCGGACGCGCGGATGAGGTCTTCCAATTCGTCCAGCGCCTCGGGCGAAGTACCGCGACCGGGTTTGGGCAGATGCTTCGCCACATACAAGACACCCTGTTTGGGATAGTCAAAGGGCGATCCCACGTCAATCCCAGTCCAGCTCGGGGCGCCGTCGCCGATGAGGCCGAGTCCGCCTGCTGCCGGTTCGAAAGCTGAGCCGATGGCCAGAGTGGCGGAGGTCAGCACCACGGTGTGGCCGGCAAAGAGCCCTTCGCGAAGCCGTCCGGCAACGCTGAGCGGGGCGATGTTGATCAAGGCCGGGGCAGTCTCATCAGGTTGCGAATAGCCCTGCTGGGGGTCGAACGTGCTGTTCCGGGAGAACCAGACCACTTCCCGGTTCTCCTTGGCGGCCAGCATGCGTTCGCACAATTCCAGGATCAGCATGAGCCGTGAACGCGCCAGCTGCCTTCCGCCGTCGACTGCGTTTGATGAATCCGTCTTCGAATCCGAGAGCGCAGCGCGCGTCGCGTCCCTCAACTGGTCCAGGCAATCGAGCTGTTCGTCGTTGGGGCCATTGGGCAACAGCCCGTTGGGCACCCCGGCGATGGCCATATCCAACCGCTCCGCGGCGGCGTTGAGCGCGTCAACTGTAATGGCCGTGTGCTTGCGGGCACTTGATGCCGCTGCATGAACCATGGCCACCGACAACTGGCCTGAAACAGCGCCCGTCACACGGTCCTGAAGTTCGTGCGCCTCGTCAACCACCACGACGTCGTACTCAGGCAGCACGGCCAGGCCTTCAAAGGCGCTGACGGCCAGCATGGCGTGGTTGGTGACCACGACATCGGCCTCACCCGCCCTGGAGCGCGCCAGCTCACTGAAGCACTCTTCTGCCATAGGGCACTTCTGGGCTCCCAGGCACTCCATGGACGTCACGGACACCTGACGCCAAGCCCTGTCCGTGACGCCGGGCATGAGTTCGTCACGGTCTCCCGTAACGGTTTTCTCAGCCCATTCCCGGAGACGGACCACTTCCTTACCCAGCTGGGATTGCGGTCCGCCCATGGAGGCAGCAAAGTGGGGCACGCTGGTGTCCTCGCCAAGGGAGAACAGCTGCCCTTCGGAAGGCTCTTCGCTGGGGAACCCGCCCTCGAGTTTCTGCAGGCAGACATAATTTGCCCTGCCCTTGACCAGCGCCACATTGACCGGGCGCTCAAGGGCAGGGTTGATGGTCTCCAGCAGCCGGGGAAGGTCCCGGCCAACGATTTGAGTCTGGAGTGCCAGGGTGGCGGTGGACACGAGGGTCGGCTTATCGCTGTCCATGGAATGGGCGATCAACGGAATCAGGTATGCCAACGACTTACCTGTTCCCGTTCCCGCTTGGACCAATAGATGCTCCCCGGTCTCGATGGCCCGGGTGACATGCTTGGCCATTTCGTGCTGGCCGGCACGGCTTTGTCCGCCCATTCCGGCGACAGCCCGATCCAACAGCTCGAGGGTGGTCTTCTCCCCCACCGACTCGACGGCGTCCGCCGCCACCTTCTCAACCATTACTGACGAACGGCTCCAGTTCGGCGGCCAGGCCTTCGCGCACCATGACAACTACGCGGGTCCCGTTCTCCTCATGCTCAAGGCTGAGGATTTCAGAGTCGGAATTGTGCAGCTTGTTGATCATTTCCCCACGATCGTAGGGAATCAGCAGTTCAAGGCGCACGCCAGGCCGGGGAATGGACCGGCTGATGTCTTCCAGCAGTTCCGCGATGCCTTGGCCCGTGCGGGTGGACACAACAGCGTGGCGGGGTTCTTTCTGCTTGAGGCGCTCCACCACGAAGGGATCCGCGACGTCCACCTTGTTAAGGACGATGATCTCGGGAACCTTGCGGGCATCCACCTCGGTGAAGACGGCCCTTACCGCTGCAATCTGCCCTTCGGGGTCGGGGTGGGATGCATCCACCACGTGGAGGATCAGGTCCGCATCCGCAACTTCCTCCAGCGTGGAACGGAAAGCTTCAACGAGCTGGGTTGGGAGTGAACGGACGAACCCAACGGTATCTGCGAGGGTGTAACCGATGCCGTCCGGGGTCTGCGCCTTGCGAACTGTGGGATCCAGCGTGGCAAACAGGGCGTTCTCCACCAGGACACCTGCGTCAGTCAGGCGGTTGAGCAGGGACGACTTGCCGGCGTTCGTGTACCCGGCGATCGCAACAGAAGGAACCGCATTACGACGACGGTTGGCTCGCTTGGTCTCACGCGCAGGCTTCATCGCAGCGATTTCGCGACGCAATTTGGCCATACGGGTGCGGATTCGGCGCCGATCAAGTTCGATTTTGGTTTCACCAGGACCACGCGAGCCCATTCCAGCGCCTGCTCCACCCACCTGGCCACCGGCCTGGCGGGACATGGAGTCGCCCCAACCACGAAGCCTGGGGAGCAGGTACTCGAGCTGTGCGAGTTCCACCTGTGCCTTGCCTTCGCGGCTCTTGGCGTGCTGGGCGAAGATATCCAGGATCAGCGTGGTGCGGTCAACTACCTTGACCTTCACAATGTCCTCAAGGCCACGTCGCTGCGAGGGCGCGAGCTCAGTGTCCACCACCACGGTGTCGGCGCCCGTGGCGGCGACGATGTCCTTAAGCTCCTGGGCCTTACCGGAACCAAGGAAGGTCCCGGGGTCCGGCTTCTGCCGGCGCTGAACCAACCCGTCCAACACTTCGGATCCGGCCGTCTCTGCAAGTGCCGCCAGCTCGCGGAGGGAGTTCTCAGCGTCCGCAAGAGTCCCCTCAGTCCACAGGCCGGCCAGTACAACGCGCTCAAGGCGCAACTGCCGGTATTCGACCTCCGTGACGTCTTCAAGTTCGGTGGACAGTCCCGCGGTACGGCGAAGGGCGCGGCGTTCAGCCAAATCTTCCTGGTCGCCGTCGTAGATACTGTGTTCTTGATCCAGCGTGGAAATAGCCTGCGCCTTGCCGAACACACTGTTGGCGTCGTTGTCGTCGGATGCCTGCGCAGGTACATCCTTGGAAAGAATCCGGTCGATGACGGCCTGGATTTGTTCAGGACTCATGTCCTGGGCGTCGGAATCGGATCCGGAGTGCTTCTGGGTGGTCATGGTCTCCTTAGACTGTTCGGCAATTCCAGAATAGTGCGGTTTGGTGCTCGATGGGGCGCTATTCGCGCTCGGCTGACGGGCATCGGCCAAAAGGGCCTCCTGTGTACTGGGCAGTCGGTGCCTTTCGGTGGCAGGGACTGCTGGGATGTGGCGTGATTGACTCCGCGGGGAGGGTCCTTTGGCCAAGGTGAGGATGCTCTGCCTGCCTACGGGTTAAGCCGGATGGTATGGCTGCTCCACTAAGATGTGGGGCTGAATCTTCAGAGTGTCCGGCTCCGAACAGAGGAGTTAGGGACTGAGCCAGGGGGACCTGCCGGGCGGAAGGCGGGCTTGGTTGAATGGCCAAGCGGGCTGCGTCGCGGGCGGTACCGTGCTACACCTGATGACTCAGGTGTGTTTCGGCTGATTACTCGAAGATCAAGAACATGCGTTCCACTTTAGCAGCCGTTGTCAACCCGCCGTGGAAGGAGGCAGTTTCCCAAGCCGACGTTAGCCAACTAATCTGGCAAATTATGGAGTCTGCACACTATTTCACCGCCCAACCGGCCGGACCGTTCATCCGCAAGCCACTCACAGTGGAACTCGCAGGAGCCACACGTCAGCTGCAGACCTCGTCGGGCATCTTTAGTCCCGACGGCGTGGACAAAGGAACGGCGGTACTTTTCTCCGAGGTTCCACCGCCCTCACCGAAGGGTCACCTTTTGGACATCGGCTGCGGCTGGGGCCCGATTGCCCTCACCTTGGGGCTGCTGGCGCCCCATGCCCACGTCCATGCCGTGGATGTGAATGAGCGTTGCATCACGCTGACCAACGAGAATGCGGCGGTGCTCGGTCTTACCAACGTCACAGCCAGCCTTCCGCACGAGGTAAACCCCGCCGTCGAGTTCGACACCATCTGGTCCAACCCGCCCATCCGCATCGGCAAGGACGAACTCCATACGCTGCTGCTGACATGGCTGCCTCGGCTGGCACCGGGCGGTAACGCCTGGTTGGTTGTTCAGAAGAATCTGGGCTCCGACTCCTTGCAGAGATGGCTTGCCACCGAGCTGGACAGCTCCTACACGGTCTCCCGTGAAAGCACGTCCAAAACGTTCAGGATCATCCGTGTCAGGAAAGCGTCCCAGTAGCCACGATGACAGCCGGGCCGCTGAGTTCTACATGCTCGCGGCCCCCCGCGCCAGGGAAGAACTTCACACCCACGACGCCGCCCGGTACCTTGACGTGCCAGTCGTTCGGAGCCGTTTCACCCGCCCAGTGACGAATCGCGACGGCAGCAGCGCACGCGCCGGTGCCGCAGGATTGTGTCTCCCCCACCCCACGCTCGTGAACACGCATGGTGATGGTTCCTATGCCGTCTTCCACCAGTGGCTCCGCGGGAACAACGAACTCCACGTTTGTCCCATTTGCGGGCTTGGGATCCACCACGGGGGCCTTGAACAACTGTGTGGCTGAAAGCTCACTGAGTTCCGCAAGGGCAACTACCGTATGGGGATTGCCCATGCTGACTGACAGGCCGGGCCGCGCCACTTCCAGGCCGTCGGCGCTGACAAGTGCATCCATGGCCTTGCTGGTGGCTTCCTTGGGGAAGATGAACTCCCATGGGCCCATATCCACGGCATAACCGTTGGCTGTCCTCACAACCTTTTTGACGCCGCCACGAGTGCCGATGGTGAGAGTCTGACCGGGGCCAAGGTCCACCAGGCCCTGCGCAATCAGGAAATGAACGAAGACGCGTACGCCGTTGCCGCACATTTCAGAGAGCGAACCATCTCCGTTGCGGTAGTCCATGAACCACTCCGCTTCGGGATCCTGCTCAAGGGCGACACGACCTTCCGGGAGAAAACGGGAAGGAACTGCCCTGATGAGACCGTCACCCCCGATGCCCACGTGGCGGTCGCACAACTGCGCCACGTGCTCGGCGGTGATCTCATGGGCGTCACCGGGATCAGCGATGAGGACAAAGTCATTGCCCGTTCCGTGCCCCTTGGAGAACTCCAGGCCGGCGAGGCTGGAAGCTGGCACTGGAGCACCGGCAGTTGCGGGCTGCGGGGCGGGAACTGCGGCGGTTTCATCCATGGATCTAGGCTACCTGCCGCGGCTGTATGGCCAGAAATTGCAGCGCTTAGCTCGTGGGCGCGCTGGCTGCAGCAACCGCCTTGGCTGCTTTGACTGCCTTAGCCAGAAGCTCCGGATCCTGCCACTCGAGCCAAGTGATTCGTGGATCCGCCCGAAACCATGTCAGCTGGCGCCGTGCAAACTGCCTGGTAGCCACGATGGTTTCCTCGGCGGCGGCATCCGCAGTCATCCCGCCGTCCAGAACCTTCAGGAATTGGGCGTAACCCAAAGCGCGCGAAGCTGTCTTGCCACTCCGCAACCCGACGGCGTCGAGTCGTTGGACTTCCTGTTGGAGCCCTGCTTCCACCATCCGATGCACCCTTAGCGCCAGACGTTCCCGCAGCTGATCCCGATCCACCGCCAATCCAATCTGGAGGGCCGGCTGGTAATACTCGCGCTGGGGCATGAAAGAGCTGAAAGGGCGACCAGTGAGGCCGTGCACTTCCAGGGCCCGGATCACTCGCCGGGCGTCTCCGAGGCGGGCAGCCGAGACGGGATCAACTTGCTCAAGGCGGGCTCTCAGCGGCCCAAGCCCCTTGGTTTCGAACTCTTCTTCCAGATGCCTGCGGAGCACCGGATCAGTGCCCGGGAATTCCAGCACGTCCAGCGCAGCCCGCACATATAGTCCGGATCCACCTACAATGATGGCGCGCTTTCCCCGTGAATGGATGTCCTGGATGGCTGCGCGGCATTCATCTTGGAAGTCCGCCACGCTGGCTTCCTGCGTGACGTCCATGGTGTCCAGCAAATGGTGTGGCACACCCCTGCGCTCTTCCACAGTGATCTTGGCAGTTCCGATATCCATGCCGCGGTAGAACTGCAAGGCGTCGGCGTTGATCACCTCGCCGTTCAAGGCCAGAGCGAGATTGACGCCCAGATCCGACTTACCGGACCCAGTGGGACCAACAACGGCGATGACAGGCTGAGGAGGTTCCGGACGGGAGAACGACATGAGATCCTGCCTCAGGCCCTAAGCTTGGCGAACAGGCAACGTTGGCATGCCCAATGACACACCCGTCTTGCCCGACGCCGATCCTGTTGCCGGGACCCCGCAAGAATCAGCCTGCGAGCGATCCCAGGCATCGCCGGCACGGGAGCGGCGCAAAAAGTAATCACTTGCTGTTGCAGGGTCGGCTACCAGGTGGAAGGCCGCAGCCTCAGTGATTGTCACCGTGACGAAGTCACCCGGCCGCGGAGTTTCAGCTCCGGCCGGCACTGAGAAGTGCACCAGCCTTTGGTCCGTCGAGCGGCCGGACAACCGATGTGTTTCGCCGGCCTTTCGTCCTGACTGCGCTGTGACCAGGACTTCCACTTTCCGCCCCAACTGCTTGGCGTTCTCTTCCGCGGCAATTCGGTCCTGCAGCGCTGTGAGGCGTTCGTAGCGCTCCTGCACCACGGCCTTTGACAGTTGCTCCGGAAGGTCTGCAGCCGGGGTGCCGGGCCGCTTGGAGTATTGGAACGTGAACGCGGACGCGAACCGTGACTTCTCCACGACATCCAGGGTCGATTGGAAATCTTCCTCGGTTTCGCCCGGGAAGCCCACGATGATGTCGGTAGTGATGGCGGCATGCGGGATCCGTTCACGCACTTTGTCCAGGATTCCCAGGAATTTGCTGGAACGGTACGAACGGCGCATGTCCTTCAGCACTTTGTCCGAGCCGGACTGCAGCGGCATGTGCAACTGCGGCATGGCGTTGGGTGTCTCAGCCATGGCGTCTATGACATCGTCCGTAAATGCAGCGGGGTGGGGGCTGGTGAAACGAACACGTTCCAGACCTTCGATTTCACCGCATGCGCGCAGGAGCTTGGAGAACGCCTGGCGGTCACCGAATTCCACACCGTAGGAATTCACGTTCTGGCCGAGCAACGTGACTTCCACAGCTCCGTCATCCACGAGAGCCTGGATTTCCGCCAGAATCTCCCCGGGACGCCGGTCTTTTTCCTTGCCACGAAGCGAGGGCACTATGCAGAACGTGCAGGTGTTGTTGCAACCCACAGAGATTGACACCCACCCCGCATACACAGAGTCACGCTTGGTAGGGAGCGTTGACGGGAACACATCCAAGGATTCGAGAATCTCGAGTTGCGCCTCGTTGTTGTGCCGGGCGCGGCTCAGCAGGGCCGGTAGGGCTCCCACGTTGTGCGTTCCAAACACGGCATCAACCCACGGCGCCTTCTTCACAATGGTGTCGCGGTCCTTCTGGGCCAGGCAACCACCGACGGCAATCTGCATTCCGGGGTTCGCTTCTTTAACCTGCCGAAGCTGGCCAAGGTTTCCATAGAGTTTGTTGTCTGCGTTCTCCCGCACAGCGCACGTGTTGAAGACCACGACGTCGGCAACCTCACCGTCAGCGGGTACGTAACCGGCTTCTTCCAGAAGCCCCGCCATGCGCTCTGAATCATGGACGTTCATCTGGCAGCCAAAAGTCCGAACCTGATAGGTCCTGGGCTCGGCAGAAGGAGTGGCGGCAGCTGATGGGGAAGGAATGGTCAAACTCACTACTCAAGGGTACCGGCTTCTGCCAGCACCTCACCGACGATCCTGAACGCCATGGACGGTGCGTACCCCTTGCGCGCCAGCATCGACGCAAGCCGTCGGGTGTACTTGTCCCGTTCGGCCCGGTCCGTCAGATCCATGCTGGGCCGCAGCTTGCGCTGAACGAGCTCCCGGGCAGCCAGTTCTTCGTCTTGGTCACTCACCTGCGAAAGGGCTTCCTCCGCCGCATCAAGCTCGATGCCTTTGTCTGCCAGTTCCCGACGGATTGCGCCCTTGGCTAGCTTCTTGCTCTGGGAACGGCTGCGGACCCACATCCTGGCAAACTCAGCATCATCGATCAGTTGGACTTCTTCGAAACGGTCCAGAACTGCCTCAGCCACATGCTCGGGAACATTCCGTTCAGCGAGTTTCCGCGACAGTTGAAGCCGACTCCGCGGCGCCATCGTCAACTGCCTCAGGACGATGGCACGCGCCACGGATTCGGGATCAGGTTCGGGATCGGCCGCAACGGAAGAATCCGGATCCGGGCCTCTCCTAGCCGTCAACGGCCTTCAGCTTCGGAGAATCTTCTTCGGCCTTGACAACACCCACGCCAAGCTTTTCCTTGATCAGGCGCTCCAGTTCCTGGGCGAGCTCGGGGTTGTCACGCAGGAATCGGCGCGAGTTCTCCATTCCTTGGCCCAGCTGATCGCCGTCATACGTGAACCACGAGCCCGACTTCTTGATGATGCCGTGCTCAACACCCATGTCAATGATGCCTCCCTCGCGGGAGATGCCCTGACCATAGATGATGTCGAATTCGGCGATTTTGAAGGGCGGAGCCATCTTGTTCTTGACGATCTTTGCCTTGGTGCGGTTACCGACGGAGTCGGCACCTTCCTTCAAAGTCTGGATGCGACGAACATCGATGCGCACTGAGGCATAGAACTTCAGGGCCTTACCACCAGTGGTGGTTTCGGGAGATCCGAAGAACACGCCGATCTTTTCACGCAACTGGTTGATGAAGATGGCGGTGGTCTTGGTCTGGCTCAAGCGGCCCGTGATCTTACGGAGGGCCTGGCTCATGAGTCGGGCCTGGAGACCAACGTGGGAGTCGCCCATTTCGCCTTCGATTTCGGCGCGGGGTACCAGTGCAGCCACGGAGTCAATGACCACAATGTCCAGCGAGCCGGAGCCCACCAGCATGTCCATGATCTCCAATGCCTGCTCACCGGTATCCGGCTGTGAGACCAGAAGTGCATCAGTGTCCACACCAAGCTTGGCGGCGTAGTCCGGGTCAAGTGCGTGCTCGGCGTCAATGAACGCCGCGATGCCACCTGCGCGCTGCGCGTTGGCTACAGCATGAAGGGCCACGGTGGTCTTACCCGAGGATTCCGGACCGTAGATTTCCACCACGCGCCCCCGAGGCAGGCCGCCAATGCCAAGGGCGACATCCAGTGCAATGGAGCCGGTTGGAATGACCTCAATCGGGGCGCGGGTGTCATCACCCAGGCGCATGATGGAGCCTTTGCCGAACTGCTTGTCGATCTGGGCAAGCGCTGCTTCGAGCGCCTTTTCACGATCCGGGGTTGCCGCCATGGTTCACACCTCTGATGCTTTCTCGCTGTGGAGTGGCCCGAAAGGCCGCTTTCCTGTCATGTCTGACGCTATTACGGTGCTCTGACATTTTTAGTAGCCTGCGCTGCCTATGTGGATAACCTGGGCTGCTGGAAGCTCTGGAATGCGTCCTTCGAGAACAATTTTCCTCTCACAGGAGCATATCCCCATCCGAACAGATATTCGAACAACGTTCCGGCGTGTCCCAACCTGCAGGGCAGCCACCCCCAAGCGCCGGACTTCAGTTGGACGCCGGTTTGATGTCCCTGCCCAGCCTGCGTTCGGGGGGAACGTCCTGGACCTCGCACACGGCCAACCAGACTTCCCGAGGTTGATAACCGGAGGCCAAAGCCTCTACGGCAGTTCTCCCGCCGACGCCGGCAAGTACCAGCGAGTTGGCCAGGACCCGGGAGTAGCCTGCCCCGAATTCGTCGTCCATTAATCGCCAAAAGTCACTTGCCCTCACGGATAGAGTCTCTCATGGCGCCGGACTCTAGAATGGTTGCCATGAGCAATCCCCTCCAGAGCACGCCAGGTCCTGCCGTGCCAGGCAACGCCGTGGACGACGCCCTCCAGCAGGTAGAACACCAGCTGAGCCTGCTCTGGCGCCGCGCCCGTTCCATCTCGCATCAGTTGTCACGCCAGGTACATCCGGACATGGAACCGGCCGCCTATGGGCTCCTCACAGTCATTCGCAAGGAGGGCCCTATCCGACTCACCGATCTCGCCACCTGCATCGGGGTGGGCAAGCCTTCCGTAAGTCGCCAGATCGCCTTCCTGGAGAGCATTGGCCTCGTCTATAAGGAAGCGGATCCCCAGGACGGCAGGGCCCAGTCCATCCGATTGACGGACAAGGGCGAAGAGAAGATGCACCAGGTTCAAGATGCCCGCAGGCAGGTCTTCCGTGAACGACTTGGCGAATGGCCTTTGGAGGATGTCCAGACGCTTGCTGACTACATGGGCCGCCTCAACGCCATTTACGGTGACGGCGTACTCAACGTGAAGGAGCAGGAAATCGACGACGAGGACAAGCCCGCAGACGTTTGAGCAGCACCTGCCGCAACCGACATACCAAACTCATGAAAAAAGGTCCCCAGCCTGAGGCTGGGGACCTTTTCCATGGTTCTGGTGGAACGGTTACCGGGCTCCGGAGAGCATTCCTTGCGGGAAGTCGTCCGTGAGGTCCAGGTCGCGACCGTAGCGCTGGGAGAATTCCTGCGGAACGGTGTCCGGAACTGCAACACCTTCTGCGACGGCCACGCGGTCGCTGACTTCGCGAAGCATGTGGGACAACGGAACATCCAGGGCTGTGCAGATAGAGGACAGGAGCTCGGACGAAGCCTCCTTCTGGCCGCGTTCAACTTCACTCAAGTAGCCAAGTGAGACGCGGGCGCTGTGCGAAACCTCGCGGAGGGTACGGCCCTGACGCTGGCGGACATCGCGCAGTACATCACCGATCTCGTGGCGTAGTACAACCATTTTGCGCTCCTTCTGTTCGCTCTGTGCCTGATCAGCCAAGCCCACATCCTTCCAGCGGACAACGCCGTTCACGGATACGGGCTGCTTTACCATCTGTATCGCCTTGCTCCCTCATTCATCCGGTTCGCTGGCTGGCGGACCGGGTTGGTTTTTACATCCTAGGCGCCCCGGCTCTTCCGAAGCGACACAATGACACAACTATTGGCAATCAGTTTTTGTTCCCGACTACTTTACGAACGGTAACCAACGTCACTCAGTGCAGCAAGCAGACGCGCCAAGGCGGCCTCGCAAGCCTGCTCCCTTATGGACTGTCTGTCCCCCAAAAAACTGTACTCAAACGCTTCGGTTCCGGATTTACCGGCAATTCCGATGAACACGGTTCCTACTGCTTTGCCGTCGTGCGGCTCTGGTCCGGCCACACCCGTGGTGGAAATTCCAAGATCGGCGCCGCAGATGCGCCGGGCCCCGTCGGCCATGGCTTCGGCTACCTGACCGTCAACGGATCCGACATCGGCAAGCAGCTTCTGCGGCACCCCCAGAACACCGGCCTTCACTGCGTTCTGGTAAGCAACCACGCCACCTTGCAGCATCCCGGACGCTCCCGGCGTGTTGGCCAGCGTTGCGGCAACCATTCCCGCGGTTAGCGACTCAGCCGTAGCCACTGTGAGTTTGCTCCCAAGAGCAATAGCGACTGCCGCCGTCGACGTTTGCGCGGCGGCTGATGCGCCCTCATTGTGCGTCATGCACGCCGCCCGGCCGCGCGAAGCTTCAAAGCTTGGACAACATACTCGACGCCGGTCCACAAGGTGATGGCCAGCGCCACCATCATGACCCAGAAGGCGACGTCCCCGAGCCACGGAGCGATCGCCTTCAGCGGCAGGATGTAAAGGAATATGGCCACGGTCTGGACTACCGTTTTCAGCTTGCCACCACGGGAAGCCGGCATGACGCCGTACTTGATAACTACGAACCGAAGAGCGGTAATTCCCCATTCGCGTACCAGGATAAGGATGGTTACCCACCAGGGCAGCTCACCCAGGATGGAGAGGAGTACCAGCGCGGAACCGATCAGCAGCTTGTCGGCAATGGGATCGGCAATCTTGCCGAAATTGGTGATCAGGCCACGCGCCCGGGCGATGTCGCCGTCGAGCTTGTCCGTATAGATTGCGATTGCGAAGGCCACAACAGCCGCCCAACGCCAAATCCCGTACTCGCCGTCGTCCGCCACCAGGAACCATACGAAGAAGGGAACCAGGACGATCCGGAGCATCGTGAGGATATTGGGTAGGTTCCAGACGTCGGAGCTGCTGGAAGTTGCGTTATCACCCTCGGCTGTAGTCACCCCACAAGGCTACCTTCTTTGGGCTAACGCCCCGTCAGTGACCAAGCGTCCTCGCCACCCTCTTCGTCGTCATTCGGCCCATCAGCGCCGTCGTAATATTCGATGGCCTGCGTCCGGTTGTCCAGGTCCGCCTGGACAAGGTCTTCGGCATAGCCTCCGACGGCGATGTTCGAGTTCGCATTATCGCTCAGGGCCGCAGTGTGTGCGTCGGGCGCTGCGGGTGACTCCTGGCCCTTCATCGCGGCAAGCACCGCGGCGAGGTCATCGGGTTTGACCAGGACATCGCGCGCCTTGGAGCCCTCCGAGGGACCGACAACGCCGCGGGACTCCAGGAGGTCCATGAGGCGCCCGGCCTTGGCAAAGCCCACACGGAGCTTGCGTTGCAGCATGGACGTTGAGCCGAACTGCGTGGTCACCACAAGCTCTGTTGCCTGAAGCAGGACCTCGAGGTCGTCTCCGATGTCGTCGTCGATCTGCTTCTTGGGCGCCTCGGCAGCGACATCGTCACGGTAGACGGCCTGCAACTGTCCCTTGACGTGCTCCACAACCTTATGGATCTCGGATTCAGTAACCCAGGCACCCTGGACACGCATCGCCTTGGAAGCACCCATGGGAAGGAACAGCGCGTCACCTTGTCCAATGAGCTTCTCGGCGCCCGGCTGGTCCAGCACAACACGGGAGTCCGTAACGGACGATGTCGCAAACGCCATACGGGATGGAACGTTGGCTTTGATCAGGCCCGTCACGACGTCCACGGATGGGCGCTGCGTTGCAAGCACCAAGTGGATGCCGGCGGCACGTGCGAGCTGGGTGATTCGGACAATCGAATCTTCAACGTCGCGAGGGGCAACCATCATGAGGTCGGCCAGCTCGTCAACGATCACCAGCAGGTACGGGTAGGGCTTGATAACTCGCTTGGAGTCCACAGGCGGCACAACCTTGCCCGCCCTGACCGCTTTGTTGAAATCGTCAATGTGCTTATAGCCGTAATTTGCGAGGTCGTCGTAGCGGGCGTCCATCTCGCGAACCACCCACTGCAAGGCTTCAGCGGCTTTCTTGGGGTTGGTGATGATGGGCGTGATGAGGTGCGGGACGCCCTCATAGGCCGTGAGTTCCACGCGTTTGGGGTCAACCATGACCATGCGTACTTCATCCGGCGTGGCGCGCATGAGGATGGAGGTGATCATGGAGTTCACGAAGCTCGACTTACCGGCACCGGTGGCACCGGCGACGAGCAAGTGGGGCATCTTGGCGAGGTTGGCCACCACGTAGCCACCCTCGACGTCCTTGCCGACGCCCATGACCATCGGGTGGTCGGTCCGTCGTGCGTTCTGGCTCCTCAGTACATCGCCCAGTGACACGGTTTCACGGTCCGTGTTGGGAATTTCGATGCCGATGGCGGACTTGCCGGGAATCGGGCTCAGGATGCGCACATCGCTGGACGCCACGGCGTAAGAGATGTTCTTGGACAACGCGGTGACGCGTTCCACCTTGGTACCCGGAGACAGTTCGATCTCATAGCGCGTCACAGTGGGACCGCGGCTGAAGCCGGTCACCGCGGCTTCTACGTTGAACTGCGTCAGGGTATCGGTCAGTGCAGCGACGACGGCGTCATTGGCTTCCGTGCGCTCCTTCGGAATGGAGCCGGGCGTCAGGTAGTCCGATGCCGGAAGGGTGTAGGTAACATCGCCTGCAAGGGACAATTGCTCCGTGCGCTGCGGAATGGGTGTCTGCGGGAGCGGCGCCCCTGCAGGCTTCGCGGGAACCTGGGCTGCGGGAGCCGCGGGGGCGGTCATCTCCGGAGTAAGAATCGGAATGGCTTCGGTGGGGTTTTCGATCCCGGGGGTGGCACCCAGGCCTTGGGCGGCCTTGATCTTCCCGACGGCGATCTCTGCCTGCGTTGGACGACGTACACCCGGCGGAACGCGCGGTGCGGACGCACCTGGAGTTTCGTCGTCGTCGACTATGGCGTGCTCGAAAGCCTCGTCCCCGACGTAACCCTCCAAGCTCGTATCTGTTTCCTCGTCCTTGCCGAAGAAGCGCATACGTTTCTTCTTCTTTGGCTTGGCGGCGGCGTCGTTCTCGTAGAGGTAGCTGCGGTCGTGGGCGTCCTTGCCGGACTCGTCCATAAGGTCAACACCCATGAGGTGTTCGTACGCACCCCTGATCCGGGACGGAATGGCACCAAACGGCGTGGCCGTGACAATCAACACGGACACAAAAGCCAACAGTCCGTAAAGGACAACGGGGACAGCCACGTGGATTGCAGCCAACGGCGCAGCTGCGAGGAAGCCCAGCATTCCGCCAGCCTTGCGCAGTCCGTCGAAGCCGTCCGCCACTGTGGGGAGGCCGCCAATGACATGGGCCAGGCCCGAACCGGCAAGGGTCATGATCATGAAGCCAATGCCCACACGGTTGTTCCCACGACCGTCCTGCGGCTTTCGGAAAAGCCGGAAAGCACAGACGAACAGCATGAAGGGCAGGACCAGGGACATCCACCCGAACGTGCCGTTGACCACGCTGTAGACCATGTCCGGGAGCCAGCCCGTCAGACCCCACCAGGCGAAGGTGGCGATCGCGATACCCAAGATCAAATTGAACAGCGCTGCGCCATCCCGGCGGTCATCGGGGTCGAGATCGCTGACGTCATAACCGATGCGCCGCACCCCGGCACCTACTACATGACCGATCCCCTGCCAGAAACCTGAGAGCATTCGCAACGGCAGCGGAGCTTGAGGCTCGACGGCGGCCGCTTGCTTGGTACGGGCAGTACTGCCACGCCCGCTTTTGCTCGCGGCAGCGCTGCTTTTCGAAGCAGCTCCGCTGGTTTTGGATGCGGCTGTGCTCCGGCCTGTGCCGCCGGATTTACTGCTGGAGCTGCCTCGTGGCGTGGAGGTAGTACGGGTCGCCATAAGTGCCACGCTACCCCAAGGGGGCCTGAAATCCGCGGATTTCAGGCCCCCTTGGGCATGCATGTTGCCGGTTGGCTACGCTTCCAGGACTACCGGGATAATCATGGGACGGCGGCGAAGCTTGCGGTTGACCCACGTGCCGATGATCCTGCGAACCACCTGCTGCAACTGGTGGTTGGTGTGGTCCGTGTGGTTAAGCACAGCTTCTTCGAGCGCGGCGTTGATCTTGGGAATGATCTCATCAAAGACGGAGTCATCCTCGGCCACGCCACGGGCGTGGATCTCCGGGCCGGACACGATCTTGCCGGTGGTGCGGCTGATGACCGTGATAACGGAAATGAAGCCCTCATCCCCCAGGACGCGACGATCCTTGAGGTCGGCATCCGTAATTTCGCCCACGCTGGAACCATCTACATAGACGAAACCGACTTCCACCTGGCCGACCACATGCGCCTTGTGGTCCTTGAGGTCGATAACTGTGCCGTTGTCGCTCAGGATGATGCCCTCGGAGGGAACGCCCGATTCGAGCGCGATGTTGCCATTGGCAATCAGGTGGCGGGTTTCGCCGTGAACGGGCATCGCGTTGAGGGGCTCGAGGATGTTGTAGCAATAGAGCAGCTCACCGGCGGCTGCGTGCCCGGACACGTGGACCTTTGCTGTGCCTTTGTGAATCACATCGGCACCGAGCTTGAGGAGGCCGTTGATGATACGGAAAACGGCGTTCTCGTTGCCCGGGATGAGGCTGGAGGCAAGGATCACGGTATCGCCCTTGCCCACGATCACACGGTGGTCGCCGTTGGCCATACGGGAGAGCGCGGCCATCGGCTCACCCTGAGAGCCGGTAGACATGAGGACTACGCGGTCATCCGGCATGTTGTCGATGTTCTTGATGTCCACCAGGATGCCCTCCGGGACATCGAGGTAACCGAGCTTGGCTGCGATGGCCATGTTGCGGACCATGGATCGGCCCACGAAGGCCACCTTGCGGCCATGCTTGGCTGCGGCATCCAGGACTTGCTGGACACGGTGCACGTGGGACGAGAAGGACGCTACGATGATGCGCTTCCTGGCCTGTCCGAACAAGCGGTCCAGGGTGGGGCCGATTTCCTTCTCGGCAGTGGTAAAGCCCGGCACGTCCGCGTTGGTGGAGTCTGCCATGAACAGGTCCACGCCTTCTTCGCCCAAGCGGGCAAAGTGCCGGAGGTCCGTGATACGACCATCCAGCGGCAACTGATCCATCTTGAAGTCGCCCGTATGGAGGACGTTTCCACCCTCTGTGCGGATGAAAACTGCCAACGCATCCGGAATGGAGTGGTTTACTGCCACGAACTCGCACTCGAATGGGCCGAACTGCTCCACCTGCCCTTCCGTAACGGTCAGCGTGTACGGCTTGATCCGGTGTTCCTGAAGCTTGGCTTCCACCAGGGCAAGGGTCAGCTGGGATCCGATGAGAGGGATGTCGGCCTTGAGACGCAGGAGGTAGGGAACAGCACCAATGTGGTCCTCGTGGCCGTGGGTCAGCACGACGCCTACGATGTCCTGCAGGCGGTCCTCAATGTAGGAGAAATCAGGCAGGATCAAGTCGACGCCGGGCTGGGTCTCCTCGGGGAAGAGCACGCCACAGTCAACCACCAGCAGTTTGCCGTCGATTTCGAAGACGGCCATGTTTCGGCCAATCTCTCCCAGTCCACCGAGCGGGACAATCCGCAGCGTGCCTTTCGGCAGTTTCGGCGGAGTAACCAGTCCGGGAAGGGCGGTTTGGGTCATGTTTTGCTACTTTCCGGCGGAACCGTCCTGGACGTCGAAGTCCATTCCGGCTTCCGCCAAATCCCCGCGGATGATTTCGATCTCGGCCGCGTCCGGCTCCACGAGGGGCAAACGGACAACCGAGTTGGGCAGGACTCCCTGCCACTTGAGAATCTGCTTGGCGGCTACAGCGCCTTGGACCCGCGTCATGGTTGCACGGATGACGGGTTCCAGTTCAAAGTTGATGGCCCTTGCCTTGGCGAGGTCGCTGGCGTTAACGGCGTCGATCAGCTCACGGAAGCGGCGTGTAGCGACGTGGGTGGTGACTCCCACCAGGCCGACAGCGCCCAGCGCCATCCACTGCAGCGTCAATCCGTCATCACCGGAGTAGAAGAGCAGGTCCGTCTCAGCCATGACGCGCGTGGCGGCAGCGAAGTCCGCTTTGGCGTCTTTGACGGCCACGATGTTCTGGTGCTTCGCGAGCGCAATCATGGTTTCGGGAGCGATTGCAATGGAGGAACGGCCCGGAATGTCGTAGAGCATGACGGGCAGGTCCGTGGCCGAGGCAATCGTCTCGAAGTGGGCGCGAACGCCTGCCTGACTGGGCTTGTTGTAGTAAGGGGTGACAATCAGGAGACCATCGACGCCGAGTTCGGCTGCACGCTGCGAGAGGTGCACGGAGTGGGCGGTGTCGTTGGTGCCGGTCCCGGCAATGATGGCGGCCTTGCCGCCAACGGCCTCTTTTACGGCCCGGAACATGCCAAGGTTCTCATCGTCCGTGAGGGTTGAGGTCTCTCCAGTGGTACCGGTGACCACGAGTCCATCGCAACCATCCTGAACGAGCTTTTCCGCCAGCGCTGCGGCCTGGTCATAGTCCACCTTGCCGTCCTCAGTGAACGGGGTGACCATGGCGGTCAGCAGGGTACCAAGGGCGGGAACGTGGGCGCGCAAGTCAGACATACGAAAAACGTTACCCTGTGACCGGCTGGTTGGAAGAATGGGTCCCGCCTGATGGTCCTCATTCACCATGGCAGGCTTCTTGCCGATGTTCGGCCAGCCAGCGGTTTGGGACGCTGGGCCACTTGCGGTGGATTGCTCACCCCGCCATCCTATTCGGCGATTAGCACGCCGGCTTCGGAGCCCGCGCGGGCTCCTCCGCGCAGTAGTGTGCCACAGCCCGCTCCTTGAGTTGTTCCGCCCATGCCACAAGACGCTGCGAGGCGCGGACGTACTCAAAGAGTTCAAGGGGCGTCAGCGATGCCAGATCCGTCTCGGATAACCGGCGGGCCAGCTCGGCTCCCGGTATCTGCTCAGCCAGGGCAGTACCTTCGCGGCGCCATTGAGTGTCTTCCGGAGGCTCGCCGGCCACGAGTTGCCTGAACAGGAAATCGACCACACCGGGACTCATGGCCTTCATGGGCCCTTGAAGGCCTTCCGGCTGCTTGGGAACATCGTTCATGCGGCAATGTTATTCGAACATATATTCGAACACAAGGGGGTTTGTGTCACATCACAGTTGCCGCACAGCGGCTTATGAGACGATCGCTGCATGACTTCGCAAGAGACGGCCCCGACGCGAAAAGCGCCCGGCGGCCGGCCGATCGCCGGGCGGCTTACCGGGATAGATGCTGCCAGGGGCGCGGCGCTGTTGGGAATGATGGCCACGCACTTGATGCCCACCTTCGGACCCTCCCCTCAGTGGGAGCCGACGTTCGTGGGGCTGGTGTTTTCAGGACGGTCCGCGGCGCTCTTCGCCGTACTGGCCGGCATCGGGTTGGCGCTCAGTACAGGCAAGCAGGAGCCCCGCAGCGGCACGGAACTGTGGGCGGCACGAGGTGGAGTTGCCATGCGCGCCTTGGTGATCGCCGTCGTCGGACTGATGCTGGGCGGCCTGGATGTCAACGTCGCCATAATCCTGGTTCACTACGCCGTCCTGTTCCTGTGCATCCTGCCGTTCCTTGGCCTCCGGCTCAAAGCGCTCTGCTTCTGGGCACTGGGTTGGATCCTGTTGTCCCCGTTGCTGGCGTATCTGGTACGGCCTCTGCTGCTGGACGCCAACCCTCCCCTGAAGTTGGGACACAACCCCAACTGGGAGGATGTCGGGACGCCGGGACGCCTCCTCGCCGACCTCTTCTTCACCGGCTATTACCCGGTATTCCAGTGGATCTCGTACCTGCTGCTCGGATTGGTGATTGGACGATTGGCGCTGACGACGGCGAGGGTCCAGGTTCTGCTGCTTACCTGCGGAATCGCGGTGGCCGGCTTGGCAAAAGTCGCCGGAATCCTGGCCATGGAAGCATGGGGCGGACGGACTGCATTGTCAGCCCTCCCGGTCACCAGGGGATATCCACTGGAGAGCATGCTTCAGGTAAATGTCACCGGCTTGGAACAGACAGGCTCCTGGTGGTGGCTTGCCACTGCAGCCCCGCATGCGGGGACCAGCCTTGACCTGCTGCATAGCGGTGGCGTAGCTGCGGCAGTGGTCGGTTTGTTCCTGCTGCTCGGCACCCTGGCGGAGCGGATCAAGGTCAACTTCCTGATCCTGCTGAGCGGGCCCGGGGCCATGACCCTGAGCCTCTATGCAGCCCACGTTTGGGTAGTGTCCGGTTTCACCAACCAGCCGTTGCCCTCGGGGTGGACGGACGAGGGCATGTACTGGGCCCAAGCACTCACTGCGGTAGTCATCGGAGTCTGTTTCGCCGTTCTCCAACGCCGTGGACCACTGGAATGGGTAGCCCACACCGCATCAAGACTGGGCAGTCACCGGCCCGCTGCAGTGGGTTGAGACCTGAAGAGCTTCACGGCGTCGCGCATGGACGCACGGGCACGTTTGCGGTCGCCTGAGGCGTCGTAGGCGCAGCTCAGCCGGAACCAGGAGCGCCAGTCCTCCGGAGCGGCCTCGGCCTCTGCGCGGTACTTCTCAAACTCGGCGTCAGCAGCAGCGCGGACTATTCGCCCGCCCGGAGTGCGGGGAAGGTCATCCACCGGCAACCCGCCCTCGGCCTCCAGGACCTTGGCCATCTGCTCGGTACGGGCACCAAAAAGCAGCTCACGGATGAGTGCCCATGCGCCAACAACCGGCAGGACCAGATAGGCCGCTCCAATTCCCTTGGCTACCAGGTTGGGGTCGCCAAGCAAGAGGAACGAACGTTGGACGGAAACCACCAGGTAAAGCACCAACAGCAGGGTGATGGCCCCCACCCAGATTTTGGTGCGGTTCCTCTTCAAAGAAGTCCAGAAATTGCCCATGGTCCTAGAGCCCCAAGTCCAAGTAGCCGTCCAAGCCCACGGTGAGACCGGGGTTGGCTGCAACTTTCCGAAGCCCCAGCAGGACGCCGGGCATGAAGGAGGCGCGGTCAAACGAATCGTGGCGCAGCGTCAGCTGCTCACCGGGACCGCCGAAAAGCACCTCCTGATGAGCCACCAGGCCACGGAGGCGCACGCTGTGGACACGAACCCCGTCCACGTCACAGCCCCGGGCGCCATCCAACGCGGTTTCAGTGGCGTCCGGGCTCGCCGGGACGCCGGCTTCCTGGCGCGCCTCGGCGATCAGCTGTGCCGTCCTCACTGCGGTTCCGGATGGAGCATCCACCTTGTTGGGGTGGTGCAGTTCGATGATCTCCACGGACTCGAAGTATTGTGACGCCTTCGCAGCGAACGCGGACGCAAGCACCGATCCGAGGGCGAAGTTCGGGGCGATCAAAACGCCGGTGTCCGGTTTCTGTTCCAAGAGGTTCCGCAAGGAATCAAGCCGGTGGGTATCCCAACCCGTGGTACCTACAACTGCGTGGATGCCGTGTTCCACGGCGAACCGAACGTTGGTCTCCGTGATGTCCGGAACGGTCAGGTCAACGACGTACTGCGCACCAGCGTGGAGCAGTTTCTCCAGGGAATCGCCGCGGCCGAGAGCGGCTACCAAGTTCATGTCTTCGGCTGCATCAACAGCCTTAACGGCTTCGATTCCCATACGCCCGTGGGCGCCCAGCACTGCAACAGCAAGTTGTTCGGTCATGCCGTTAACCCTACCGCCGGGCCGGAGCCCGGCAGGAACCGTTACTCCGGCCTACTCCCCTGCTCCAACCCACTCCACGGTGCCGTCAGTGAAGAACTGTTCCTTCCAGATGGGGACCTGCTCTTTGACCCGGTCCACGAGCTCGGAGCATACGGCGAATGCCTGGCCGCGGTGGGCGGCAGCCACAGCACAGACCAGCGCGGGATCACCGATCTCCAGCATGCCGATCCGGTGGGCAGCCCAGATCCGAACGGGCTGCGCGGCTTCACCGGAGTGCTCGGCGACCAACTGCGCAACGACGTCTGACATCACCTGATGCGCCGTGGGATGCGCACTGTAGCTTAGACGGTCCACCGCCTTGCCGCCGTCGTGATTTCGAACGACGCCACTGAAGCTGACCACTGCCCCGGCGGTATCGGATTCGACCGCCGTGATGGCTTGGTCCACGGAAATGGGCTCGGCGCTAAGGACAGCGCTGACCACCTCAAAGTTTGTTTCAGTGCCCATGGCTTCCTTCCAGTTGCTCGCAGAGGTGCCCGATAACAGGGTCCAGGACGGCTAATCCGTCCATGACGCCCTTCGGGGATCCAGGCAGGTTGATGACGAAAGTCCTTCCCGCTGCCCCGGCGTGGCCACGGCTCAGCATGGCCATGGGGGTTTTGGCGGCACCGGTGCGCCGGATACCCTCCATGATGCCCGGAATCTCGCGTTCGAGCAGCGGCAGCGTCATTTCGGGGGTGCGGTCATCCGGGCTAAGACCCGTTCCACCGCTGGTGATGACCACGGCGGGCTCTTGCGTCAGGAGCGCCCTTAGGGCAGCGCCAACCGGTTCACCGTCCGGCACAACCATGGTGGGAAAAGTGTCGAAACCGTGCTCGTTGAGCCAATCGAGGATGATCGGACCCGTTTCGTCGGCGTACACGCCTGCGGCTGCGCGGGTTGATGCGATGACGACGCCGGCCTTCCGCAGAGCGTTCGGCTCGCACGCGCTCATGCGCCGGCCTCCTCTACGGTTGGCTCACCGGAGATGTCCCAGTCGCCGCTTTTCCCGCCGCTCTTTGCCAGCACGCGGATATCGGTCAGCACTGCGTGCTTGTCCACGGCCTTAATCATGTCGTAGACGCTCAGGGCCGCTACGGAAGCTGCCGTCAATGCCTCCATTTCGACGCCGGTCACCCCCCGTGTCTTGACAGTGGCCAGGATTTCAACCGAGTCGGTGCCCAGCTCGAAGTCCACAGTGACCTTGGAGATCGGCAACGGATGGCACAGCGGAATCAGCTCAGGAGTCTTCTTCGCCGCCATGATCCCTGCTACCCGGGCCACGGCGAGGGCATCGCCCTTGGGCAGCTCGCCGGCACCCAGGAGTGTCAATACGTTGGGGGTGCTGCGGACAGTTGCAGTAGCAGTTGCAACACGTGTGGTGACGGCTTTTTCGGAGACATCCACCATCTGTGCAGTTCCGTCCTGCCTGAGGTGGGTCAGGCCACCGGAGTGTTCTGTAGTCGCGGGAGTTTGATTCACAGCATCCATACTTCCACTTCGTCCCCGTCGGTGAGTTCCGTGACGTCGCCGGGTATATGAACCAAGGCATTCGCCCGAGCCAGGGCATGGACGAGGTGCGAACCTGCACCACCTTCCATCCGGACCGTTCCGTCCGGGTCCAAGGTCCCCCGACGGACCTGGTGCTTGCCTTCCGGCGAGGCCAGCGATTCGGCCAAGCGGGCCTTCATCACCGGCCTCGGCGCGGGCGTTCCCAGTACCCGCGAAAGTGCCGGCCTGAGAAACATCTCAAATGAGACCAGGCAACTGACCGGGTTTCCCGGGAAGCCAAGGAACGGAACACCGTCAAAACTGCCCAGTCCCTGCGGTCCACCTGGCTGCATGGCCACCGGGAGGAAATCCACCGGCTGGTTCGCCAGTGCTTGCCGGACCACTTCGTAGGCGCCCTTACTCACTCCCCCCGTGGTAACAATGACATCGACACGCCTGTCCGACGGCGCGGCGTGACGGCGGAGGACCGCCAGCAGCTTGGAGGGATCGTCATCGGATATTCCAGTACGGACCACATCCAGGCCGGCCTGTCGCATGGAGGCCTCGAGGAGTGTTCCGTTCGAGTCGAAAATCTTGCCGGCCGTGAGGTCTTCCCCCGGTTCCACTACCTCGTCGCCGGTTGTGACCAGGAGGACGCGCCATGGTTCCCGGACTTCAACGGTTGTCAGCCCCAACGCCGCCAAAAGCCCTAACTGCGCGGGTCCCATCCGCGTACCCGCGGGCAGCGCCAGTGCGCCCTTCGCGATGTCGCTGCCGCTGTCCCGCACGTAGGTGCCGGGAGCGACCGGAGGCAGTTCTACAACAGCCCCCACTGTGGCAGGGTCCGGGAAAGAGTCTGGCGTCGCCCTTTCAATGGGCACGACGGCGTCGGCACCGTCGGGGATCATGGCCCCGGTCATGATGGGGGCGGCAAAACCCGGTTTGAGTGCTGCCGGCGCGGCACCTGCCGGAACCGGCTCAGCTACCTGGAGCTCTGCACCGCCGTCGGGAATATCTGCAGAGCGGACGGCGAAACCGTCCATTTGGGAATTGGCAAAAGGGGGCAAGGAGAGCGGCGCGTAGACATCGACGGCCAGCGCCTTACCCAGCGCCTCCAGCAGTGGCAGGGTGACGTTGCCCTTCCCCGAAACGACGCCGGTGAGCAGATCCACCACTGCCTGGCGGTGGGCTGCAACAGATCTGGGCACGGATATCCTCCTGTGTGGACACACTTGCTTCCGGGAATTCTCCGGACGTACCCAGACTAGGGCCTCATCCCACCTTGATGTTGATGGTGTGATAGCCCGTGGCGCCATCGGGAGCCACAGGTGCCTTGTCTTCGGTCTGGGGTTCACCTGTGGAATCGGTGGCCCGGACCTGCACTTCGTACTCACCTGGCGTCAGGTCGATGCCCAATTGCCACTGGCACCAAGTGTCGGTGGAGATTGCGCCAGCCAGCATAGCCTGCTGCCATGATCCGCGATTCACGCGCAGCTCCACGCGGTTGATGCCCCTGTGCTGGGCCCAGGCCACACCGCCGAATTGGACCTGGCCCGCTTGAACGCTTCTTCCGCTGCGGGGCACATCGATGCGCGATTGCGTTTTGATGGGCCCGCGATCGCTCCAGCCCCGAGTCGTCCAGTACGCGGTGTCGTCGGTGAATCGTGTGACTTTCAGTTCCGTTAGCCATTTGGTGGCCGAGACGAAACCGTAGAGTCCCGGTACGATCATCCGCACCGGGAATCCATGTTCAAGTGGCAGCGGCTCACCGTTCATGCCGACGGCCAGGAGCGCGTCGCGGTCATCTGTAAGGGCCTCCAAAGGAGTGCTGGCCGTCCATCCGTCGTTGCTGGTGGACAGGACCATATCCGCGCCGGCTTTTGGCCCGGCCATTGCCAATAGTTCCCTCACCGGCCAACCCAGCCAGAGCGCGTTGCCGATGAGGTCGCCGCCCACGTTGTTGGACACGCAGGCGATGGTGACGTGGCGTTCTGTCATTGGCTTGGCGAGGAGAGTAGCGAAGTCGATTTCAATTTCGCGTTCCACCAGTCCTGTGACCTTGAGTTTCCAGGCAGGGGGATCGATCGCCGGGACTGCCAATGCAGTGTCAATCCTATAGAAATCGGCATTAGGGGTGACCAAAGGGCTGAGGCCATCCACGGACAGGGACGCGTTTGCCGGGATGGCTTGCGGCGGCGCAGCGGGTTGCGGAAGCGTCATGGAGCCGCGGAAACCGGACGCCACCGCTGTCGCCCTGGTGAGGATGGTGGTCACTGTTCCCGCTACGACCGCGGCAAGGGAGGTCCCAGCCAAGGCATTCAGGAAGCTCCGCCGAGCCAGTGGCGTTTCCCCACGGGCGGGGGTTTCTTCCGAGGGCTCCCAAGTTGCAAGCCGACGCACGAGGGTCCGTAGCAGCACCATGGTGAGAACAGCGGCAACAATTGGTGCAAGGGCTGCCTGGGGGCTTGTCTGGGCTCGGGTGACGACGGCGGTCAGCCCTGCCGCACCCGCCAGACCGGCGAGGGCAAGGCCCCATCCGCTGCGGTTGCGTTCCAAGACACCAGCTAGCGCTGCAAGGATTCCTGCCACGCTTACGATGCAAGCGACCAACACAACCTTGTCGGCGGTTCCGAATAACTGCACTGCCAGGTCTTTGACCCCTGGCGGCACGGCGTCGATCACCGCTCCGCCAAGGGCCGTGACCGGCGAAACCAAAGGGCTCAAGAGGCCGGCGGTCAGCTCGCCTGCCGCGATCCCGGCTGCGCCGGCAGCCAACCCCGCGGCAGCAGCCCACAGCGCAGCCTTCCCCCTAAGGCGTCGCTGCTTGGTGGTACCGGGTGCGGGCGTACTCATGTGGTGCCTCCGAGGCGGTTGTCCGTTGCGATGGGTTGATGGCTGTGAGGCATCGAAGACTCGGGTGGGGTTCCTCCAGCCGGAAGTGACAACACAAAGCGGCAACCGCCGTCGACGTTGTCCACCTTGACTGATCCCCTATGTGCCTTGACGATTCCAGCCACCATGCTGAGGCCGATGCCGGCACCGCTGTAGCTGCCCTGCAGTGCTTCGCTCGCTCCACGGGCGGGGTCTTTCTGCCAGCCCGTTTGGAACAAATGCGGGAGGTCCTCGTCCGGGATGCCTCCGCATTGGTCCTGTACGGCGATAATGGCGTTTCCAGCGTTCTTCCCTGCAACGCCTTCCCAACCAAGGCCGTCCCGTCCAACACTGACGTGGACATCGCTGCCCGGCTTGCTGTAGATGATTGCGTTGAGGAGTATGTTCCGCACGGCCCGGGCGAGGCTTGGTCCGTCCGCCACGGCCATGCACTCGCGGTCCCCGCCGCCGTCGAGCCTGATGCCGCGTTTCGCGGCCAAGGGCGCGAGGTCCGAGAGCGCATCGCTGACGAGGTCGTAAAGGTCCAAGGGTTCCGTGCTCAGGCGGAGAGTGCCCGCCTGGATCTTGGACAGTTCCGAGAGGTCATTGACCATGGCCGTCATTTGTTCGGTCTGCCCGATGATCTTCCGGTAGTAGCCCTGCACATCTGATGCCATACCGTCCTCAAGGGCTTCGGTCATGGCGCGCATGCTGGCCAAGGGTGTTCGGAGATCATGGGAAATCCACGACACAAGCTCGCGTCGGGCAGTCTCTACGGCGGCTTCGCGTTCCCGGGATTCGGCCAGGTTACGGCTGCTGGCCTCAAGTTCCTTGGCCAGCCCTGCGAGTTCGGACGTCATGGCCGGAGCACTCCCCCGACCGTCGGCCACGGTGTCTTCCAGGGTTTCGCCCCGGCCCAGGCGCCGGGCGGCGTCAACCAAGTGCGCAGCGTTCCTGGAGACGCCCGCACCCAACATGAGGGACAGCGCAACGGCAACAGCCGAGGCCGTGGCGAGAATGTACCACATGACTTCAAGGTCCCTCGCGGAAATGAACATTGCGTTGAAGGCACTGACCATTCCCGCCACCAGCACGGCGACGGTAGCCACCACCACCAAGCAGATCTGTGCGAGTACCGACGCCCGGCGAAGCAGCCGGAGGAGCACCCATGTGGCGGCCCCGATGAGCACGGCCCAGAACAGGACCCACGCGAGGATGGTCCATAGCTCACTGCCCTCCATGCTCACCCTCTTCATCGTCCGGACTCACAGGGACGGCGTCATACCGCTTGTTGTCGAAGCGGTAGCCGACACCCCATACGGTCTTGAGTAGTTCGGGTTTGGTGGGGTTGGTTTCGATCTTCTCCCGCAGGCGCCGGACGTGGACCGTGACCGTGGACAGGTCGCCGAAGTCCCATCCCCACACTGCCTTGATAAGTTCTTCCCGGCTAAAGACCTGGTGTGGCCTGCGCATCAAAAAAGCCAGGAGGTCGAATTCGCGGACGGTCAGTGCCAGGGGAACTCCATCATGCGTGACTGTCCGGGAAGCGGGATCGAGTTCGAGTCCTGCGGCTTCAACCGGCGGTTCGGGCGCGAAGTCCTTGATGCTCCGGCGCAGTAGTGATTTCACCCTAAGGACCAGTTCCCTCGGAGAGAAGGGTTTGGTGACGTAGTCGTCCGCTCCCATCTCCAAGCCCAGAATCCGGTCGTCTTCGGTTCCCAGGGCCGTGACCATGATGACGGGCACGCTCATGCTTTGGCGGAGTCGGCGACACACCTCAACACCGTCCAGTCCCGGCAGCATCCGGTCCAGGATCACCAGATCGGGTTGGCGTGAGGCTGCCAGCTTGAGGGCGGTGAAGCCGTCCCCCGCCATGTCCACTTGGAATCCTGCTTTCAGCAGGTAATCGCGGACAACGTCGGCGATGGTCTGTTCATCCTCTACCAGGAGGATGCGACGATTTCCGGGCTCCGCTGATGATGCCGTATTTGTGGTCACGCTTTCAGCATAGGTTTGCGGACGTTGCGCAGCACTCGATCCGGGCCCAGGGAGCACAAGTGTATGGAATCCGTAAGAACTGCCTGAATCACCACTGCGTGGCTGGAGGTCTGCGACTATAACGGGTGTCACTGATCCAGCCGAGGTGGCGTAGCCTGAATTTATGAGTGTTCAGCTAGGCATGCCGGTACCCCCCTCGGGCGGTGCCACAGGCAGCACGGAAAGCGGCGTGGCAGTTCCGCCCCCACGTCCTGCAGGCACGCCCGCCGGGCTGTGGGACCGCTATGGTCGGCGTGCGACGGATATGCGCCTGTCCTTGACGGACAAATGCAACCTCCGCTGTACCTACTGCATGCCTGCCGAGGGGCTGGAATGGCTCTCGAAACAAGCGGTGATGACCAAAGACGAAATCGTCCGCATTGTCCGCATCGGCGTCAACGCTTTAGGCGTGCGGGAGCTCCGCCTCACGGGAGGTGAGCCCTTGGTCCGCGCAGACCTGGTGGACGTCATCGCCGGAATCCGGAACGACCACCCGGACCTCCCCATTTCCATGACCACCAACGGCGTGGGACTGGATAAGAAGGCCGCCGCGTTGAAGGCCGCTGGCCTCACCCGGATCAACGTCTCGCTCGATTCCCTCCACGAGGAAACCTTTACCAAACTCACCCGTCGCCCCTTCCTGGACCGCGTCCTGGCCGGCGTAGATGCCGCTTGGGCAGCCGGATTGGGTCCGGTTAAGCTGAATGCTGTGCTGATGCGCGGGATCAACGACGCCGAATCGCCGGACCTCTTGGCATGGGCCCTGGGCCGCGGCTACGAACTTCGGTTCATCGAGCAAATGCCCCTGGATGCCGACCATGGATGGACCCGGCGCAACATGATCACCGCCGCCGAGATCCGTGAACTGCTCTCGCGGGACTTCATACTGGGCCGCGACCCCCGCGAGCGGGACGGCGCACCGGCCGAACGCTTTGAAGTACGACGCCGGGACACGGCAACAGGCGCTGCCACGGGTCCGGTCCTCGGTACAGTGGGCATCATTGCCTCTGTCACTGAGCCGTTCTGCTCCGACTGCCGCCGTACCCGGATCACCGCGGAGGGCAAGATCATGAGTTGCCTTTTCTCCCGCGAAGAATTCGATCTCCTGGGCCTTCTCCGTGAGGGCGCCACGGATGACCAACTGGTATCACGCTGGCAGGACGCCATGTGGGTCAAGCCCAAAGCCCACGGCATGGACCACACAGGTCTCGGCGCAGCGGACTTCGTCCAGCCGGACCGCAGCATGAGCGCAATCGGAGGCTGAACCCTTGCTTGTCCGTTACTTCGCTGCCGCCCGCGCGGCCGCCGGTGTCGAAGAGGAACTGCACGTCCTCCCGGAAGGCACCAGCCTGGAAGCGCTACTGGAAGCTGCCCTCGCCGTCGAACGTCCGCTGCCTCCCGAAGGGACGCCGCCGCTCGCCAGGATCGTGGCGCGCAGCAGTTTTCTCCGTAATGAGGTGGCTGTCCGGGACCGTGCGGCTCCCTTGGGGAGCGACGACGTCATTGACGTCCTGCCGCCTTTCGCCGGGGGTTAGAAGGGAGCCATCCCCCTCGCCGCTTCATTAGACCTTACGAAAGACGCTCTTCAACAAAGGGCTGAACTCGGCACCTCCCTCGAGCCTCAAATCAGCTGTGTGCACCAATACACCGTCTTCTACGCGGAAGGTGTGCCTGGCCACGCCGTCGGCCGTTCTCCGGTCAAGTGTCAGCGTTCCTGCGTGCCATGACCCCCGGACCGGGCTGGCTGGCGGCCGTCCCATGCTGTCCACGTAGTACCACAGCGTGTCCCCGTGGTCCCGGTCAACAGTGAACATGCCGTGACCTTCGAAGTGCGTACCGTCGGCTTCGCGGTGCCTGTAGCTCTGGACCACGGCATAGCCGCCGGCGGCCTTGGTAAATACCGCCTCGGCCTCGGCTGTCCGCGCCGTTCCCCACGGTGACGCAGCGATCTCCGTAATGCCACGCCAGTGACCGATGAAGTCCCGCAGCATCTCGCCAGCATGGCCGCTTGAGGGCAGATCCATCAGGTCTCCAAAGTAGTCAGGGCAGCATCATCGTGTGATCATGCTGCCCTGTTTACAGTGCGGGAGTCCAGAGATTTCGGACTGGAACCTACTAAAGGCCGAAAGTCTCGGTTTCCTCGAACGGACCAACAACGGTGATGGTGCGGGGCGCCGCTGCGAGCTCACGGGCAAGTTCCTGAACGTCATCCACCGTGACGGCCTTGATGCGCGCCAGGGTCTCGTCTATGTCCTGGAATTCACCGGAGACCAGTTCCGCCCGTCCAAGCCGCGACATCCGCGAACCTGTGTCCTCAAGTGCGAGCACAATCCCGCCGCTGAGCTGTCCTACTGCTTTACGAAGCTCTTCGTCAGTGATGCCTTCCTTGGCGAGCTTATCCAGCTCCAGGCCCAGGAGTTCCAATACCTGGCGAACCTTGGAAGGAGTGCATCCGGCGTACATCCCGAAGTATCCGGCATCCGCATACGCTGCCGTGAACGAGTACGTGGAGTACACCAAGCCGCGCTTCTCACGAATTTCCTGGAACAGGCGGGAAGACATGCCGCCTCCCAGTACGGCGTTCAGCACGCTCATGACGAACCGGCGGTCATCCGTGGCAACGATCGTGGGGCAACCCATAATAATGTTGGCTTGCTCCACGGGACGTTTAACCACGTGCAGTCCTGATGTGCCAGTGATGACGGCCCGGTCAGAACCCCGGCGGTCTACCGGCGCGGCATCAGCGTCAAGCTGCCAGCCCGCAGCTTTGAGAGCATCCAGGACAAGCTGGCAGACGACATCGTGATCCAGTCCGCCGGCCGCGGTAATGACCAGTTCCTCCGGGCGGTAGTAGCGCTGGTAGTGCGCCCAGACCGAATCCCTGGCCACAGCTTTGATGGCATCCGGGGTTCCCCCGATTGGCCGCGCCAACGGGTGGTGGCCGAGGACGGCCGCTACGAATTTTTCGTGGGCGACATCTGTAGGGTCATCACTGTCCATGGCAATTTCTTCAAGGATGACGTCGCGTTCCTGCTCCAATTCGGCAGGATCGAGAACCGCGCCGGTAATCATGTCAGCGATGACATCGATGGCCATGGGCAGGTCCGTGTCCAGGACCCGGGCGAAGTAGCAGGTGCTTTCCTTGGCGGTCGCTGCGTTGGATTCGCCACCCACCTCGTCAAAGGCGGAGGCGATCTCCAAGGCTGTGCGCCGCTTGGTGCCCTTGAACAGCAGGTGCTCAAGGAAGTGTGTGGAACCGTGCTGGCCGTCCGCTTCGTCGCGTGAACCCACTGCCACCCAGAACCCGATGGTGGCCGAACGCTGGCCGGGCATCGCCTCGGTGAGGACGCGCACGCCGCCGGGGAGGACAGAGCGCCGCACGACGGAACCGCCCTCGGCACCGTGGATCAGTTCGCCGCCGGGAAGGGTTTGCTCCAGCGGCAAGGGTACGACAGTCATTAAGGCCTTTCAGGTTAAGGCCGGAAGGGCCGGTGGAGCTTTTTCAAGCCCACCGGCCCTGCCGGGTGTACTGCTTACAGACTACTCTGCGGACTCTTCAGCGGCCTCGGCCGGAGCGTCCTCGGAGGCTGCTCCTTCTTCCTCGGCAACTACCGGGGAGAGGGAGAGCTTTCCACGGTCGTCGATCTTGGTGATCTCGACCTGGACCTTCTGGCCAACGGAGACAACGTCATCAACGTTGTCCACGCGCTTGCCATTGGCCAGCTTGCGCAGCTCGGAGATGTGCAGCAGGCCGTCCTTACCCGGCGTCAGGGAAACGAAAGCACCGAACGTGGTGGTCTTGACGACCGTACCCAGGTAGCGCTCGCCGATTTCCGGCACCTGCGGGTTGGCGATGGCATTGATGGCGGAACGGGCTGCATCTGCAGACGGACCGTTGGTGGCGCCAATGTAGACAGTGCCGTCATCTTCGATAGAGATGTCCGCGCCCGTGTCTTCCTGGATCTGGTTGATCATCTTGCCCTTGGGGCCGATGACCTCTCCGATCTTGTCCACGGGGATCTTGACGGCGATAACGCGCGGTGCGAACTCAGAGAGTTCGTCCGGGGTGTCGATCGCTGCGTTGATGACCTCGAGGATGTGGAGGCGGGCTTCGCGGGCCTGCTTCAGGGCTGCCGCCAGTACAGAAGCCGGGATACCGTCGAGCTTGGTGTCCAGCTGGATGGCCGTGACGAACTCGGAGGTACCTGCAACCTTGAAGTCCATGTCGCCGAATGCGTCTTCGGCGCCGAGGATGTCAGTCAGGGCTGCGTAGCGGGTCTGGCCGTCAACCTGGTCGGAAACCAGGCCCATGGCGATACCGGCAACAGCTGCCTTCAGCGGCACACCTGCGTTAAGCATGGAGAGCGTCGAAGCGCAGACCGAACCCATGGACGTCGAACCGTTGGAACCGAGAGCCTCGGACACCTGGCGGATGGCGTACGGGAACTCTTCACGGGTGGGCAGAACCGGTACCAGGGCGCGCTCAGCGAGGGCACCGTGGCCGATTTCGCGGCGCTTCGGGGAACCGACGCGGCCGGTTTCACCGGTGGAGTACGGCGGGAAGTTGTAGTTGTGCATGTAGCGCTTGCGCGTTACCGGCGACAACGAGTCGATCTGCTGCTCCATCTTGAGCATGTTCAGCGTGGTGACGCCCATGATCTGGGTTTCGCCGCGCTCGAAGATCGCGGAACCGTGAACGCGGGGCAGAACCTCTACCTCCGCGGTCAGCTGGCGGATGTCCGTGAGGCCACGGCCGTCGATGCGGACCTGGTCCTTGAGGATGCGCTGGCGCACAACATGCTTGGTCACCGAGCGGAAAGCTGCGGACAGTTCCTTTTCGCGGCCTTCGAACTGGCCTGCAAGTGCACCAAGGACCTCGTCCTTGAGCTCGTCGGAGGCGTTGTCGCGCTCCTGCTTGTCAGCGATCTGGAAGACAGCAGCCAGCTTGTCAGCGGCAGCGGCTTCAACCGCAGCGTAGACGTCATCCTGGTAGTCAAGGAAGACCGGGAACTCAACCGTAGGCTTGGCAGCGCGGGCTGCAAGGTCTGCCTGTGCTTCGCAGAGTGCCTTGATGAACGGCTTGGCAGCCTCGAGGCCCTCGGAAACAACCTCTTCGGTAGGAGCGGTTGCGCCCTGTTCCTTGATGAGGTTCCAGGAGTTGTCCGTGGCTTCGGCTTCAACCATCATGATGGCGACGTCGTCACCGGCGATGCGGCCGGCAACAACCATGTTGAACACGGCGTTCTCAAGCTGGGAGTGCTTGGGGAAAGCGACCCACTGCGAACCCTGCTCGTCGGCGATGAGGGCAACGCGGACGCCACCAATCGGGCCGGAGAACGGGAGACCGGACAGCTGCGTGGACATCGAGGACGCGTTGATGGCGACGACGTCGTAGAGCTCATCCGGGTTGATGGCCAGGACGGTAACCACGATCTGGACCTCATTGCGCAGCCCCTTTACGAAGGCGGGGCGCAGCGGACGGTCCATCAGGCGGCAAGCCAGGATGGCTTCGGTCGAGGGGCGGCCTTCGCGGCGGAAGAACGAGCCCGGGATACGGCCGGCAGCGTACATGCGCTCTTCAACATCAACCGTCAGCGGGAAGAAGTCGAAACCTTCGCGCGGCTGCTTGCCTGCGGTGGTTGCCGAGAGCAGTGCGGTGTCTTCGTCGATGTAGACCATCGAGGCGCCGGCTGCCTGCTTGGCAAGGCGGCCGGTTTCGAAGCGAATAACTCGCTTGCCAAAACGTCCGTTGTCGATAATGGCTTCGGAGAACTGGATTTCGGGACCCTCCATAGAGAGTCACCTCCGTTTCTGTTAGCGGAAGTCCGCCGCATCAACCCAGGCCTCTTCTTTATTCCTGGCCTGTACGACACCCGGTCATCGATCGAGATCCACGGGCTCATCGTCACAGATGGCTTCCCGGGAATCACTACCGAGGACCGCGAATGCGCGATGCGGTTGATTCCTGTTTTTAGTTGTTGGTAAAGAAGGCGGCCCGTTCCGATATGGAGCGGGCCGCCCCTAAATGCAGACTAGCGGCGCAGGCCGAGACGCTCGATGAGCGCACGGTAGCGGGCGATGTCAGTGTTCTTCAGGTAGGAAAGCATGCGCTTGCGACGACCAACCATGGCCAGCAAACCGCGCTGGGTGTGGAAGTCGTGCTTGTGCTCCTTCATGTGCTCAGTCAGATCCTTGATCCGCTGGGTCAGGACCGCAACCTGCACCTCGGGCGAACCGGTGTCGCCTTCAGAGGTTGCGTATTCCTTGATGATGGACTGCTTTACAGCGGCGTCAAGTGCCACGTGAACTCCTAGAGTTGTGCCGTGCCTCCCGGTGCAGCGCCTCGCTGACGGGTTGTCCCTGGTACGTTGCCGCACACAAAAACAGGTCCAGCCGCCACGGACTGCAGCCGGATCCACTCATCAGTTTACCGGCACGTCAGCAGTGTTGTCGAAATGCCGCTAGCGCCGGGTCAACAGCTCATGCGCCTGGGCTACGTCCAGGCACATTTGTTCGACCAACGCTTCCGGTCCCCGGTAAGCCACCATGCCCCGCAGCCGCTGCGTAAATTCGACGGCGACAATCTGCCCGTAGAGGTCGAAGTCTTCAACGTTCTCTTCAGGACGGTCGATGACGTGCGCCTCAACCTGCCGGCTGACGCCGTCGAACGTGGGGTTGGAGCCAACGGAGATGGCGGCAGGCCAACGCGTGCCCGCCTGGTCGATCAGCCACCCCGCATAGATGCCGTCCGCCGGGACGTAACCGGTGGAATCGTGGGAAAGGTTTGCCGTGGGGAAACCGAGATCCCGCCCGCGGGCAGCACCGTGCACCACTTCCCCGCGCATGCGGTGGGGCCGGCCCAGTACTGCGGCAGCAGTAACTACATCTCCTTCGGACAACGCCTCCCTCACCCAAGTGGAGGAACAGCGGCGGTCAGCATCGCCGTCGTCGTGAACCGGGAAGCCTCCCGCGCCGTATTCATTGACAACCTGCACCCCGAAGCCGAGCTGGTCACCCAGCTCCTGCATGGTGACGACGTCGCCTGAGTTGCCGGCACCGAAGCGGAGGTCGTGCCCTACAACGAGGTGTGCGGCGTGAAGTCCGTCGAGAAGGACCTCGCGGACAAACTCCAGCGGGGTCATCGCAGCGAGGTCCAAGGTGTACTTCATCACCAGGACAGCATCCACACCGGTATCGCCGAGGGCCTCAAGTTTGTCCTGTAACCCCATGATGAGCTCCGGAGCGGAATCCGGCCTGTGCACCTGGGCGGGGTGGGGATCGAACGTGACGGCAACCGAGGGAATGTTGTGCCGCTTTGCTGTGTCGGTCAACTGCGACAGAACGTGCTGGTGGCCACGATGGACGCCGTCAAAGTTCCCGATGGTAACGACAGTAGGTCCGAAGTCCTTAGGGACTTCGGTGGGATCGTTCCAGATGTGGACCATCAACCTCGCCTTTTTACTGCAGATGTTCGTTCCGCCCGGCAACCTCCCGGCGCCGGAACATTCTAAGGTTACCCGCTGGGGTGTTTGACTCAGGACGGCCGGCGTTTGTTGAGCCACAGAAGGCCAAGGATCGGCAGGACCAGCGGGACAAAGCCATAACCGCGGCCAAACAGGGACCACACAGTGTCGTGCGGGAAAGCAACAGGATCAAAAAGGCTGATCGCACCCACCACCAGTACCCCCACGAGCTCAATGAGCACAGCGGCCAAGGAAACCTTGAACCAGGTCCTGCCCGGCTTTGCGAGCGAGATGGTGGCCACGATATACACCGCAGCGGCGAACGCTGAGAGGATGTGCGCCAACGGAGCTTCGGCGAATTTGGTGGCGATCTGGTAGCCGGCACGTGCCGTCGCGGACAACGCGAACACGGCGTAGACCGCGATCAGCAAGCGTCCGGGCCCTGTGTTCCGGGTGTCCTTCTGCACCGACTGCCGGTTCGCAGGGTTGGTCTCGGTTCCAGTCACGTTGTGTTCTTCCTTCATGGTCAGTACCAGATCTGGTTCATGCGGGCAGCCATCACCAGTGCGGTAACGCCCACTGCCGCAAGGACGAAGTTGCTCCAGCGGGTCCGTTCAAGGATGGCCCAATAGACGGCCCCAAGCGGAATCATCAGGGCAACAATGAGGTAGCCCCAGAACTCCCATGGTTCACCTGCCATTTGCTCACCCATGGCAACGCGGACGATCGAGCCCACCAAATACACCACGAGCACAAGCTCGACGGCGAGCACGGAAAAGATGGTGGGGTCGTTCGGGGCTTTCTTCATCAAGCCGGCCACGACGCACATGATCGTGGACACCAGTCCAACGATGAGGATGGCGTAGAAATATCCGTCCATGCCTATTTTGCCTGCCCTGTTCCAGTTCCCGGCGCGAAGACCAGCACCGGTTTAGCGAAGCTGCCCGTGTCTGCAAGCAGTGCCACAAGCTCCCCCGACGGCGCGAATGCCGCGGCGGGCTTTTCGGCCGTGGCGGCGTCCGGCGTTCCTGCTTCCGGCCCGGCAGCGATGCGGCGGCCAAAGGAGATTTCGATGGTTTCTGCCTCGCTCAGCTCCCGGTTGGGCATCAGCGAGCGTGCCGCCAGGGACATCTCCAGAACCTCGAGCTCTTCTGCGAGCTCCTCCAGCGTTCGGGCCTGATCAAGGGAGTAAGGGCCAACTTTGGTCCTGCGCAGGGCTGTGAGGTGCCCACCGACACCCAAGGCGTTGCCGAGGTCCCGGGCCAACGCCCTGATGTACGTGCCGGAAGAACACTCAACGGTGACGTCGACGTCAACTACCCTGCCGCCGTCGATCCTGGTGATGGAATGGATATCGAAGCGGTGGATGGTGACTGGACGAGCCGCGAGTTTGACCTCTTCACCCGAGCGGACGCGGGCGTAGGAGCGTTCGCCGTTGACCTTGATGGCGCTGACGCTGCTGGGAACCTGCTGGATAGGCCCGGACAGCGCGGCGACGCCGGCGGCAACGGCATCGTCAGTAATGTCCGCTGCGGTGCGGGCCTCCGTGACCTCGCCCTCGGCATCATCTGTGATGGTGGTTTCGCCCAGCCTGATGGTGGCCGTGTACGTCTTGGACGTGCCCACGATGTAGGTCAGCAGGCGGGTGGCCTTGTTGATGCCGAGCACCAGAACGCCGGTTGCCATGGGATCAAGCGTGCCGGCGTGGCCCACTTTCCGGGTGCCGGCCAGCCGCCGCATCCGGCCAACCACGTCATGGCTGGTCCATCCCTGCGGTTTGTCAACGATTACCAGTCCAGAAAGCACGCTTACCAGTATATGGGTGGCTAGGATGGCTCCCATGCCTGAGCTTGCCGCGCATGTCCGCGACGTCCCCGTGAACCAGATCCGTGAGATCACCGAAGCCGCGTGGTCCACCCCCGGAGCAATCGTCCTCAGCATCGGGGAGCCGGGCTTTGCCTTACCCCGGCACATCCTCGACGCCGGCATGGACTGCCTGGATCGCGATGAGACCAACTACACACCCAATGCCGGGATCCCGGCCCTCCGCGAGGCTTTTGCCGCCCGCTTCCGCGAACAGCAAAGGGCGGATCTCGGCGCGGAGCGTGTGTATGTTGTGGACGGCGCCCAGCAGGGACTGCACTTCGCCATGAGCCTCCTTCTCTCCCCCGGCGACGAGATTCTCATCCCCAATCCCGGCTACCCCACCTTCGCCATGACCAGCAGACTGCTGCACGCCGTGCCGGTGCAGTATCCGCTGTATCCGCGGAACGATTTCCAGCCGCACATCGAGGACATCGAGACCCTTATCACGCCAAGGACCCGCGTCCTCGTGTTGAACTCCCCCTCCAATCCCTTGGGTGCCGTCTTTAGCGAGGAATCCACCCGCCAACTTGTGGAGCTTGCCGTTCGCCATGACCTCTGGATCATCTCCGATGAGTGCTATGAAGCCTTCACGTTCGATGTGCCCCATGTCAGTCCTGCGCGCTTCGACAGCGACGTCCCCGGTGAAGCCCGGGTCTTCACTTCCCTGACACTGTCCAAGACCTACGGGCTGACAGGCCTCCGGATTGGAGCGTTGATCTGCCCGCCCGGGTTGGAACGGAAGATGAACAACGTGATGGAGTCGATCGTGTCCTGCGTCGCGTCGCCTTCGCAGTACGCCGCCTTGGCCGCGCTGACAGGCCCCCAGGACTATGTTTCCCAGGTTCGCGACCACTACCGGAGTAACCGGGATGCAGCCTCCGGCGTGCTGGCCAAGAAAGGAATTCCGTTCCTGGGTGCCCAAGGGGCTTTTTACCTTTGGGCTGACGTCTCGCACGTGAGCGGCGGGGATGTCAGGACCTGGGCGCGGGCCTTCCTCGCTGAGTCCGGAGTGTCCTTCGCTCCTGGGACGGCATTCGGCTCGATCGGCGAGGGCTGGATCAGGATCGCCCTCTGTGGGGGTCAACAAGACCTGCTCGACGGCGTCAGCCGCCTCCCTGGCAAGGTCTAGTTTCCGGTCCTTTGAGTAAGGCGGCTCAGTAGGCCGTCCGGTGCGCGTGGCTACGCCACGCGTCGAAGGGTTCATCTGAAGCGTCCAACTGCGCATGCTCCACGGGCAGCAGTTCCGGTCTGGTGCCTGCGAAATACTCGTAGAACACAGCGTCGTCGAAGCCCGCTTTGGCCGCGCCGTGCCGATCTGCCGCAAAATAGACGTGCCCGATCCTGGCCCAGAGGGTGGCGGATAAGCACAGCGGGCATGGTTCACAGCTTGCGTAGAGAACGGAGCCCGTGAGGTCGAAGCTCTTGGTTGCAGCTGCGGCACGGCGAATCGCCACCACTTCGGCATGTGCTGTGGGGTCGTGGTCCCGGGTGACCCGATTGACTCCCTCATGGATGGTTCCGTCCGGGGTGACAACGACGGCGCCGAAAGGGCCGCCGCCGTCGGAAACGTTGTGCACGGCCAGTTTGATGGCCAGCTTCAGGTATTCATCACGTTGCTGAGCATTGTGCGGCGACATGCTCCCGATCATAGCGAGTTTGAGTACAGCAAATGCCCCTAAGAACGCTTCTTAGGGGCATCAACTGCACAAAAAACTAGTCTTTGGCGTCTTCGTCGAAGTCGTCCTCGTCGAGGTCCTCCGGTGAGTCGCCCTTGTAAGGGTCTGCCTCGCCTGCGTGTTTGGCACTGGCAGCCAAAGCGGCTACCTCTGCGTCGCGACGCTTGGCATCACGTAGGAGCTCCTCAAGGTTGGAGGCATTGACCGGAATCTGGTCAGCCACGAACTCGAGTGTCGGAGTGAGGCGAACAGTGATGTTGCGGCCGACTTCCTGACGCAGCACACCTTTGGCCTTCTCGAGCGCCCTGGCGGCATCAGCCTGAGCTATGTCGTCACCAAAAACGGTGTAGTAGATGGTGGCGTGCTGAAGGTCGTTGGTGACGCGGGCGTCCGTGACCGTGATGGACTCGACCCGCGGATCCTTGACCCGGCGTCCGAGGGCCTCAGCAACGACGACCTTTATCCGCTGTGCCAGCTTGGCGGCGCGTGCGGGATCAGCCATGACTTCCTCCTGGAAAGTAGAAAAGGGGAAGGAACGGGTCCGCCGGGGCTACCCGACGGACCCGTTCCAAACGGAACCTAGCTACGCGGCTTTTCGCGCATTTCGAAGGTCTCGATGATGTCGCCTTCATTGATGTCATTGAAGGAGCCAAGACCGATACCACACTCGAAGTCGGTGCGGACTTCGGTGGCGTCATCCTTGAAGCGCTTGAGCGTCTCAACGGTGAGGTTGTCACCGATGACCTTGCCGTCGCGGCTGACACGTGCCTTGCTGTTACGGCGGATGATGCCCGTGCGGACGATCGAGCCGGCGATGTTTCCGAACTTGGAAGAACGGAAGACTTCGCGAACCTCGGCAGTACCGAGCTGAACTTCTTCGTATTCCGGCTTGAGCATGCCCTTGAGGGCCATCTCGATGTCATCGATTGCTGCGTAGATGACCGAGTAGAAGCGCATATCCACGCCTTCACGGTCGGCCAGTTCAGCAACACGCTCGGCCGGCTTGACGTTGAAGCCGATGATGATGGCGTTGTCCACCGTGGCGAGGTTGACGTCGTTCTGCGTGATGGCACCCACACCGCGGTGGATGACACGAAGCTGAACGTCGTCGTCTCCGACGTCGATCTTGAGCAAGGCGTCTTCGAGGGCTTCCACGGCACCGGATACGTCACCCTTGAGGATGAGGTTGAGGGTGTCGATCTTGCCTTCGGCAACGGCCTGGTCGAAGTCTTCCAGGCTGATGCGCTTGCGACGCTTGGCCAGTGCAGCGTTGCGGTCGGCAGCTTCGCGCTTCTCAGCGATCTGGCGGGCCGTACGCTCGTCAGGGGTCACCAGGAAGGTGTCACCTGCACGCGGCACGTTGGACAGGCCGAGGACCTGGACCGGGCGGGACGGCAGTGCGACATCGAGTGCCTCGCCGTTCTCGTCGAACATGGCGCGGACGCGGCCGTGAGCCGTACCGGCCACGATCGTGTCGCCCACTGCCAAGGTTCCGGACTGCACCAGGACAGTAGCAACGGCACCGCGGCCCTTGTCGAGGTTCGCTTCGATGGCAATGCCTCGAGCGTCCTTGTCCGGGTTGGCGCGCAGATCCAGTGCGGCATCGGCGGTCAGCAGCACGGCGTCGATCAGTTCGTCGATGTTGAGGTTCTGGCGGGCAGAGACCTCTACGAACATGGTGTCGCCACCGTATTCTTCGGGAACCAGGCCGTACTCGGTCAGCTGGCCCTTGACCTTGTCAGGGTTGGCGCCTTCCTTGTCGATCTTGTTCACGGCGACGACGATCGGCACGTTTGCTGCCTGGGCGTGGTTGAGTGCTTCCACCGTCTGCGGCATAACGCCGTCGTCGGCTGCGACAACCAGGATCGCGATGTCAGTGACCTTGGCACCACGTGCACGCATGGCCGTGAAGGCCTCGTGACCGGGGGTGTCAATGAAGGTGATATCGCGGGCCGTGCCCTCGTGGACGTGGCTGATCTGGTAGGCACCGATGTGCTGGGTGATGCCACCGTGCTCGCCGGCCACAACGTTCGAGTTGCGGATGGCGTCCAACAGGCGGGTCTTACCGTGGTCAACGTGACCCATGACGGTGACAACCGGTGCACGGGCTTCGAGGACGTCGTCGCCTTCGGCGTCGAGTTCGTCCTGGATGTTGATGTCGAACTGGTCCAGCAGCTCGCGCTCTTCATCCTCCGGGGAAACAACCTGGAGCTTGTAGCCGAGTTCGGCGCCAAGCAGGCCAAAGGTGTCTTCGTCCAGGGACTGCGTAGCCGTTGCCATCTCACCGAGGTGGAACAGTACGGTTACGAGCGATGCGGGGTTCGCATCGATCTTCTCGGCAAAGTCCGTGATGGACGAGCCACGACGCAGGCGGATGATGGTCTCGCCGTCACCGCGGGGTACTGATACGCCGCCCAGCGACGGAGCACTCATCTGCTCCAGTTCCTGGCGCTTGGCACGCTTCGACTTGCGCTGCTTGCCACGACCGGCGCCGCCCTTACCGAAGGCACCCTGGGTGCCACCGCGACCGCGGCCACCCTTACCGAAGCCACCGCCGGCGGGAGCCCCGCCACCGGTACCTGCACCAGGTGCGCCACCGGGACGACCAGGTCCGCCACCGGGACGGCCTGCGCCACCCGGACGGCCTGCGCCACCGGGAGCCGGACGCTCAGTGCGGTTGGGCATCATGCCCGGAGTAGGACGGTTTCCGGCACCCGGACCGCCGGCGGGACGCGGTGCGCCCGGACGGGGTGCACCGGGACGCGGAGCGCCGGGACGGGGCCCACCGGTACCTGCTGCGGGACGGGGTCCGCCTGCGCCGGCCGCTGGACGCGGTCCACCGGGGCGTTCGCCGTCGTTGCGGCGTTCGCCTCGGGGCATGCCCTGGGACGGTGCAAACGGGTTGTTGCCCGGACGCGGCGGACGGTCTCCGTCGCCACCACGGCCCCTGGGCATGCCCTGGGACGTAGCAAACGGGTTGTTGCCCGGACGAGGACCGCCGGGACGCGGAGCCTGGCCACCTTGACGTGCCGGAGCCGGAGTCTCTGCCTTGGGAGCAGGACGGGCGCCGGGCTTGGCCGAAACCGAGCTGGATGCGGCAGGAGCCGCAGGGGCTGCCGGCGCGGGTGCTGCCGGTGAAGTGGCAGCCGGAGCCGGTGTAGTGGTGGCCGGAGCTGCCGGAGCAGGGGCTGCAGGTGCCGGGGCCGGAGCCTTCGGCGCTGCAGGACCCGGTGCCGGAGCTGCCGGACGGGATGCTGCGGGAGCTTTGGGGGCTGCAGCGGGTGCGGCGGCTTTGGCAGCGCCGGCACCCGGGTAGGCGTCGCGAAGCTTCTTCACGACGGGGGCCTCAATGGTTGAAGAGGCGGAGCGAACGAATTCGCCCAATTCCTGCAGTTTGGTTACTGCATCTTTGGAAGTAATACCGAGCTCTTTGGCGAGCTCATGTACGCGGACCTTGGCCACATTTCTCCTGTCTCGGTCCGCACCGAGCCAGGCACGAACCGTCTACTTCTTACTGCGGGCCTTCGCCGCTTGCGCGATTGAAAGGCCCATTGCAGAGCGCAACAAAGTTGTCATCGTTACGCACTCATCGCTGGGAACTCATCGGGTTTCCATCAGTTTTCTGACCCGCTTTCAGGTTTGGACGGTTTTCCTGCGGCGGCCTGGGCCTCCACAAGTGGCGTACCGGGTATCAGGTATCGTTCCACGGCGCCTGTATCGGAAGCACCCGCGAGGGCCCTTCCAAAAGCTCGCCGCTTGATCGCCAATGCCAAGCACTTTTCGCTGGGGTGCAGCCACGCACCCCTGCCGGCCATCCGGCGTCGTTCATCCACCAGGACAGCGGACGAACCGCCGCCTTGGGCGACCAGCCGGACAAGCTCTGACCGGGAGCCTTGCTTCCGGCATCCGATGCACGTGCGAACAGGCAGGTGGCCATGTTCAAGCAGTTCAGCCACGACGTGTCCAACCTGCCTTACGCTACTGGCACCCGACGGGCCCCGGTCCTGCGGATGCAGCTGAGGCACGCCAAAGCGCGCGGATACCGGACGTAAGCCCGGTTCCATCTAGTCTAGCCCCCCGGCCCCGGACTCCCGAAACCAAGTTCGCCGCCAGCGCGGCGCGGAACCGGCGGCGTGGCCGCCGGTTGAACCGTTAGTCCGTCTTGGCCGGAGCCGCGTCCGAGACGATATCGATGCGCCAGCCCGTCAGCTTTGCTGCGAGTCGGGCGTTCTGACCTTCTTTTCCGATCGCCAGTGAAAGCTGGTAATCAGGCACTACCACGCGGGCGGAGCGGGTGGCTTCGTCCGTGATAGTGACGGAATTCACTCGCGACGGCGACAACGAGTTGGCGATGAAGGTCGCCGGATCATCGCTGAAGTCGACGATATCGATCTTCTCGTCGTTAAGTTCGGTCATGACTGCACGGACGCGGGAACCCATTTCACCGATGCAGGCACCCTTGGCATTGACGCCGGGAGTGTTCGCCTTAACGGCAATCTTGGTCCGGTGACCGGCTTCGCGGGCCAGGGCCACGATCTCCACGGAGTGGTCCGCAATCTCCGGAACTTCCATTTCGAACAGCTTCCGGACCAGGCCGGGGTGCGAGCGGGACAACGTGATTGATGGGCCTTTGGTACCGCGGTGTACGTCCACCACGAAGGCGCGCAAGCGGCTTCCGTGGAGGTACTTCTCACCCGGAACCTGCTCGGGCGGCGGCAGCAACGCTTCCACAGCTCCAAGGTTGACCTGAATCATATGCGGGTTGTTGCCCTGCTGGATCATGCCGGCCACAAGCTCGCCTTCACGTCCCTTGAACTCGCCCAGCACGTTGTCGTCTTCCACGTCGCGAAGGCGCTGCAGGATGATCTGGCGGGCGGTGCTTGCCGCGATGCGGCCGAAACCGGCAGGGGTGTCCTCGAACTCGCCAATGGGCTCGCCGTCGTCATCGATTTCCGTGGCCCAAATGGTCACGTGACCGCTCTTGCGGTCCAGTTCAGCGCGGGCCTTTTCGAAGGCACCGGGCGTCTTGTGGTACGCCACCAGCAGCGCCTGCTCGATGGTGGGAATCAGGAGATCCAGCGGGATTTCACGCTCACGCTCCAGGAGTCTCAGTGCGCTCATGTCAATATCCATTAGGCCTCCTCGGAAGGTCCGTTGTGCTCGTCTTCCAGCGCAGCCTCGTGGAGGTGGCTGAATTCAATCTCGACTTTTCCTTGGCGGATCCTGTCGAAAGGAATAGTGATGGGTTCGCCCTGTTTGGGCTTCATGCCCTTCTTGACCTCGTGCTCGGGAATGAGCGTCACGGCGTCATCCCCAACCGAGGCGATACGGCCCAGGAGATTATCCCCCTGAATGACGTTGACCCTGACCATGCGGCCGCGGGCGCGGTGCCAGTGACGCGGTTCGGTGAGGGGACGGCCTACTCCCGGGGAAGAAACCTCAAGGTCGTACGGACGGCCGTCGTCATGGGGATCGTTGTCCAGAATATCGGACAGGCCGCGGGAGACCTCTGCGATGGCGTCAAGGCTGACGCCCCCGGTCTCTTCCTGCGGAAGGTCCACGACGACGTGGACCGTGCGGTGTGAACCGGCAACGTGGATGGAAACATCCTCGAGGTAGAGCCTGCTGGCAAGGACAGTCGGTTCAAGCAGCGCCTTAAGCCCGCTCTCTTCCGGGTTGTGGATGGTGGCCGCTGAGTTCGATTCAGAACGGTCTGTTGAAGTCGTGGCTTCCGAGTCACTCACGTTGCCCGCCGCCTCCCGATAGATGTTGTTGTGACTACTAGCCTAACGATTTTCCCGGGAACATGGTGCACGGACTTCCCCGCCCACGTGACACCATGGTCTGTTGTGAACGGGCAGACAAGCGAAAAACGACAAACACCACCCTGGGGCCGGGTCTTGCTGGCTACCGTGGTGGCTTTGCTTGTTGCAGGCACCGGAATGGTGCTTATTCCGCGTGATTCCGGCACTCCCACGGCGGTTCCCTTCTCCGAAACCGCCCGCGTGGTGGCGTTGGAGGACACACAGCGGTTGCGGGAATCAGCCGCCTTGATGGTGGAGGCGGCGGCTTCCGATGCGGGAATGCCGACGCTCGGCAACGCTGTGACTTTGCTGACAACCCACGCGCAGGCTCTGCAGAGCCCTAACAGCGTAGCGTCCCGCGCCCCGTCATCCGTCGGTCCGGCCACTGCTGATCAAGAACGTGCAGCCGCACCAACCAGCCGCCGCGCCTCTTTTCTGACCGCCTTGGCCGGCAGCGGTCAGAAGCGACTGGACGATGCCCGCGAGGCCGACGGCGGGATCGCCCGCCTGCTTGCCGCCGTCGGAACCGCTCAGCTGCTTCAGGCGGAAAGGCTGGCCGCGGAGTGGCAGCTGCCGTTACAACAGCAGCCAACAGCGGCGGACACCAAAGCACCTACGGCAACACCTTTGGCGGCCTCCTGTCCGTCGGCCAGCCCCGCCCCGGAGCCGACATCCGCCACTACTGACACCGCCCTGGCTTCGGTGGTTCGCTCGCAGCAGGAAGCGATCTACGTTTATCAGGTGACACTGAAACGGCTGGACACTTCGAACTCGGCGGCTGCCGGCAAGTACTTGCAAACGCACGAGGTACTGCTCCAGCAGGCAGAATCGCTCACCAGCGCCAACTGCGCCGACGCGCCTCCCGGCGAGGCAGGCTACCGGCTGCCGGAACAATTCACCCAGGACCCTGCCGCGTTCCTGGGTTCCGTAGAACTTTCCTCTCTGCCCCGATTCGGTGATCTTGTTGCCTTGTCCACTGATGAGACCCGGACGTGGGCTATTGACGGGCTTCTGGCCGCGGCCCGCAGGAGCACGGCCTGGGGTGCGGCCCTGCCTGCTTTGCCGGGCCTCATGCTCGACGTCGGCGACCTACCGTCGCTGCCGACGCCCACGGCTACGCCCACTTCCAACGGTGGATAGGCGAGCCTAGCCATGCTGGTCAGGGCCGTCTGCCAGTGATTGGCTTGATGCATGGCCTCCGCAGAAACTGCCACCACTCATGAAAACGAACCCCACCGGGACGATCTGGCCCACCGGCTGAACTGGCTGCGGGCAGGAGTCCTGGGGGCCAATGACGGCATCGTGTCGGTCGCAGCGATTGTGGTGGGTGTGGCAGGAGCCACCACCAGCACCGGCAGCATCCTCGCTGCAGGCACCGCTGGCCTGGTGGGTGGCGCCATCTCCATGGCTTTGGGCGAATACGTATCCGTCAGCAGCCAAAGCGACACTCAAAAAGCGTTGATCGAAAAAGAAAAACGTGAATTGGCGGATCAACCGGAAGATGAACTCGACGAGCTGGCCGCGATCTACGAATCGAAAGGGCTCAGCGCCAAGACAGCCCGAACCGTCGCGCAGGAGCTGACGGAACACGACGCCTTGGCCGCCCACCTCTCTGCCGAGCTGAATATCCATGAAGACGACATCGTCAGCCCGTGGAATGCAGCCTTGGCTTCCGCCGTGGCATTTACGCTCGGAGCGGCACTTCCGATGCTTGCCATTCTGTTGCCTCCTCCGGAGTTGCGGGTGCCCCTGACGTTTATTGCAGTCCTGTTGGCCTTGGCAATCACCGGCGCGGTGGGCGCATGGATCGGCGGCGCTGCCCGCTTCCGCGCGGCAGCCCGGGTGGTCCTCGGAGGGGCTTTGGCGCTGGCGGCTACATTCTCGATCGGAACCCTGTTGGGAGCGAGCGGCGTTTTCTAGGAGGCTCGCGTTGACTCGGAGTTAGGCTGTTGGCGTGACCCTTCACGCGATGATACCTATTCCGGGCGACCTCCACGCCCGGTACAACCGCGACTCCGTGGGCAGGGATTGGCTGGCCAGCCTCCCGGGGCTTATCTCGGCCGCATTGGACCGATGGCAGCTATCGGTGGACCTGGCGCCGGGCGCTGAGCCTTGGAACGGTCACGGTGCCTTGGTGGTGCCCGTCCTTCGGAGCGGCGCACCCGCAGCACTGAAGGTCGCTTTCCCCCATGAAGAAGCTCTGGTGGAGCGCCACGCGCTGGCACTTTGGAATGGCCGCGGTGCGGTTCGCCTCCTCGCGTCCGACGACGGAAGTTGCTCCATGTTGCTCGAACGGCTGGACGCATCATGCTGGCTCCAGGACGTTCCCTTGGACGAAGCCAGGGACGTGTGGGGAAGCATCATGCGCGAGCTCTCGATCCCGCCCGATGACCGACTCGAGTGGCGGGCTTTCGACCATGTTGCCGCAACCGCCGAGCGATGGAGCGATGAGCTCCCTGCCGAATGGGAGCGCCTTGACCGCCCCTTCCCGAGGTGGCTCCTTGAAGCGGCACTGGAGGTATGCCAGACGCGCGGGGCCGTGGGACGCCGCTCCGGCACGGATGTCCTGGTGCATACTGACCTTCACTTCATGAATATCCTTGCCACCACAACTGCCGAAAGACAATCCCTCCGCAGAGACTATCTGGCCATAGATCCTCAACCACAAATCGGCGAGGCAGAGTTCGCCGTCGCCCCCATCCTGTGGAACCGCATCCACGACCTTCCGCGGACCGGTCCGGAGGCCGGGTTGCTGGAGCGATGCCAGGACTTCAGCCACGCCGCTGGATTGGACCCTGAGGTTGCCCGGCAGTGGAGCATCGCCCGCGAAGTTCAGAATGCTTTGTGGTATGCCGCCAAACCTGGACACGGCGGTGACCTTGCCCGCTCCCTATGGGTCGCCAGCACCCTGGCCGGCAGCACACTGGCCGGCCTGCCGCCTGCGCATGATCTCCCCGATCCCGGTGAAGCGGCCTGACACCGAGGTCTTGCCGCCGGCATCGGTCCTATGCTGCGAAATTCTCATTCCAGACGTCCATGCCAAGTTTGATGATCAGCCCCGCCACCACCACCAGGAAAACGAGGCGCACAAACTTACTTCCCCTCGCCACGGCGGTTCTGGCCCCGAGGTAGCCGCCCGCCATGTTGGCCAGGCCCAGGAGCAGTCCCACGCCCCAGAGCAGTGAGCCGTGCGGAAGGAAGAAGATCAAGGCACCGGCGTTGGTGGCCATGTTGACGATTTTCGCTTTGGCGCTGGCTTCGAGGAAGGCATAGCCCATCGCCGAAACGAGGGCAATCACTAAGAACGAGCCAGTACCGGGTCCGATCAGACCGTCATAAAAGCCGATGACGCCGCCGATAAGGCAGGCCACCACGTAATGCTTATGGCCATCGTGGCGGAGCGCTGTCAGTTCACCGGCGCCGGGACGCAAGGCGGTGAAAACAGCGACGGCGATCAGCGCCACCACAATGATCGGCTTGAAGACGTTGGCCGGAAGGGACGCGGCAAGAATGGCACCACCGAAGCTGCCGGCAAGGGCGATGACCGCCATGGGAATCGCGGTCTTGAGATCCGGGCCGACACGGCGATAGTAGGTGACCGCGCTTGTGGTGGTCCCGAAAATGGAGCCCATCTTGTTCGTGGCCAAGGCCTGGACCGGCGTGATGCCCGGGACCAGCAGCAGGGCGGGGAGCTGAATCAGTCCCCCGCCCCCAACTACGGCATCAACCCAGCCTGCTGCGAATCCGGCCACCACAATCAGGATGAGTGTGGTGAACTGGATCGATTCGAAGCCGGAAATCACCGGGTTCGTACAGCGTTGACCACGTAGTCCACGGCTTTGTCCACCGAAATGTTCTCGGCTTCGCCGCTGCGGCGGTCCTTGATTTCAACTACACCGTCTACCAGCCCGCGGCCAACGGCCAGGATGGTGGGCACACCCACGAGTTCGGCGTCGCCGAACTTTACGCCGGGAGATACCTTCGGGCGGTCATCGAAAATGACGTCCAAGCCTGCAGCTTCAAGCTCGGCCGAGAGCCTTTCAGCAGCTTCAAAGATCTCATCGCCACGGCCGACTGCCACGACATGGACATCTGCCGGGGCCACGGAGCGCGGCCACACGAGGCCGCGGTCGTCATGGTTTGCTTCCGCCAGGGCTGCGACAGCACGCGTCACGCCAACGCCATAAGAGCCCATGGTGACTACCTGCTGCTTGCCGTTCTGATCCAGGACCTTCAGGTCCAGTGCCTCAGCGTACTTGCGTCCGAGCTGGAAGATGTGGCCCATTTCGATGCCGCGTGCGGTTTCCAGCGGTCCGGAGCCGTCCGGGGCGGGGTCGCCGGCGCGCACGTCAGTGCTCTCAATGACGCCGTCCCAGGTGAAGTCACGGCCGGCGACCAATCCGAAGACGTGCTTGCCTTCAGCGTTGGCCCCGGTCACCCAGCTGGTGCCGGACACAACGCGGGGATCCACAAGGAAGAGCACCTTGGAGGACCCTTCAAGGCCAAGGACGGGCTCGTTGAGGGACAGGCCCGGACCGATGTAGCCCTTGACCAGCCACGGCAGCTTTTTGAGGTCCTCTTCGTTGGCAGCCTCGAGGCCGATTTCACCGGCGATGGGCAGGTGGGAGCCGATGTTCGCTTCCACGCGCTTGAGGTCTACGCCGCGGTCACCCGGAACGCCGATAACCACGATTTGGCGCTCACCCGTGGGCAGCGTGACGGCGAGGACAACATTCTTGAGGGTGTCAGCGGCCGTCCAGGCGCCGCCGTCGGCCTCGCTGCGGGGAGCGAGTTGGTTGGCGGCGTCCACCAGAGTATCGATCGTGGGGGTGTCCGGGGTGTCCAGGACCTCAGCGGCCGGAGCGTTTGTGAAGTCGATATCGTCCGGAACCACGGTGGTCACGGCTTCAACGTTGGCGTAGTAGCCGCCGGCAGAGCGTACGAACGTGTCCTCGCCGATCTCGGTGGGAAACAGGAATTCCTCGCTCTTGGAGCCACCCATGGCACCAGCGGTGGCGGCAACAGGAATGACTTCCAGGCCCAGGCGCGCAAAGATCTTCAGGTAAGCACCACGGTGGGCCATGTAGCTTGCGTCCAAGCCGGCGTCGTCGATGTCGAAGGAGTAGGAATCCTTCATGATGAACTCGCGGCCACGGAGGAGTCCTGCCCGCGGACGGGCTTCGTCGCGGTACTTGTTTTGGATCTGGTACAGGCTCAGCGGCAGGTCCTTGTACGAGGAATACAGGTCCTTGACCAGGAGCGTGAACATTTCCTCATGCGTGGGGGCAAGGAGATAGTCCGCACCCTTGCGGTCCTGGAGGCGGAACAGGCCTTCACCGTATTCGGTCCAGCGGTTGGTGGCCTCATACGGCTCGCGGGGAAGCAGCGCCGGGAAATGAACTTCCTGGGCTCCGATGGCGGACATTTCCTGGCGGATGATGTCTTCCACCTTCCGCAGAACGCTCAGGCCCAGCGGCAGCCACGTGTAGATGCCGGGCGCGGCGCGGCGGATGTAGCCGGCGCGGACCAGGAGCTTGTGGCTTGCGACCTCGGCGTCGACGGGATCTTCACGCAGGGTGCGCAGGAACAGCTGGGAAAGGCGAAGGACCACGGGTACGTATCCGTTTCTATGGCAGATGTGGCAAAAACAACTGCCTACTAATCTACCGGCTGAAGGCTGGGCCGCTTGAACGGGCCCGGATTGCGTCCGGACAGCTTGAAAACAGAAGAGCCACGCCGTCGCGTTTGGAAGCCCCTGGCCGCAACCGGCTGGTCATCCTGCAATGGCGTGGCTCAGCGGCCGGCCGGCCGCAGACTCTGTCCTGGGACTAGATCGCCGTTCCCTCCAGCGGAACGGGATCGCCTGCGGCTGGGAGGCATTGGTCACTGCCGAAAACACGGATGGCACGGCCGCCGATGGCGCCCTTCAAGGTCTTGGTCATGATTCCCCCTGTACCACCCGCACCCCAACGACACGGCTTGGGAAGAACCTATGTGATAGCAGACACATTTTCAAGGACTGCCTTCGATGGTGGACCCCTTGACCTGCATGTTCGCTGGATCTAGCTTTAATTCATCAGTTGGTGAATTAATGGAGTCAGCGGAGGCCCGAATGACACCCACACCATCGGCCATCGAGGCGACGCGACTTCATGTCTCCCGCTCACGCACCAAGATCCTGCGAGGCCTGGACTTCACGGTTGACGCCGGTCGCATCACCGGGCTTCTGGGCCCTTCCGGCAGCGGCAAAACGACACTCATGAGGGCAATCGTCGGCGTCCAGCGAATCACGCGGGGAACCGTTACCGTCCTCGGCCGTCCGGCAGGCAGCGCACCGCTCAGGCACGACGTCGGGTACGTCACCCAAGGTGCAAGCGTTTATGCGGACCTAAGCGTCGAAGCGAACGTCCGCTACTTCGGAGCCATGCACGGCGCAACGGCGGCCGACGCCGCGGAAGCAATTTCCGCCGTCGGGCTTGAGAAGTTCGCACGGCAAAAGGCCGCGGACCTGTCCGGCGGACAATTCAGCCGTGTGTCCCTTGCCTGTGCACTGGTGGCCCATCCACAGCTCCTCATCCTGGACGAGCCCACTGTGGGGCTGGATCCCGTACTCCGTGCCGAGTTGTGGGAGCGTTTTGCCGCCATGGCAGCCGGCGGAACAACCCTGCTGGTGTCCAGCCATGTCATGGAGGAAGCATCCCACTGTTCCTCACTCCTGCTGCTTCGCGATGGCCTGCTGCTGGCTCAACTGACTCCTGCAGAGCTGGCCGAACGCGGCGGGAGCGACGATCTGGAGAGGGCGTTCCTGACCATCATCAAAGCCGCTGAGCAGGTCATCAAGAGCACTCGGGGCCAGGAAGAAAGCCAGGTGACGCCCTGAATCTCCGCATGACAATTGCCACCACCGCCCGGGTCCTGGGACAACTGAGGCACGACCATCGAAGCGTCGCACTGATCCTCGTGGTCCCTGCACTGCTCCTGACCGCGGTCTATTTCCTTTACGAGAACGAAACCTCACCGCCAGGATTCCCACGCACCTTTGACCGCGTGGGCTTGATGATGTTGGCCATCTTCCCCTTCGTGGTGATGTTCCTGGTCACGTCCATTACCATGCTTCGGGAACGCACCTCCGGGACCCTCGAACGCCTCCTGACCACTCCGATCCACAAGGCAGACCTGCTGTTCGGCTATGCCCTGGCCTTCTCCATCATGGCCGCCCTGCAGTCCTTGGTGGCAACAGCGGTGGCCTACTGGATTTTCGACCTCGACATCAAAGGAAGTCCCGGCTTCGTGGTGATGATCGCCGTCATCAACGCCGTCTTGGGCGTCGCGTTGGGGCTGTTCTGTTCAGCGTTCGCCCGCACCGAGTTCCAAGCAGTGCAGTTCATGCCCGTGGTGGTGGTGCCCCAGATCCTGTTGTGCGGCCTGTTCGTGGCCCGGGACGATATGAACGAGGTCTTGGAAGCAATCTCCGGTGTTTTGCCGCTCACGTTCTCCGTGGAGGCACTGAAGGAGATTGCTGGAAATGTCGACGCCACGTCCGCAATGTGGCAAGACGCCCTGATCATGGGCGGGATTGTTGTAGGAGTTCTGGTCCTGGCATCACTGACCCTAAGGCGCCAAACCCGATGAGCCTCCCACAGGCGCGCCGAGGCCGCCGAAATTCAGGAGATCATTCTCGGGAAGCCATCCTCGCAGCTGCACGGAAACTGTTCGCTGAACAGGGATTCGAGGGAACGAGCCTGCGCCAAGTAGCCCGCGAATCATCGGTGGACCCGGCCATGGTGCACCACTTTTTCGGCGGAAAGGACGAGCTTTTTGCCGCCAGCGTGGAGTTGCCCGCTGACCCGGCCGAGGTACTTGCCGGCGTCGAAACCCTGGACCCGGCCATAAGGGCGGAAGCGATTGTCCGGGCCGTACTGCGACTATGGGAAAGCCCTGCTCAGCATGGCTTGGTGGCCTTTGTCCGGGGAACCATCGGTTCCAGGGCCAAAACGGCGCTCATGCGCGAAATGGTCAACCGCACCATCCTGTCCAGGATCATGGCGGGGTTGCCCGGGACGCCCGAAGAAGTACGCGTGCGCGGAAATCTTGTGGCCACCCAAGTGGTAGGGCTGATGTTGGTCCGCTACGTGATCCGGCTCGAGCCCCTGGCCTCAGCCGATCAGGAAGACGTGGTGCGCTTCGTTGCACCAAACATCCAGCGCTACCTCACGGGGGACTTGAACTCGTCCGGTTAGCTGGCAGTTGTGGCCCTACTTGGGCCTGAGCAGCCACAACTGCCAGCAAGTGGGCTATTTGATGAGCTCAACTGACTGATCGAGGAGGTTGGTCAGGTTGGCAAGGGCGACGTCTTCGGAAGCGCCGCCTACTGCGATCACCGAGACCAGGACTTCCTGCTCTACGGCCTGTGCCATGAGGACCGAACCTTTTTCTCCTGTAGACAACTCTGTATTCACGCGGTAGGCCAGCAGGGCATTTGTGGGTTTCTTGCCAGCCAAATCCGTCAGGGTGACAGTGCTCGCGCCCGTGGGTCCAGTCAAAGTCATAGTGCTGCAAGCGGAAATCTGGCCCAGGTTCTCCTGCGCCTTCTTCAACGCTCCTTCTCCCAGCCCCGTTCCCAATGAAATTGTGCTGATGCTGCCTGTGGTGGCATCCTGGCTGACTCCGACAGCAGCCTTTAGGCCATCTGTCGGTTGGGCCAGCGATCCCGTGGCCATGTCTTTGCAGGCGGCAGGCTGCACCTCGGTCTGCGCCATGAGCGCTTTCGTCTGTTCCATGGTGCCGGACATATCGGCAGTTGTCATGACGCTCAGCTTGGCGCCCTGCTTGTCCTTGATCTGCCCAACGATGGCTGTCAATTCATCCAAGGTGTACTGCTTTACCGGCGTGGGAGTGGGCGTGGTCACTTCGCTGGCCGGAGCGGACGCAGCCTCCGTGGAGGTTCCGGCACCGCCGCACGCCGTGAGGCCCACAACCAACAGTCCAGACACGGCAAAACCGCGCAACGCATTCTTATTCATTTGTTCCCCAGGGAAGTTCGAGTGATTGGTGGCATTCGCCAACCGGGATAAGACTACAAGTAGCGAGGTTGGGTCTAAAACAGAACCGTCGCGAAGGTGCCCACTTGCTCGAAGCCGACCCGCTCATATGTGGCGCGGGCTTTGGCGTTGTAGTCGTTGACATAGAGGCTGGTCACCGGGGCAAAGGTTTTTGAGAGATTCACGACGGCGGCCATGTAGCCACCGCTTTGGCCGCGGCCCCGCAACTCGGGATTCATCCATACGCCCTGGACCTGGGTGACGTCCCGCGTGACTGCCCCCAGCTCGGCCTTGAAGACCACAGTGCCGTTGGCATCGATGTGGACCAACGAATGGCCCTCACGAATAAGGCCGGCAACGCGCCTGCTGTAGAACTCCTGACCGCCGAGGAAGGGTGAGTAGCCAACTTCTTCTTCGAACATGGCTGCGCAGGCTGGCAGGATGCGGTCGAAGTCCGCCATGGTGCCGAATGTCAGGTCAGGGTTGGCGCCGATGACCGGCGGACCTGAAATAGTAAGCAGCGGCTGCTGGGAGCGAACTTCGTGGGCGCCGTGGCCCAATTGCTCGAATCGCGCGTAGAGGGCCAGGACGGTTTCCGCCGGGCCAAAAATGGACGCGTAGCGGCGGCCTGTTTCGTGGGCCGCACTGGCCACGTACCCCGCCAGGCCGGGATCGAGTTGTACAGGCACCAGGTTGGCTCCCGCCCAGCACGCGCCGAGGAGCGTCTCGCCGTCGAAGACTCCGAAAATACTGGCACCGCCGCTGGTGGGCGCCGCTGTTCCGGTGCTTTCCAAGTGGGCGAGGATGAAAACGTTGGCTACCACGTCTTCGCTGGCCAGGGCGCGAAGAGTCAGGGTGTCGGCACGGCCGAGCACCCTGACTCCCAAGCCGGTCTCGTTACGAGACGCTAACCACGGGGCTACCCTTGACAGCATCTTCGCCATCGGCCTCCCCCATCTCTTCGGCGATGCGCATGGCCTCTTCGATCAGTGTCTCAACAATTTCGCTTTCAGGCACAGTCTTAATGACTTCGCCCTTCACGAAAATCTGGCCCTTGCCATTTCCGGACGCCACACCGAGGTCCGCTTCACGGGCCTCGCCGGGTCCGTTGACTACGCAACCCATGACGGCTACGCGCAACGGAATCTCCATGCCTTCCAAACCTGCGGTCACCTGCTCGGCCAGCGTGTACACGTCCACCTGCGCGCGGCCACAGGACGGGCAGGAGACGATTTCGAGCTTGCGCGGGCGCAGGTTCAGGGATTGCAGGATCTGGTTGCCCACCTTGATCTCCTCCACCGGCGGAGCCGAGAGGGAAACACGAATGGTGTCGCCAATGCCACGGGACAGGAGTGCACCGAAAGCCGTAGCCGACTTGATGGTGCCCTGGAATGCCGGTCCGGCCTCGGTCACGCCAAGGTGCAAAGGCCAGTCGCCCTTCTCGGCCAGCATCTCGTACGCGGCCACCATGATCACGGGATCGTTGTGCTTGACCGAGATCTTGAAGTCGTGGAAACCGTGCTCTTCGAACAGCGAGGCTTCCCAGACGGCGGACTCAACAAGTGCCTCCGGGGTGGCCTTGCCGTACTTCTTCATGATGCCGGGTTCAAGGGAGCCGGCGTTGACACCTATCCGGATGGATGTTCCGTGGTCACGCGCCGCTGCAGCAATTTCTTTGACCTGGTCATCGAACTTACGGATATTGCCCGGGTTCACGCGAACTGCCGCGCATCCGGCTTCAATTGCGGCGAAGACGTACTTCGGCTGGAAATGGATGTCCGCGATCACGGGAATCTGCGACTTGCGGGCGATGATCGGCAAAGCCTCGGCATCGTCGGCTGACGGGCAGGCAACACGCACAATGTCGCAGCCGGAAGCCGTGAGCTCAGCAATTTGCTGCAGCGTGGCATTTATATCCGTGGTGGGCGTGGTGGTCATGGACTGCACGCTGATGGGCGAATCAGAACCAACACCAACAGACCCAACCTTGATCTGCCGCGTCTTACGTCGCGGGGCAAGGACGGGGGGTGGGGCTGCTGGCATTCCCAGGCTGACCGAGGTCACGTGGACTCCTTGGGTTGGGGTGGATCGTTGTGGTGAAGGGCGTTTTGGCTAAGAGGCGTGGGCGGCCAGGACGCCGGTGTTGGGGGCCCATTCGGTGGTGCGGATACCTGCGATAACCCCGGCCTCGGCGAATGGGTCCTGTTTGAGGAGATCATTGAGTTCAGCTTCACCTGCAGACTTGAAGATCAGCAAGGCGCCTGCACCGTCACCGTAGGGTCCACTGGCAAGCAGTTTGTCTTCTTCGGCCAAGCCGGCGAGCCAGTCACGGTGCGCCGGGCGGGCTTCGTCGCGAAGGGCGCCGGAATCGGCGACGTATACGTACTCAACAGCGAAAACAGTCATGGAGCTAGCCTATCCCGCCTACTCAGCCGAAAATGTTCACGGGCTTCACGATGTCCGCATAGATCAGGAGGGCGCCCATGGCCATCAGCAGCGCTGCAACCACATATGTGGCTGGCAGCAGCTTGGCGATGTCGAACGCGCCCGGGTCCGATTTGCCCAGTAGCTTGGCCACCCGGCGTCGCGCCCCTTCATAGAGCGCGCCAGCTACGTGGCCGCCGTCGAGGGGCAAAAGAGGGATGAGATTGAAGATCGCCAAGGCAAAGTTGAGCCCGGCGAGCAACCCGATCAGGGTGCCGATACGGGCTTGCATGGGTACCTGTTCCATGGCCGCGACTTCACCTGCAACCCGGCCCACACCCACCACGCTGATGGGTCCGTTCGGATCGCGGGGCTCTTCGCTGAAAGCTGCTTTCGCCACTCCAACCACCCTGGCCGGCAGGTTGAGGATCACACCGGATATCTGCTTGATGTTCTCTCCGGCCATGGGCAAAACGGCCGAAGCAGGTTGGGGAACCAGTTCGCTTTGGGCCCCTATCCCAAGGAATCCGACTTCCTGGTATTTGAGCACCCCGTTGGCGTCCTGCTCAGGCCTGCCGTCGGCGCCGACCACCGGCCGCGAGGAAAGTACGGGCGTCACGGTGGTTTCCACCGTTGATCCGCTGCGCTCCACTGTGATGGGCACGTCTTTTCCGGCCGACACACGGATCCAGCTGGTGAGTTCTTCCCAGCTGGTGACGGCTTTTCCGTCGAAGGAAGTAATGGTGTCATTCGGCTGGAGGCCCGCCGCCGCCGCGGGAGTCAGTTTGCAATCGGCTGAGTCGGGGTCCACGGTCTCCCCCGCAGCAACCTGGCACTTGGAAACGTCCGCGATGGTGGTGGTTGCTGTTGCCATGCCGAAGCCCATGAGCAGGACAGCCAGCAGTATCAACCCGATCAGCATGTTCATGGCAGGACCGCCGAGCATGACGATGATTTTTTTCCAGACGGGAAGCTTGTAGAAGACACGGTTTTCGTCGCCGGGTCCCACTTCCTCGTGCGCCATGGAGCGGGCCTCAGTGGCGAGCGTCTGGAACATGCCTGTGCTGGAGGGGCGGACGGCGCCGTCTTCCTTGTTGGGTGGGTACATGCCAATCATGGACACGTAGCCGCCCAGCGGAAGCGCCTTGAAGCCGTATTCGGTTTCGCCCTTCTTCTTGGACCACAAGGTAGGCCCGAAACCAATCATGTACTTGGTGACGCGCACTTTGAACAGTTTGGCAGGTACCAGATGGCCCACCTCGTGAAGCGCAATGGAAACAGCTACGCCGATTGCGACGAAGACGACTCCGAGAATGAAGAGAAGGACGGGACTCATGCCGGGGGACTGCTTCCGTAAGGGTTGTGAGCTAGAGGGCGCTGCTGGCTAAACGATCAAGGGTTCGGGCGCGTGCCCACTTTTCAGCATCCAGCACGGACTCCACTGTTAGCTCAGAAGAGCCTGAATGTTCGCTGAGGACGGATTCCACGGTATCCACAATGTCCGTGAACCGGATGCGCCCGGCATGGAAGGCCTCTACGGCTTCTTCATTGGCGGCGTTGAACACCGCGGGGAACGTACTGCCCTGCTTGGCGGCGTCCTTGGCGAGATCCACTGCAGGGAAGGCCACCGTGTCCAGGGGTTCGAACGTCCAGCTGGTCGCTTGGGTCCAGTCGCATGCTTGGGCAGCCCGGGGCACACGGTCCGGCCAACCCAGCCCGAGCGCAATCGGGAGTCGCATGTCCGGTGGCGATGCCTGGGCGATGATGGAGCCGTCCACGAACTGGACCATCGAGTGGACCACCGACTGTGGGTGAACCACAACATCGATCCTGTCCAAGGGAACGTCGAACAGCAAATGGGCCTCAATCACTTCAAGACCCTTGTTGACCAGGCTGGCTGAGTTTGTGGTGACCATGAGGCCCATGTCCCAGGTGGGGTGCGCGAGCGCCTCCTGTGGTGTGACGTTGCGAAGTTGTTCCCGCGTGCGCCCGCGGAAAGGGCCGCCGGATGCGGTCAGGATCAGCTTTTCAACTTCCTGGTCCGTGCCCGAACGGAGGCATTGCGCGATGGCGGAGTGCTCGGAGTCTACGGGGACAATCTGGCCGGGGACGGCAGCAGCTTTGACCAAGGCACCGCCGACAATCAGCGATTCCTTGTTGGCAAGGGCCAGAGTGGCTCCGGTGCCGAGCGCGGCCAAGGTAGGCGCCAGTCCTATGGAACCGGTAATGCCGTTGAGGACGACGTCGCATTCGATGGCTGCGATGACCGTTGAAGCGTCTGGACCAACAAAAATCTCCGGTGCAAAGTCCCGCACGCCCGCAAGGGCGGCTACGGCGTCGATCAGTCGCCGAAGCTCTGCCGGGTCTCCTTGGGCAATGCCCACGGCTTGAGCCTTGGTGTGGACAGCCTGCTGCGCGATGAGTTCAAGGTTTCCTCCGCCGGCACTGAGTGCCACCACCTCGAAACGGTGCGGGGCAGCATCGACGACGTCAATCGCTTGTGTGCCGATGGAACCGGTGGACCCGAGGATGACGATCTTGCGCGGCTGCATTGCTTAAGTATCCCAGCCGCCACCGGGGGCCGCGAACGGGCTCGGGCGTATGTGGAAAACCCGGCGCCGCTTGACCACCGCGTTCCCCCGCGTACCGTGGAATCGTGGAGTGGATGTCCTGGTTTGATGCGCGGGACTACGAGTTCGCCCGGCAGGTCTTGCAGCGCGGCATCGCCGCGCTCTACGCAGTTGCGTTCCTCTCGACGTTGAACCAGTTCCCGGCACTCCTCGGCGAGCGCGGGCTGTTGCCGGTTCCGGCTTTCCTGGACATGGCCCGCAAGCTGGCGAGACCCACACTGTTCCAGTGGCGCTACTCGGACGCTCTGCTCAAGGCCCTGTGCTGGACGGGGATCGGTGTGTCGATTCTGCTGGTGGCGGGCCTCCCCCAAATGGGTCCTCCGTGGCTGCCTATGCTCGCTTTCCTTGCCCTCTGGTTCCTTTACATGTCAATCGTTAATGTCGGCCAAACGTTCTATGGGTTTGGCTGGGAGATCCTTCTCCTTGAGGCCGGTTTCATAGTGGCGTTCCTTGGCTCGGACCAGACTCCGCCGCCCACAACCATCCTCATTCTTATCCTGTGGCTGGTATTCCGGCTTGAATTCGGCGCTGGAATGATCAAGATCCGGGGCGGTCGCGAGTGGCGCGACATGACGGCGATGTTCTATCACCATGAAACACAGCCAATGCCTGGCCCTCTCAGCAGGCAGGCGCACCTTTTGCCGCGTCCGCTGCACAAGGTGGAAGTGGTGGGCAATCATTTCGCACAGTTGGTGGTGCCGTTCTTCCTGTTCGCGCCTCAACCGCTGGCGAGTATTGCTGCCGGCATCATCATCGTGACCCAGCTGTGGTTGGTGGGTACCGGAAACTTTGCCTGGCTGAACTGGGTGGCGATCATCCTGGCTTTCGCTGCCGTCAGTGATCCCGTGGCCCATGCGGTTTTTCCGTTCATCCCGCTGGAGTGGCACGAGGGTTCCGATACCCCCGTATGGTGGCTCGCCGTCGTCGTGCTTGTCACCCTTCTGTTGCTGGTGTTCAGCTACCGGCCGCTCCTCAACCTGTTCTCCAGCCATCAGTTGATGAACGCCAGTTTCAACCGGTGGCGCTTGGTGAACGCCTATGGAGCTTTCGGGACGGTGACCAAGCAACGGATAGAGATTGTGGTGGAGGGCACTCTGGCAGAGGAACCCGACGCACCGGAGGAGCACTGGCTTGAGTACGGCTTCAAGGGCAAGCCCGGCGACGTCCGGCGACTCCCCCGGCAATGGGCGCCGTACCACCTGCGCTTGGATTGGCTGATGTGGTTCCTGCCGCTGCGGACCGTCCATGAGGACTGGTTTTATGTGTTCCTGTACAGACTATTGGAGGCCGACAAGCCCACGCTTGGGCTGTTGCGCCAAGACCCGTTCGACGGCGCTCGCCCCCGTTGGGTGAGGGCGCGCAGCTACCTGTACCGTTTCGCAAGCCGCGCGGAGTTCCGTGAGACGGGTGAACGTTGGGTTCGGGTGCTGCTATATGATGCGATCCCCCCACTCTCGCTTGATCATCGACGGCGGCGGCGGCTCTAGCGTTCGACGCCCTCCTGACGTCGGTGCGACTACCGCGGCGGACCCGTGGACTCACGAACCACCAGGTGAGTGGCCAGTTCTACCCTTCGGGAATCGATATCTTCACCACGCATCTGCCGCAATATGAAACTTAGGGCGGAGCGCCCCATTTCCTGCAGCGGCTGCGATACGGACGTCAACGGAGGCACTGATTCCTCCGCCTGGGGCGTTCCGTCAAAGCCCACCAGGCTCATGTCTTCGGGAATGCGCACGTTATGCCGCCGAGCCTCGGCAAGGATTCCCAGCGCGATGCTGTCGCTGGCAGCGAATATGGCAGTGGGCGGATTTTCCAAGGCCAGCAGTGCCTTCATTCCGCGGACTCCGTTCTCCGGTTTGAAGGGGCCGGCGGAAACGTACTCGTCGTCCACGGTTATTCCCGCTGCCATCAATGCAGCCATGTAGCCGTGCAGCCGTGCCTGGCTGCACTCCGCGGCGGACGGGCCGCCGATGTAGGCGATCTTTCGGTGTCCCAGCTCCAGCAGGTGTGATGCTGCCGCCTTACCTCCAGCCCAGTTGCTCGCGCCCACGCTGAAGACGTCAGCAGGCGGTGGATTAAGCGGATCAATCACCACGATGGGAATGTGCCTGCGGTTGAAGGCCTCAAGCTGGGCGGAGCCGAATGCCGAGGTCACCACGATCATGCCGGCACGGCCTTCGTCGACCATACGCTGGGCCCGTGCCTCGGGGCCCAGTGCAGAAGCAGCCTGCCGTCCGGTGATGGAGAGGATCACCTCCATGTCCGACGCCGCAGCCTGCTCCATCAAGCCGTTGAGGATTTCCACCCCATAGGCCGAATTCAAGGAGTCGAAGACTACTTCAACCGCACGGTGCACCGGTGCGCTCTTGCGTTGGAGCGGCGACTTGTAACCCGTGCGTTGAAGCGCTGCCATCACCCGGGCACGAGTAGCTTCCGCCACGTCCTCGCGGCCATTGACGACCTTGGACACTGTGGGTGCAGAAACACCCACCTCGGCAGCTACGGCTGCAAGGGTCAGCTTGGATGGGCGGGTGTCACGATCCACGGAACTCCTGCTTTCGAAATATTTCGATGATCTGTTGAGTATGACCCGACTCCGCATAAACCTCAACTTACTACTCGTCACCGAGGACAAATCTGCTTCTGGAAATGCCTTGACGGCCGCCTGTGAACCCTTTAGTTTGGACCGTGACCTAAATCATGGCTGCGAAATATTTCGATATTTTTCGGAGCTGGGCCACCTTTCGGAAGTGAGCACCGAAGCTTGCTCAGCAGCGCGACTACCCCTGGAGAAGCAATGAAGCAGTTCCAATCATCCCGGCGTTCCTTTCTGGCTCTGGCGGCCATGACGCCCTTTGCAGTAATGGCGACCACCGCCTGCGGGACCTCCGGGCCCGGAGGCGCGGCGGGTGGAGGAGCCAGCATGTGGTTCCTTTCAGGAGAACCGAACCAGACGACTATCCAGAAAGCCGTTGATGCCTTCGTATCGTCCAATCCGGACAACAAGATCTCCGTGACGTACTTCCAGAACGACGCGTTCAAGACGAAGATCAAGACGGCCATCGGTGCCGGCCAAGCCCCCACCATCGTCTACGGCTGGGGTGGCGGAACGTTGAAGACCTATGCCGAAGCCGAACAGGTGGAGGATCTGACCAGCTGGTTCGATGCCAACCCGGAGCTCAAGAACAAGTTCTTCCCGTCGTCTTTCGGAGCCGCCACGGTCAACGGCAAGATCTACGCCCTCCCCAACCAATACATTGCCCCGATCGTCCTGTTCTACAACAAAGAACTCTTCGAGAAGGCCGGTGCTCAGCCGCCAAAGACATGGGACGACGTCATGTCCCTGGTGAAGACTTTCAACGATATGGGCGTAGCTCCTTTCTCACTGGGCGGACAGTCGCGTTGGACGTCCATGATGTGGCTGCAGTATCTCCTGGACCGCATCGGCGGCCCCGAGGTGTTCAAGGCCATTTTCGAAGGCAAACCCAATGCTTGGATGGATCCGGCAGTGATCGAAACCGGCGCCAAGGTCCAGGAACTTGTCTCTGCCGACGGTTTCATCAAGGGCTTCTCCTCCATTACGGCAGATTCGAAGGCAGACCAGGCGCTGCTCTTTACGGGCAAGGCGGCCATGATGCTCCACGGCTCCTGGACGTACGGCGCCATGAAGAAGGACGGACAGAACTTCGTCCAGGACGGGAAACTTGGCTTCGTCGGCTTCCCCACCCTCCCGGGCGGCAAGGGCGATCCAAAGAACGGTGTGGGCAACCCCGCCCAGTACATGTCGATCTCGGCTAAGGCTACCGACGAGGAAAAGGAGACGGCGAAAAAGTTCTTCAAGGACGGGATCATGACTGACACCGTCATCGATGCCTACATCAACTCCGGATCCGTTCCGATCGTCAATGGAATTGAAGACAAGCTCGCATCATCCGAGGACAAAGACTTCCTGAACTTCGTCTACGATCTCGGCAAGAACGCCCCCCACTTCCAGCAGTCCTGGGACCAGGCCCTCAGCCCGACTGCTGCCGAGGCATTGCTGAACAACATCGACCAACTCTTCCTCAAGTCGATCACCCCGCAGCAGTTCGCCGAAAACATGAATGCCACCCTGGGCAAATGAGCGCCGCCACCACTCATAGGGCTCCCAGCGAGCTATCGAAAAACGAGCTGACGTCGCAGCCAAAGTCCGCATTGGCCTGGCTGACGGTACCCGCGCTGTTCTTCTTCGTTGTCTTCGCCGTCATTCCCCTGATAGGGGTACTGATCCTCAGCTTCGCCAGGTGGGACGGCATTGGCGCCATCGGCGCAGCAGGGATGGAAAACTGGACCTCGGTTCTGGCAGATCCCGATCTTTACAACTCCCTTGGCCTGACCTTCCTGATCATGATTGTTTCCTGGCTCGTCCAAACTCCCATCAGCCTGCTGCTGGGTGTGTTCACGGCAGGCACCCAACGCTATCGGGCGGCCTTGGCAGTCCTGTACTTCTTGCCGCTGCTGCTTTCCTCCGCTGCCGTGGCCATCGCCTACAAAGCGCTGTTGGACCCCAACTTCGGTTTAGCCATGGGACTGGGACTCCCGTTCCTGGCCCAGGACTGGCTGGGGGTTCCACAATTGGCCCTTGGATTGATCATCTTTGTGATCGCCTGGCAGTTCGTTCCTTTCCACACGCTTATTTATCAAGGCGGCGTCCGGCAAATCCCCAAGTCACTCTACGAGGCAGCCCAGATCGATGGTGCGGGAACAATTAAACAGTTCTTCCACATCACACTTCCGCAGCTGAAGTACACCATCATCACTTCGTCGACGCTGATGGTAGTGGGTTCGTTGACCTACTTTGACCTCATCTTTGTCCTCACCGGCGGCGGCCCGGGCAACTCCACACGCATCCTGGCGCTCGATATGTACCTTCGCGGCTTCCGGGCCAACCTCATGGGACCGGCAAGTGTTATCGCGGTGGTCCTCGTTGTCATCGGACTTGCGCTTGCTTTGTTCCTCCAACGACTTGGAGGCAAAGACAAACAGGGCAGCCAATTGGAAGGTATGTAAGGTGAGCACACTCCTGAAAAGTGATCCGGTCACCGGGTCCCCCGGTTCCCCGACCTCTTCGGTCAAGGCCAAACAGAGCCTCAGAACACGCATGAAACGGCTGAACATCCCCGGCGGTCTGGGCGGCTGGATCTGGCTGGCCATCATCATCATTCCGATCTATTACATTGTCATCACCAGCTTGAAGACCTCCGAAGGCTACTTCGGCCAGAATCCGATGGCCCTGCCGGCCTCACCGACGCTGGAGAACTACCAGCTTGTTCTTGAGGCCAACTTTTCGACCTACTTCATGAACAGCGTGATGGTCACGTTGGGCTCAGTTATCCCTACCGTTCTGATTTCCTTTATGGCCGCCTTCGCGATCGTCCGTGGACGTGGCAGATACCTGAAGTTCGTGAATGGTGTGTTCCTCATGGGCCTGGCCATTCCGCTCCAGGCAACCATCATTCCCATTTACCTGATGATCATCCGGCTGAATCTCTACGACAGCCTCCTGGCTATCATGCTTCCGTCCATAGCGTTTGCCATACCGTTGACGGTCCTGATCCTGTCCAACTTCATCAGGGATGTTCCCAACGAACTGTTCGAGTCCATGCGGCTGGATGGCTGCAGCGACTGGCAGACCATGTGGCGCTTGGCACTCCCCCTGACGCGGCCAGCCATAGTTACCGTGGCCATCTACAACGGCCTGCACGTCTGGAACGGGTTCCTCCTTCCACTGGTCCTTACCCAGAGCCCGGAACTGCGGGTCCTCCCCTTGGGCCTCTGGACGTTCCAAGGCGAATTCAGCGTCAACATCCCTGCCGTCCTCGCCTCAGTGGTCCTGAGCACCCTGCCCATCCTGGTGATCTACGTCCTGGGACGCCGCCAGTTGGTCAGCGGCCTCACTGCAGGCTTCAGCAAGTAGAAAGGATCTCCGATGACAGAACCTCAACCCCTGCGGGTGGGCATGGTGGGCTACGCCTTCATGGGCGCCGCCCACTCCCACGCATGGAGGACGGCGCCCCGCTTCTTCGACCTCCCGCTCGCTCCGCAACTGACCGCCGTGGCGGGCCGGAACGAGGAAGGTGTCCGGGCAGCGGCCAACAAATACGGCTGGGCCTTTACTGAGACGGATTGGCGCCGCCTCATTGAGCGCGACGACATCGATCTCATCGACATCTGCACTCCCGGCAACACCCATGCGGAGATAGCCATCGCTGCGCTCGAAGCCGGCAAGCACGTCCTGTGCGAAAAGCCATTGGCCAACTCGGTGGAGGAAGCCGAAAAGATGACGCGGGTAGCCCAGGCAGCTGCCGAACGCGGGGTGTTCTCCATGTGCGGCTTCACTTACCGACGCACGCCTGCCTTGGCACTGGCCAAGCGCATGGTGGATGACGGTCGTTTGGGCCAGATCCGCCACGTCCGCGCCCAGTACCTTCAGGACTGGCTCAGTGACGCCGATGCTCCCCTGACCTGGCGGTTGGATAAGTCCAAGTCCGGGTCCGGTTCCCTGGGTGACATCGGCGCGCACAGCATTGACGCCGCGCAATGGATCACCGGCTGCAACATCACCGGTGTGTCGGCGCTGCTGGAGACGTTCGTGAAGGAGCGCCCGGTGGGCGGCGACTTCGTGGGCCTTGGCGGACACGGTGGCGTGGACGGTCCACGCGGTCCGGTGACCGTGGACGACGCGGCGCTGTTCACTGCCCGCTTTGAGGCAACGCACGACGACGGCGCTGACGCAGGCTTATCCAACAGCGGCGGCTCCGGCCCCATCGGCATTTTCGAAGCCACCCGTTTTGCTTTGGGACGCAAAAACGCCATGCGCCTGGAACTCAATGGCACCAAAGGCTCCATTTCTTTCGACTTCGAGGACATGAACTCCCTGCAGTTCTACGATGCATCCTTGGAACCCGACGCAGGCTTCCGAAAAATCATGGTCACCGAACCGTCCCACCCCTACACCGGCAACTGGTGGCCCACCGGGCATGGACTCGGCTACGAGCACGGCTTCACGCATCAGGTGGTGGACCTCGTGACTGCCATCAGCAAAGCCGAGCAGCCCTCGCCGTCGTTCGCTGACGCCTTGCAGGTGCAAAAGGTGCTGGCCGCCGTCGAGACAAGCGCCGACAACGCAAGCCGCTGGCAGAACGTGTGAAAGGAAGCAACATGATTCGACCCATCACCCTGTTCACTGGTCAGTGGGCAGACCTTCCGTTCGAGGAAGTTGCACGGCTTGCTGGAGAGTGGGGCTTCGACGGATTGGAGATCGCCTGCTGGGGCGATCATCTCGATCCCGAACGCATTGTCTCCGACGACAACTATCTGCAGGGCAAGCTGGACATCCTGGAAAAGCACAAGCTGACCGTCCATGCAATCGCCAACCACCTCACAGGGCAAGCAGTCTGCGACGACCCGATTGACGAACGTCATCAGGACATCCTGAGCCCTTCGGTGTGGGGCGAAGGTGAGCCGGAGGGCGTCCGTCAGCGGGCTGCAGAGGCCATGAAGACCACGGCGCGCGCGGCCGCGAGGCTGGGAGTAAAGACCGTTACTGGATTTACCGGCTCGTCAATTTGGAAATGCGTGGCCATGTTCCCACCGGCCTCGGATGCCATGATCGAGCGTGGATATCAGGACTTTGCTGACCGCTGGAACCCCATCTTGGATGTCTTTGACGAGGTGGGTGTCCGATTCGCGTTGGAAGTCCATCCCTCTGAGATCGCCTACGACTATTGGACCGCCAAACGAACGTTGGACGCGGTAGGGCACCGGGAGAACTTTGGCCTCAACTTCGATCCGTCCCATTTCATCTGGCAGGACCTTGACCCGGTGATGTTCCTCCAGGACTTCGCGGACAAGATCTTCCACGTCCATGTGAAGGAGTCGGTCAGGCAACTCAACGGACGGAACGGCCGGTTGGGTTCGCACCTGCCATGGGCTGATCCGCGCCGGGGGTGGGACTTTGTCACAGCGGGCCACGGCGACGTGAACTGGGAGCCAATCTTCCGCACGCTCAATGCAATTGGCTATGAAGGACCAACCAGCATCGAGTGGGAAGACGCCGGTATGGACCGGCTGGTCGGAGCCCCCCAAGCGCTTCGCATGGTCCGGGAACTCGCCGCCATACGCCCGCCGGCTGCCGCCTTTGACGCCGCTTTTGCAACGCGCTGATCGCAACACCCCGACTCACTGATATACGCCCCAAAAACGAAGGAAACCATGACGAGCAACAACAAGACAGCGCTGGTGGTTCGCGGCGGCTGGGACGGACACCAGCCGGTGGAAGCCACAGAGCTGTTCATTCCCTACCTGAAGGGCAACGGCTACGACGTCCGTGTGGAGGAATCCCCCAAGATCTACGCCGACCCCGAATATATGGCCACCGTGGACCTGATCGTGCAATGCGTGACCATGACCACCATTGAGAAGGATGAGTTCGAGGGCCTGCGCACTGCGGTCGAAAACGGCACCGGCCTGGCAGGCTGGCACGGCGGGATCGCTGATTCGTACCGCAACAACTCGGACTACCTGCATCTGATCGGCGGCCAGTTCGCCTGCCACCCCGGCAAGCATGCTGACGAGCAGATCGGCGAACAGTCAGACAACTACGTTCCGTACACCGTCAACATGCTGCCTGCCGCATCCGACCACCCCATCACTCGGGGAATCGGCGACTTCGACCTCGACACGGAACAGTACTGGGTCCTGTCCGACGACTACATCGACGTGTTGGCCACAACCACCCAAAAGGTCCGCGAGTGGGACCCGTGGAACCGCGAAGTCACTTCTCCCGCCATCTGGACCCGTCAGTGGGGCAAAGGAAAGATTTTTGTCTGCACCCCTGGCCACCGGGTGGAAATTCTCCAGGACAGCAACGTCCGCACCATCATCGAAAGGGGCATGCTGTGGGCATCTCGATAAACGAGGCCAAGCCGCTGAAGACCGATACACCGCTGAACGTGGGAGTCATCGGCTGTGGTGCCATCATCGCCCAGTACCTGGCCAACTTCCGCCGGCTGGATTCCATTAACCTAGTGGCGGTCGCGGACCTTGATCCGGCACGGGCACAGGCCGTCGCGGACTCGTACGACGGTGTCCGGGCACTTACCGTGGACGACCTTTTGGCAGCAGACGACGTTGACCTCGTCTTGAACCTGACCATTCCTGCCGCCCACGCAGACATCGCACTCAGGGCCATCGCAGCAGGCAAGTCCGTCTACGGTGAAAAGCCGCTGGCAGCCACCACGGCGGAGGCACGGCAGGTGCTGGATGCGGCCGCCGCGGCCGGCGTGGTGGTTGGTTGCGCACCCGACACTGTGCTGGGAACGGGCATCCAGACAGCTCGTAAAGCGATCGACGACGGACTGATTGGCTCACCTGTTTCCGCGACTGCCACCATGGCGACGCCCGGGCACGAACGTTGGCACCCGAACCCTGACTTCTACTACCAGCCAGGGGGTGGACCTTTGCTGGATATGGGTCCCTACTACGTCTCAGCGCTTGTCACACTGCTTGGACCCGTGGTTTCGGTGGTGGGCGCTGCGAGCCACACCCGCAACGAGCGCACGATTGGTTCGGGTCCGCGGCAAGGCCAAAAAGTCCCGGTGGATATCGACTCGCATGTCACCGGAGTACTGGTCCATGAGTCCGGTGCTTTATCCACCTTGTTCATGAGCTTCGACGCCGTAAAAACGAAGAGCCCCAACATTGAGATCCACGGTGAAACGGGTTCGCTGATGGTCCCGGACCCCAATTATTTTGAGGGTGATGTGCAATTGTTCGCACTCGGCGCCGAGGATTGGGAGACGCTCCCTGTCTCGGCCGGCTACGTGGACTCAGGGCGCGGCTTTGGTATTGCAGACCTCGCCGCGACTCCGGCCGGACAGGAACCCCGTGCCGGCGGCCAATTGGCGTTCCACGCCTTGGACGTCATGGAATCGGTGCTGGAATCGGCCAAGAACGGGCAGGCAGTGGCCATCAAGAGCACTGCTTCCCGGCCAGCGGTGGTTGAACTGACGGAACTCTCGACGCCGGTGCGCGCCTAGCGCTCGGCACACCCGCCGAGATGCCAGTTAACACCCATGTTTGCCCGCCGAACATGGGTGTTAACTGTCATCTCGCGGGGTGTCCGGCGCGACGAAGTGTCGCTTCGGCGTGCTTGAGAATGGGTCCGTCGATCATTTTGCCCTTGAACTGGAACACTCCCGTGCCCGCAGATGCTGCCGCCTCCAGTAGCTCGGTGGCTTGGGCTATGACTTCCGGGGTGGGCGCATAGGCCTCACGGACTACTGCTACCTGATTCGGATGGATGCAGGCCTTGGCGCCGAAGCCACTGGAGACGGCATCCTCCGATTCTGCCAATAAGCCGTCGAGATCCGGGATGTTCACGTACACCGAGTCGATGGCTTCCTTGCCCGCGGCTTTGGCGGCAAGCAGTACAGCGGACCGGGAGTACAGGGCGACTGCCCGGTATCCGCCGTCGTCGTTCCTGCTGGAGAGGCCACCCAGCGACGCCAGCAAATCCTCGGCACCCCACATCAGCCCCACGACGTTCGGTTCGGCGGCGATAGCAGAGGCGTTGACGATACCCGCAGCAGTTTCGCACAGCGCGATGACCTGATAGCCCTCCAAGGACCTGAGCTGCTCCGCACTCTCCGCCTTTGCCAGCATCACCGTGCGGTAAGGCGTTCTTGCCAAAGCCTCAAGGTCGAGGTCGAACTCGGGCGTCCCTACTGGATTGACCCGAACAATGGTGCGGCTTGGCTCCAGCCCACCGGAATCCGCCTGCTTCAGAATCGCTTCGCGGGCCCCCGGCTTGTCCGGAGGAGCTACGGCATCTTCCAGGTCCAGGATGACGGCGTCGGATCGATCAGCGGCCTTGCCGAAACGCTCCGGCCGGTCTGCAGGGCAGAACAAGAGGGCCGGACCCATGGTGAACGGAGTCGCGTTGGATGAAAGCATGAAGGTCCTTGCTGCTGGTGTCCTACAGAGAGTTTGGAATTCGTGGGTCAGGACTGCGCGGCGTGCGCTGCCTTGGTCCACATCAGGCAGGTCCGGGTTGCCAAGGCCACCACTGCCCCGTCCTGATTGCGGCCGGTGTGCTGCATGGTCACCACGCCTTGACCCGGGCGGGACGACGACAGCCGTTTTCCCGTGATCACTGTTTCCGTATAAAGGGTATCGCCGTGATACAGCGGGTGGGGGAAGGTGACATCCGTGAGCCCTAACTGCGCAATGATGGTCCCCTGCGTCAACTGGGTCACGGACTGTCCCACCATGGTGGACAGGGTGAACATCGAGTTCATCAGGCGCTGCCCGAACGGCTGCCCTGAGCTCCAGGCCGCGTCCAAATGCAGTGCCTGAGTGTTCATGGTCATGGTGGTGAAGAGGACATTGTCAGTCTCGGTGACAGTGCGGCCCGGCTTGTGGGCGTAGATCACGCCCTCTTCAAGTTCATCGAAGTACAGCCCGCGCTGCTCAACCACTCGCGTCATACGGTGAGCTCCTGGTCTTCCTCGAACAGCTCAGCACCAGTAGCGGCCAGGACATCCTCAAGGGTGACGTTGGGGGCCAACTCACGGAGGACAAGGCGCGGGTCACCTTCGTCCTTGACGACGTCGATGACTGCCAGATCCGTGATGATCCGGTCCACACAGCCTTTCCCTGTGAGCGGGAGCGTGCAGTCCTGGACGATTTTCGGCCGGCCGCTGCGGTCTACGTGCTCCATCATGACGATGACCTTCTTGGCACCGAACACCAGGTCCATCGCACCGCCCATGCCCTTGACCATCTTGCCTGGAATCATCCAGTTGGCCAGGTCACCGTTCGCGGCCACCTCCATGGCACCCAGGACGGCCACGTCCACGTGACCGCCGCGGATCATGCCGAACGACGACGCCGAGTCGAAGAACGCAGCCCCCGGATTCGTGGTGACCGTTTCCTTGCCCGCGTTGATGAGGTCCGGATCAATCTTGTCCTCGGTGGGGTACGGACCAACGCCAAGGATCCCGTTCTCGGAGTGAAGAATGACCTCCACCCCGTCGGGAATGTAGTTGGGGATCAGCGTGGGCATCCCGATTCCCAGGTTCACGTATTGCCCGTTCGTGAGTTCCCTGGCAACGCGGGCGGCCAGTTCGTTGCGGGTCCAGCCTTTGGCCTCGTGATGTTCGACGTCGGCGCGACGGTACTCGTGCCGGACGGCTTCCGGGCGGGGCGGGATGTCGTGGTAGGTATTGTCGGTCATCGATCCGCTCCTGCCGTCAGCGCTACCGTCCGCTTTTCTATCCGTTTCTCGTTCGACGTTGCCACCACTACCCTTTGGACGAAGATCCCCGGTGTGTGGATGTGCTCCGGGTCAAGTTCGCCGGGTTCCACCAACTCCTCTACTTCGGCAATGGTGATCCTGGCCGCCATGGCACAGAGGGGGTTGAAGTTCATCGCTGTCGCGTGGAAGACCAGGTTGCCGTGCCGGTCTCCCTTCCAGGCGTGGACCAAGCCGAAGTCCGGTGTCAGTGACTCTTCCAGCACGTAGTCCGCGTCGTTGAAGGTGCGCACCTCCTTCGGTGCTGAGGCCAGCGCAACGTTTCCGTCGGCGTCGTACTTTTCCGGGAGGCCGCCCTCGGACACCTGGGTTCCCACACCTGCTTTGGTGTAGAAGGCCGGGATGCCGGCACCGCCCGCGCGGAGCTTCTCAGCCAAGGTGCCCTGCGGAGTGAGGACTACTTCCAGCTCCCCCGCCAGATACTGCCGGGCAAATTCCTTGTTCTCGCCCACGTAGGAGCTGATGGTTCGACGGATACGTCCGTCCTTGAGGAGAATGCCAAGGCCCCAGTCGTCCACGCCGCAGTTGTTGCTGACCGTTTCAAGATCCGTGGTGCCCTGTTGGTGGACGGCATCGATCAGGGAAACGGGGATGCCGCATAAGCCGAAACCTCCAACGGCCAGTGAGGCACCGTCCGGGATGTCCTTCACCGCTTCCGCGGCACTGGCAACAACCTTGTCAATCATCCTTGATCCTTCCCGTACGGTTACAGACCCAGCTCGCGGGCGATGAGCATCAGTTGAACCTCGGTGGTGCCCTCCCCGATTTCAAGGATCTTGGAGTCGCGGTAATGCCGTGCCACCGTGAATTCGTTGATGAAGCCATAGCCGCCGAACACCTGGGTGGCGTCCCGCGAGTTATCCATGGCTGCCTCGCCTGCGACCATCTTAGCGATGGCCGCTTCGGTCTTGAACGGCTTGCCTGCCAGCATCCTGGAGGCGGCGTCGTAGTAGGCAAGGCGGGCAGTGTGGGCCCTTGCCTGCATCCGGGCGATCTTGAACTGGATGGCCTGGTACTTGCCGATGTTCTGCCCGAACGCGCTGCGTTCCTTCGCGTACTTCACGGACAAGTCCACGCAACCCTGGGCTGCGCCGGTGGCCAGTGCGGCGATGGCTATGCGGCCCTCATCAAGGATGGAAAGGAAGTTGGCATAACCCCGGCCGCGCTCGCCCAGGAGGTTCACTTCAGGAACGCGGACATTGTCCAGGGTGAGCGGGTGAGTGTCGGAAGCGTTCCATCCCACCTTGTTGTACGGCTTTTCCGCCCTGAAACCGGGCGTGTCGGTAGGTACCAGGATGGTGGAGATTTCCTTCTTGTTACTGCCGTCAGCGTTCTCTTTATGTCCCGTGACTGCCGTGACGGTGACCAGTGTGGTGATATCCGTGCCGGAGTTGGTGATGAACTCCTTGTTGCCGTTGATGACCCACTCGCCGTTTTCCAGATGGGCATTGGTCTTGGTGCCGCCGGCGTCCGAACCGGCTTCACGTTCCGTTAGGCCGAACCCGGCCAAGGAACGCCCGGACGCCAGCTGCGGTAGCCACTCTTTCTTCTGCTCCTCCGTGCCGAACCGGTACACCGGCATGGCGCCAAGCGACACACCGGCTTCAAGGGTGATGGCCACCGACTGGTCAACCCGGCCCAACTGCTCCAAGGCCAGCGCCAGCGCAAAATAGTCGCCACCCATTCCACCGAATTCCTCGGGGAATGGCAGGCCGAACAGGCCCATCTCCCCCATCTGCTTCACAACCTCGTACGGGAAGCTATGCTCTTCGTCGTGTTTGGCGGAGACCGGTGCGACAACCTCGTCAGCGAACTCGCGGACGGAGTCGCTAAGGTCCTGGTATTCCTCGTTGAGTTCAAACGTGCTCATCGCTGGACTTCCTCGTCTGTGCTGTTGTTGTCTATATGAATGGTGGCGAGCACCTGATCCGCTTTGACCAGGTCGCCGGGTTTGCTGGTGAGGTGGACGGTTCCCGCAACGGATGCCACCAGTTGGTGCTCCATCTTCATCGCTTCCACGGCTAGCAGCGCCTGGCCTTCCTCGACGGAATCCCCGTCGGCCACGGACACCGAGACCACCGTCCCGGGCATCGGTGAGCGCACCTCTGGGTCCGCAGCCCCGTCCTCGCGCTGAATGCCGGCGAGCATCCGCCGCAGACGCTCAGCACGACTCAGGACCTCCAGCTTGCAGGACCAGCCATCGTTGCCTACGTGGATTTCGTGGGCATCACCCCGGGTAATGCCCACCGCGAAGGTGACAAATCCGTCGTCGAACTCCAACGTGATGCTGTTCGCGCTGCGATCCGTCACCTTCACCTGAACTGGATTCCCGCCATCGACGGTTGCCGTGACGGTACTGTCCCGTTCTGTGATGGAAACCGTGGCGATTTCACCGCCCGGAACACCAAAGGTAGTTGTCCACGCCCCACGGCCGCCGATACGCCAGGAGTCGAGTGTCTTCCACGCGTTGCCCGCGAGCGCCGAACCCGTGCGATCCAGCCACAGGATGACTGCGGCGGCGATCAATTCGGCGGGACCAGCGTGCCTGAATTCCATGGACGGCAGCTTGCGCTCGATCAGTCCCGTATCCAAATGGCCGGCGCGGACCTGGGGATCATTTATCAGCAACCGCAGATATTCAACGTTCGTGTCCACGCCCAGCAAGGTGTACCGGCCGAGCGCAGCGTCAAGGGTGTCCAGCGCCGCTGCCCTGTCCTCGCCCCACGCGATGACCTTGGCGAGCATGGGATCGTAGTCCCCTGTGATCTCCAGGTTGTCCCGCATGGCGGAATCAATCCGCACGTTCGCATGCGCCTGTCGGTGCCCGGACAAGGTTGCATCCGCTGCGCCCTGCTCCGCGAGCGCCACAATGCGCCCCATCGATGGCATGAAATTACGTTCAGGCACCTCGGCGTAGACGCGCGCCTCAACGGCATGCCCCCTTAGTACGACGTCGGACTGCGCAACGGTGAGCACCTCACCGGCGGCGATCCTCACCTGCCATTCGACGAGGTCGATGCCCGTGACCATCTCCGTGACAGGATGCTCCACCTGCAGCCGGGTGTTCATCTCCATGAAGAAGAACTCGTCAGGGTGGTCGTCGGAGATCAGGAATTCGACGGTTCCCGCGCCGCTGTAGTTGACCGAACGTGCCGCGTTGCAGGCGGCCTCGCCGATGCGGGCCCGCTCCCCTGCGCCGTCGGGCAGTGATTCGAAGAGGGCGGACGGGGCTTCTTCGATGACCTTCTGGTGGCGCCGTTGGAGTGAGCACTCGCGCTCGCCGAGGTGGATGACGTTGCCGTGGTTGTCGGCCAGGACCTGGACCTCGATGTGCCGGGGCGCGCGAATGAGCCGCTCAAGGAAGAGAGTGTCATCACCAAATGCGGCTGCTGCCACGCGCCTGGCTGTGGCCAGCGTTGAGGCCATGTCCTGGGGCCGTTCCACCACATGCATTCCCTTGCCACCACCACCGGCTGAGGGCTTGATCAGCAAGGGAAAGCCGACTCCCGGGGCGGCGTCGATCAGTTCCTGATCCGTGAGCCCCGGTTTGGCGATGCCGGGCACGCACGGCACGTCGTACGCCATCACGTGGTTCTTGGACCGGATCTTGTCGCCCATGACTTCAATGGCACCAACTCCCGGCCCGATGAACGTGATGCCGGCGGCGTCCAGCGCCTTGGCGAACTCCACGTTCTCGGACAGGAAGCCGTATCCCGGGTGGACAGCCTCGGCCCCACTACGTCGGCAGGCATCAATGATGGCGTCGATCTTGAGATAACTGTCTGCGGGCGCCGTGCCACCGATGGCGACAGCAGTATCGGCGAGGGCTACGTGCTTGGCATCTTTGTCCACGTCCGAGTACACGGCCACAGAGCGGATGCCCATCTCCTTCAGGGTCCTGATGACGCGGCAGGCGATCTCCCCGCGATTGGCAACAAGGACGGCGCTGAAGGTACGGGCTTGGACCGCCGCGCTGGGTGGGGCTGTGGTTGTTGTTGGGAGGCTCATGGTCACATCCTGAAGAGACCGAAGGAGGTCTCGGGCAGTTGTTGGCGTGAGACGACGTCCAAGGCCATTCCCAGGACGTGCCGTGTGTCAGCAGGATCGATAATGCCGTCGTCCCACAATCTTGCGGTGGAGTAATAGGGGCTTCCTTGGTCCTCGTACTGTTGCTTGATGGGAGCTTTGAAGGCTTCTTCGTCCTCCGCGGACCATTCCTGGCCAGCTGCCTCATATTGATCCCTCTTGACGGTGGCCAGGACGCTGGAGGCTTGGTTTCCACCCATCACCGAGATGCGGGCCGCGGGCCACATCCACAGGAACCGTGGCGAGTATGCCCGGCCGCACATGGAGTAGTTGCCAGCGCCGAAGGAACCACCGATGACCACTGTCAGCTTGGGCACACGGGCAGTAGCCACTGCTGTAACCATTTTGGCGCCGTTCTTGGCGATGCCGCCTTGCTCGTAGTCCTTGCCCACCATGAAGCCGGAGAGGTTCTGCAGGAAGATCAGCGGTATGCCGCGCTGATCGCAGAGTTCAATGAAGTGTGCGCCCTTCAGGGACGATTCGCTGAAGAGGACGCCGTTGTTGGCTACGATACCCACGGGATGGCCGTGCAGGTGCGCGAATCCGGTCACCAGGGTGGTGCCGTAGTTCTTCTTGAACTCGTGGAATTCGGATCCATCAACCAACCTTGCGATGACTTCCCTGACGTCGTATTGGGCGTTGACGTCCGTGGGAACCACACCGTAGATCTCTGAAGGATCGACGACGGGCGGCAGGACGACGTCGGACACGTCCCAGGCCGGCTGCGCCGGCTTCGGCAACGTCGCCACGATGTCCCGAACGATCTCCAAGGCATGTTGGTCATTCTCGGCCAGGTGGTCCGTGACCCCGGAAATCCTTGAATGGACGTCGCCGCCGCCCAGTTCCTCCGCTGTGACGATCTCACCAATCGCTGCCTTTACCAGGGGCGGACCGCCCAGGAAGATGGTGCCCTGGTTCCGGACTATGACGGTCTCATCACTCATGGCGGGTACATAGGCACCGCCGGCCGTGCACGACCCCATGACGGAGGCGATCTGCGGGATCTTGGCGGCGGACATTTTGGCTTGGTTATAGAAGATCCGGCCAAAATGCTCCTTGTCCGGGAAGACTTCGTCCTGCTTGGGCAGGAAAGCTCCCCCGGAATCCACGAGGTAGATGCACGGAAGCTTGTTTTCCAAGGCGATCTCTTGGGCCCGGAGGTGTTTCTTCACGGTCATGGGATAGTAAGTGCCCCCCTTGACCGTGGCGTCATTGGAGATCACCAGAACGTGGCGGCCATGGACCAGGCCAATGCCTGCAATGACCCCGGCGCCCGGGGAATCGTCGTTGTACATGCCATTCGCAGCCAAGGGTGCGATCTCAAGGAACGGGCTGCCGTCATCGAGCAAGTAGTCAATGCGTTCCCGCGGCAGAAGTTTCCCGCGGGCGATGTGCCGCTCCCGGGACTTGGCAGGGCCGCCAAGGGCCGCCGTCGCCAGGCGCTCCCTCAGCTCCTCCACCAGGGCCAGTTGCGCTTGCTGGTTGGCTTCAAAGGTGCCACTGGCGGCTCCCGTCAGACTGGCAATTGTCTCCATTGACCCCTGTTCCATTCCCGGCCGCAGGCCATTTCGGTTAGTGCCACGTAACTGAAATTTAGGTTAGTCTTTATTAACTGTGATGTCCAGCACAGGCGGTCCAGCAAGCGCTGGGCCGGACTGGCGCAAGGAGGAAGATGTGACCGCAGGTCAGGAAGCAAGCATCAACGGCACCCGCGCCGCCGCCACGCAGCGCGGCCAGGCGAAGGAGCTCCGCAGATTGGCCTTGTTGTCCGCTGCTGCCGGACTCTTTGCGGAGAACGGTTTTACCCGCGTGTCGCTCGAGGACCTCGGAGCAGCAGCAGGCGTCAGTGGCCCCGCCGTTTACCGGCACTTTCCCGGCAAGCAAGCGGTCCTGGGAGAGTTACTACTCAGCGTCAGCCGTGACTTGCTGGACGGTGGATTGCGGGTGGTGTCGGAGTCCGAAGATCCCCGGACCGCACTGAAGGGACTCATCCAGTTTCAGGTCGATTTCGCCCTCAGCAATCCTGACGTCATCCGTGTCCAGGACCGGGACTTCGGAAGCCTCAGCGACGCCGACCAGGCAGAAGTCAGATCCCTCCAGCGCAGTTACGTCGAAACGTGGGTAGACGTCTTGGCCCGCATTCACACGGACGCAGACGTCCCCGGCCTCCGTGTCCGTGCACACGCAGCCTTTGGTTTGATCAACTCCACACCCCACTCGGTGCGCCACCACGGCAGGAAGATCGCTGTGAAGTCGGCCAGGCCGATCCTGGAACAGATGGCTTTGGCGGCTCTCACTTCAGCGTGATCGCCACGCCTCGTTGGCGGATTCTCACACGGTGCGGGGCGCCCTGTTCACTCGAGCGATCCCTTGATGAGCGCGACGAGATCATCACCATGCGTCAGCTGCGGATGGTGCCCGGCGCCCGGCACCGAGATCAGCTGAACATTCGGAAGTGACTTGAGCTGCTCAACCACACCCGGGGCCAGGGGGTCATCACCTCCCGTGACGATGCGGACCGTGCCGGTGAATCGCCACAGCGCTTCCCGAAGCTCGGTACGCCACGGCTTCGATCCCGCAAGGGCCAGGTGCTCGGATACCCTCTTGGCGCTGCTTCGCTTGAGGTCACTGAGACTGGACTCCAGAGCAGCCGCGCTCCCTCCTGACCCGGTCAGTTGGTGTGACAGCCGCGCCGGGTTGACGTGTCGCAAGTAGGCGGACACGAGCGGCCGCTTTCCGGCCGGGCCACCCATCGGGACCTGGAGAAAGAACGGTGCTATCAGCGTGAGGGACTTGACCTGCCCGGGGAGCCGGTCAGCCGCGACTACCGCCGCAGCCGCACCGATCGAGTGGCCAATGAGGTCAGCAGGTTCCCCACCCAACACAGCAGGCAGCCACTTTTCCCAGTCCTGAACGCCTGTTCCACCACTCAGGCCGAGTCCGGGCAGGTCTACAACCCGGGCGCCGATACCCGACGCCACTTCGGCCCACGTATCTGCGTTGAGCGGTAAGCCGGGAAAGACCACCCTGCTGGACCTGGCTACGCCGAGCTCAAATGTCCTTAGACCGCCAACGCCTGCGAATCGACGACCGTCAGCCGTGACTGCGCCAAACCGATGCGCAGCCAGGTGGTCGGCCCACCGCTCCAGCGACACCAGCACATCCGGCATCGGAATCCTGTGCCTGGCGGCGAACTCGATGGCTGAATCTGTCGGATACCGGTCAGCTGACATGAACGTCAGCGTCTCAGGATCTGCCTTGGTGATCCGCTGCGGGAGCCGCTTGATGACACCGATCGGCATTCTTAACCGCGGGACCTTGACACCGAGATGACGGCCAACGTGCGTGAGCAGATCTGCAAGCGGCGGGGTGGCGTCGTCGAGAATCCAATAGGCCTTGCCGTCAGCAACCGGATCGACCGCCGCTGCAGTCATGAAGGCCGCCAGATAGTCGACCGTGACGACCGGGAGGAACGTTTCTTGGTTTCCAGGCAGTGCGGCCATGGTGCCGTCCCAGATCTGCCCAATGGTGGTGGCCAGCCCGATGAGTTGATCGGACTCACCGGTCACGCTGTCCCCGATCACACTGGCCGGATTGACGATGGTCCAAGGGACTCCCCGCTCCAGCGCCCGGGCTTGAAAGATGGCGTCGGATTCCACCTTTGAGGCTTCATAGGCTCCAAGTTCCTCGTAGACCGCGGCGCGATGGTCCTCTGACCATGGAACGGTCGCGGGGTCCTGCCCGCCGACGCGGTAGCCCGAGACGTGGACGACACGCTGCAGATTGGGGAGTTCTCCGGCAAAGTCAATGAGCTTCTCGACGATGCCGACGTTCGCACTGCGTGCCTCCTGCGCGGTCATTCCGAACCGATACAACCCGGCGCAGTTATGGATCTCGGTGATGAACGGGAATGCCGAGGGGCCGCCCTCGACGATCTCTGGAGCATCGAAGTCGACGATCGTCGTGCTGATGCTCCCCACCAAACCATGCTCCCTGGCCCATCCCTCGACCCGCGCTCCGGACTCTGGGGTACGAACTGCCGCCGTGACGTTAGCGCCAGCTTCAGCAAGGGACAGGACGAGGTGCCGGCCGACCATTCCCGAAGCCCCGAAGACCAGGGCATGACGGGAGTCTTCATGTGGTGTCATCGCGTCCCGCCAACGGTCTTGCAGCGCTGGTTAATGAGCTCTGCCACGACATCAGCGGCCGACAGCAGGGGTTGGGTGCTTTGCATGGCGCGAGAGACGATCACCGCCCCCTCGATCGTTGATACAACAACGGTTGCCAGGGATTTGGCCTCCTCGGCGTCAAGACCACTGGCTTCGAGGAGCGCGGATGTCGGGGTGATCCACGACTCGAAGGCAGCTGCACACGCCTGCCTCAGCCGCTCGCTTTCCGCGCCCATCTCCAGGGTGACGACGGAGACGGGGCAACCCAGCCGGAAGTTGCTCTCGCTGACGATGGCGGTCAAGGCCTCAATCGCGGCGCGGGCAGCCTCAGCCGCGCTCCCCGCGGAAACTGCGGCCTCTGCAATGAGTGCTTCGAACTGTTTCGCGGCGAGCTCAACCGCTGCGACGCCAAGCCCCTCCTTCCCATCGGGGAAGTGGAAGTAAACCGACCCCTTCGGTGCTGCCGCGTGTTCGATCACGGAATTCAGCCCCGTGCCGCTGTAGCCACTTGTTTGGATGAGCTGGAGCATGGACTCCGTGAGCCGTGCTTTTGTCAGGTTCCCTTTTATTGCCATAACCAAATAATAGACCGGTCTATATATTTTGCAAACTGCTGACTGCCCTGCGCACAAGCCAGCAGTGGGTCGTTCCGACGTACCTAGGACTCCCAGGGCCAGCTTGAGTGGCTGTTTTCTGCCGCCGCGCCGCCTAGGCTGAAACCCGAACCCATGTCGAATCTGGAAAGCCACATGCCTGGGTACCAGCCACTATCGAGGAGCGCCCCATGAGGATTGCAGTCACCGGCGGAAGCGGAAAACTGGGCAGGAGCGTGGTCCGACGTCTTACGCAGGACGGCCACGAGGTGCTCAACATGGACCGCGCAGGCACGCGCGGCCGGGGTTACGTCAACGTTGACCTTCGAAATTACGGCCAGGTCCTCGATGTCATCCTGGGCCTGGATGACCAACACGACGGCCTGGACGCGATAGTTCACTTGGCAGCCATTCCAGCACCGGGGCTGGCCCCGGATGCTGCAATCTTTGAGAACAACATGGTCTCCACCTACAACGTGTTCCAGGCGGCGCGGAGAGCGGGCATCAAGAAGGTGGTCTATGCCTCCAGCGAGACCGTGCTGGGACTCCCCTTCGACATCGAGCCTCCCTACATTCCCGTGGATGAGGAGTACGCGGCCCGGCCGGAAAGCACCTACTCGCTGGTTAAGCATCTGGAAGAGCAGATGGCCATCCAACTGACGCGATGGGATCCGGAGTTGAGCATCACGGCGCTGCGCTTCTCAAATGTCATGGACCCCGAGGACTACGACGCGTTCCCGTCCTTCAACTCCGACGCAAACCTCCGGAAATGGAACCTCTGGGGCTACATCGACGCCCGGGATGGCGCCCTTGCGGTGGTAAGGGCCTTGGAACATGGAGAACAGGGCTTTGAGACCTTCATCATTGCCGCCGCCGATACCGTGATGAGCCGAAGCAGCGCCGAATTGGCTGCCGAAGTCTTCCCCGGCGTCGAGGTCCTCAAGGAACTTGGCGAGCACGAAACCATGCTGTCCATTGACAAAGCCCGCAGGTTGTTGGGCTTTGAGCCGGAGCATAGCTGGCGCAACGTCCACTCCAACCGCACCACGCCAACCGAAGACTGACACCGCCCACCGGCCGACGCGCGCGACGGCCCACCCCTTAGCTGCAGTCTCCTGCAAGCACTCGTAAAGGGATGGGCCGGGCGCAGCTTCGGACGCGTCAGATCATGGTCATGACCATGGCAGGGTCGGCCAGGAGTGAGCCGAGGTCCGCAAGGAATCGTGACCCCTGTTCCCCATCCACCAAGCGGTGGTCGAAGGACAGGCTGAGCGACATGACCTGCCGAACGGCGAGTTCGTCGTTAACAACCCACGGCGCCTTCCTCACAGCGCCGAGGGCCACAATGGCGGCCTCGCCCGGGTTCAGGATGGGAGTTCCGGCGTCGATGCCGAACACGCCGATGTTGGTGATGGAGATGGTGCCGCCAGACAAGTCCGACGGCGACGTCTTTCCTGTCCGCGCCGTATCAGTCAGTTCAGTTAGCGCCGTGGAGAGCTCACGCAGCGTCAGCCGGTTCGCGTCCTTGATGTTCGGGACCGTCAGGCCCCGGGGTGTTGCGGCTGCGATGCCCAGGTTCACGTAATTGAACTGGACAATTTCCTGGTTGGCCTCATCCCACCGCGAGTTCAACGATGGGTTGTTCCGCAACGCCACCAGAACCGCCTTGGCCGCAATGGTCAGGGGCGTCAGCTTGTAGCCTTCGAATGCCTTATTGCCCTTGAGCCTGGCCAGCAATTCCATGGTTGCCGTGACGTCCACCGTGAGGAACTCCGTCACATGCGGGGCAGTGAACGCGCTCTGCACCATGGCTGCGGCTGTGAACTTGCGAACGCCCTTAATGGGCGTTCGGGTTTCCCGCTCACCCTGTGCAGCAGAACCTGGAGCCTCAGCTGGAGGTTCCGGTGTACCGGAGAAGTTCTGAACGTCCTCGCGGGTGATGAGCCCGCCCGGTCCGGTTCCGGGAACGAGCTCCAGGTCTACCCCCAGGTCACGGGCGAGCTTCCGGACCGGCGGGGTGGAGCGCGGTCGCTCGGAGGTTTCAGGCTCTACTTGACGTGACGCCACTGGCTCGGCGCCTGCCGGCGCCTCCGGGATTGGAGACTTCATTTCCTGGGCCTGACCGCGGGCACGCCGCGTTGGGCGACCGGAATGTTCGACGACGGCGCCGTACCCCACCAGGTTCGGCTCACGTTTCGCGGGGCTCCCCACCCCATCGGCGGCAGCGGCGGCGGCACCCTTGGGCGATGTCTCGACGACGGCCCGGTCACCAGAGGAATCGTCACCAGCGGATACGCCATCAGCGGACCCCGTCCCAGCAGACCCTTTACCAGCAACAGGTGCGCTGCCCCCGTTGGAGGAGCCGGCGTCGTCAACCTCGAACGAAACGATCGGCTTGCCAACCTCCACCACGGTGCCGGGCTGCTCATGAAGTTCCGCCACCACTCCTGCGAACGGCGAGGGCAACTCGACAACGGCCTTGGCGGTTTCAACCTCGGCGATGACCTGGTTCAGCGTAACGGTATCCCCCACCGCCACTTTCCAGCTCAGGATTTCCGATTCGGTCAGGCCCTCGCCAAGGTCCGGCAGCCTGAATTCCTTGATCATGGTGGCGGTCATCCTTCCAGTCCACTCAGCGAATTGCGGCGGCCCAGGGCGCGGTCCACGCCGTCGAGAATTCGGTCCAGGTCCGGCAAGTGGTGCATTTCGAGCTTCGAGTAAGGGTAGGGAACATCGAAACCGGTAATCCGGACCGGAGCGGACTCCAAATAATGGAAGCAGCGTTCGGTGATGCTTGCGGCGATCTCGGCGCCGAGGCCACCGGATTGGCCGGCCTCGTGGGTGATAACCAGCCGACCGGTCTTGCGAACAGAAGTTTCGACGACGGGGTAGTCCACAGGGGCCAGGGAGCGGAGATCTATGACTTCCACGGAAATGCCCTCATCGGCCGCGGCCATGGCAGCGTCCTTGGCGGTTTTAACGAGGGGACCGTAGGCAACCAGCGTCACGTCAGACCCTTTCGTGACCACGGCAGCCTTGTCCAAAGGAAGTGCAGTGGAAAGGTCAAGGGTCTCATCCACGTCGCCCTTGTCGTGGTAACGCCGTTTGGGCTCGAAGTAGAGGACGGGGTCATCGGACGCGATGGCCTGCTGAATCATCGTGTAGGCATCCTGCGGATTTGAGACAGCTACCACCCGGAGGCCGGAGGTGTGTGTGAAATACGCCTCGGGTGATTCGGAATGGTGCTCCGGCGATCCAATGCCACCACCGAACGGAACACGGATGGTGATGGGCATCTTTACCCGCCCTTGGGTCCGGTAATGCATCTTGGCTACCTGGCTGACGATCTGGTCGAACGCCGGGTAGATGAAGCCATCGAACTGGATCTCGCACACCGGCCGGTAGCCACGGTAGGCCAAGCCAACTGCGGTGCCGATAATGCCGGACTCGGCCAGCGGCGAATCGATCACCCTGTGCTTCCCGAAATCTTTCTGCAGCCCATCCGTGACGCGGAAAACGCCGCCGAGCGAACCGATGTCTTCTCCCATGAGGACTACTTTGGGGTCGTTCTCGAGGGACTTCCGGAGGCCGGCATTGATGGCTCGGGCAAAAGTGAGCTTGGACATCAGAGTGCACCTTCCTCGACTGGCTGGTTGAAACTGTTCAGGTAGCGCGAGTAGTGGTCCTTCTGGCGTTCAATCCAGGAATTGGGTGTGCTGTAGACGTGGTTGAAAACATCCAACGGCTGCGGGTCCGGCATATCGATGCAACTGGACCGAAGTTCCGCGGCCACCGCATCGGCCTTGGCCTTCACGCGGGTTTCAACGTCCTCGGTCAGCAGTCCCTTGGCCTCCAGCAGTTTGCGCAGCCTCAGGATCGGATCCTTGGCGGCCCAATCCTCCAGTTCGATGGGGTCACGGTACCGGGTGGGGTCATCAGCGGTGGTGTGCGGACCCATGCGGTAGGTGACGGCCTCAATGAAGGTAGGTCCGCCGCCCTTGCGCGCCCTGTCCAAGGCGACCCGAGTCGCAGCCATGACAGCCAGGACATCGTTGCCATCAACCCGCATGCTCGGGATACCGAAGCCGGTGGGCCTGTCAGCCAGCTGAACGTGGGACTGCACACGAACGGGCTCGGATATTGCCCAATGGTTGTTCTGGCAAAAGAACACCACGGGAGCCTGGTAACTCGCGGCGAACACCATGGCCTCGTTCACGTCGCCTTCACTCGTGGCACCATCGCCAAAGTAGGCAAGGACCGCAGTGTTGGCGCCATCCAACTGGACACCCATGGCGTAGCCGGTTGCGTGCAGGCTCTGGGAACCAATAATGATCTGAGGTGTCGCCAGATTGATGCGCAGGGGATCCCAGCCATAAGAGGCGTTTCCTCGCCAGACGCGGGCAATCTCGGAGAGGTGGGCGCCACGGACATAGGCCACGCCGCTTTCCCGGTAGCTCGGGAAGACGAAGTCATCGTCCCTCAGCGAGCGGCTGGAGCCGATCTGGGCCGCTTCCTGCCCCAGCAGCGGCGGCCACAATGCCAGCTCCCCCTGCCGCTGCAATGCCGTAGCCTCCGCATCAATGCGGCGAATAACGGTCATGTCCTCATACAAGGAGCACAGTTGCTCATCGCCGATGTCCTTGACCCAGATATCAAATTCGGGGTGGCTGATGCGCTCGCCGTCCGGCGACACCAACTGGAGCAGATCGCCGCCAGTCCTCAAGGGATTTTGTGCACTATGTCCTGGGCGTGGAGTGTCATGGTGCACTCCCTTGCCCGCCTGATCCGTTAACACAGGTGATCGCAACCTTCCGGCTCGTTTTCGTCGGCGCTGGCGGGACTTGTGATCCTGTCGCAGACCGGCCCTCCGGCACCTTCGCCGGAGTTAATTGTGACCCTACTCACAACACGCATCAGGTACAACTACTCTTGTTGAAGTTGAGCATTCTGCCCTGTTTTGGCGTTCAGCTCCGTGCTAATCTTGCGCATTATGCAACCCTTGGATGGCACTGACACCCGACTCCTTTCCGCCATGGCCAAGGACCCCCGCGGGACGGTGGTGGCGCTGGCGCAAAAGCTGGGATTGTCCCGCAACACAGTGCAGGCCCGCATGGCCCAGCTCGAGAAGAAGCACGCGTTCCTCTCCTTCGAGCGGAGGATCAATCCAGTGGCCCTCGGTTATCCGCTGACGGCATTCATCACCGTCCATGTACAGCAGCAGAAACTGGCCTCACTTGCCCAAGACCTGGCCGACATTCCGGAGATCCTGGAAGGCTTCGGCCTAACGGGCTCCGCGGACCTGTTGCTGCGGGTTGTAGCCCTGGACGCGGAGGACCTTTACCGCATCAACGGGAAGATCCTCGGCTGCGAAGGTGTGGACCGGACCGATACGGCACTGGCCATGCGGGAGATGATCCCCTACCGGGTGCAGCCATTGCTGGGGCGTCGCACGGATACATGATTTTCCCTTTCTACCTGCAGTTATTCCCGGCGAACCCTTGCCCGGGGAAGCGGACTTGCGATTTGATGCAAGAGGACGCATCGGGGACCGTCCAGAGGTTCCCGGCCAGGTGGTGGCGCTGCCGAAGGCTGCCGAAAGGGGCACTACCGTGAGCAATCCGCAAGAACCCAATAAGCCAGATCACCAACCCGGGTACAACCCGCCGCCGGTTCCGCCTGGACCCGAGTACCCCCCGCAGAGTGGCGGTTCACCGCAGTGGCAGCAGCCGCCGTCGTCCGCTTCTCCGCAAGGCAACCCGCAGTACGCACCTCAGGGCCAATACCCGCCCGGCCAATACCCACCCGGCCAATACGGCCAGCAGCCACCGAAGAAGAGCCGGAAATTGCTGTGGATCGTCCTGAGCATTGTGGCGGGAGTTATCGTGTTGGCCGTGGTGGGCATATTGGTGCTCGTCAACGTGGTGGGCAACGCGACGTCCAAGGCGAGATCCTTGGCAGATGAATTCACTAATCTGGTGGTGTCAGGCCAAACGGAGCAGGCCTACGACAACTACCTCAGCCAGCCATTGAAGGACGAGTTGGACAAACAATCGTTCGTGGATGGCATTGCCAGCTTGGAGCTGGACAGCTCATGCAAACCAAACTACAACTCCGTGAGCGTGAACTCGGAGAACGGAAACAACAAGGCAGACCTTGCCGGCAAGCTCCAATGTGACGGCAAGACCATCGATCTCCAATACATCTTCGAGGGCACCAACGACCTCAAGATGAGCAGTATCCGCCTGCGCCCCTAAGCGGAAGCAAAAAAAATCCTGCCCACCACCCATCCACCTGCGCTAATGGTCCGAATCACTTCCTGAGAGCCCCACCCGGGGCTCAGCAGGACGGCCGGGATATCCGGCCATCACCGGAAGGTTCGGACCAATGCGTACTTCGCCCAATCGCTTGATCGCCACCATCTTCGGAGCCGTTTACCTCTTGGTAGGCGTGCTCGGATTCTTTGTCACCTCGGGAATAGGCTTCTTCGCCACCGAGGGCGCCACCTTGATCATCTTTGCAGTCAACCCGCTTCACAACATCATCCACTTGGCCATTGGCGCCGCCCTTCTGTATGCCGGCATGAACAGCGTGGCGCTGTCCAAGTCCGTTAACACGGCCGTAGGAGGCGTCTACCTTCTGGTAGGTATCCTGGGGCTCTTCCTGGTGGGCTCCTCGCTGAACATCATCGCCCTCAACGGAGCAGACAACGTCCTGCACCTTGCCAGCGCAGTGGTCCTTTTGGGCGTCGCACTGTCGCAGGACAAGGCCGCAGTAGCTTCCGCCCGCGCCTGATCACCAACTACGCCACAGAGAGTGAAAGGACGGCACGAGCCATGGAAAGCAGCAGCCATCCCACGCTGAAAGCAGCCACCCTGCTATTCGTGTACTTCGCTGCCATGGCGGCCGGGATGGTTGAGCTTTCCTTGGCCGCCGGGTATCTGGTCGGAGCCACCACCATGACAAGCGGCTTGGTGGTTTCAGGTTTGGCTACCCTTCTGGGTGGACTGGCTTTCCTGGGGTGGTCTTTGTGGGGCCTGCATCGCAACTCACTCGTTGTCACCCGCTACGCCGTTCCAGCCTTGGCAGCGGCCGCCGCGGCCCACGTCGCAGTCATGGCGGCTGGCATCTCCACCCAGCGCTTACTGGACGTGAGCCACCTTGCCGCCCTCGGCCTGACGCTCATGGCACTTGCCGGAGCGGGCTGGTTGAGGCGGCAGTACAAGACCAACGACGGCGGCACCCACGGCCAGCCAAGGACCGGGCGGCTTCTGGCAGCCGCGTTCGGAGCCGCCGTCGTTGTTGCAACTGTGGCAACACCCGGCCTGGCAGCCTCAATGGCCGGACAGCACGCCGTCCCCCATGGCGAACACGGCCAGTCACCGGACGGAAAGAACGGCCAGGGCTTCAATCCAGCCCTGGACCCGGGTCGCCACCACTAGGCGGCGGCTGGACCGGCGCACCATTAACAATGCCCACTGTTGATGGTGCGCCTGGTTCGTGGATCATGGAGCCATGGATCCCATCGAGGCGCTCGACGAAATTTCCTTCTGGCTGGAACGAAGCCAAGCACCCACTTTCAAGGTCCAAGCCTTCCGCAAGGCAGCCGACGCCGTCCGGAAGCTTCCGCCGGAAGAGTTGGCAAGACTGGTCAGCAGCGGGCGGCTGACCAGCCTAAAAGGCGTCGGAAGCCGAAGCGCGGAAGTGATAACGCAGGCCTTGGAGGACCTCATCCCGGACTATTTGGCCGATCTGCGTGAACGCGGAACAGAATCACTTGCCTCCGGTGGTGACACCCTGCGGGCCGCCTTGCGTGGCGACCTTCACAGCCACAGCAACTGGTCCGACGGTGGCTCACCCATCGAAACCATGGTTGCCGCAGCCCGCACTCTCGGCCGGGAGTATCTTGCCCTGACGGACCACTCCCCCAACCTCACTATCGCCAATGGCCTCAGCGTCGAACGGCTTGAGAAACAACTGGGCGTGGTGGAAGACATCAATGCCTCACAGGACGGCGTCCGATTGCTCAAAGGCATCGAGGTGGACATCCTTGAGGACGGAACCCTGGACCAGACCCCGGACATGCTGGACCGCCTGGATGTTGTGGTGGCTAGCGTCCACTCCAAGCTTCGGTCAGACAAGAAGACCATGACCACACGAATGCTGGGCGGCATCAGTGATCCACATACCAACGTCCTGGGACATTGCACGGGCCGCCTTGTCCAAGGCTCGCGGGGTACCAGGCCTGAGTCTGAGTTCGATGCCGCCAAGGTTTTCAAAGAGTGCGCCGAATGGGGCGTGGCGGTTGAAATCAACTCACGGCCAGAGCGGCAGGATCCACCGGACAACCTCATCAGGATGGCCCTTGACGCCGGCTGCCTGTTCAGCATCGACAGCGACGCCCACGCTCCCGGGCAGCTCGATTTCCTGCAGTACGGGGCGGAGCGGGCCGAAGCCCTCGGCGTGCCGAAAGAACGAATTGTCACCACGTGGCCGTTGGAGCAATTGAAGGAGTGGCTGAGCCTGAAGAAGTAACAGATCCGCACAGTAGAAGGCTCCTCCTGCGGCTATTCGCAGGAGGAGCCTTCTACTGTGTTGGCTTTGTGTTGGCGGGGTCTAGTGGTCTACTGCCTTCTCAGCAACGACACCGGTTAGCGAGCGCACTTCCATTTCCGCCTGCTTGGCCGGATCTTCGCGCCGCTTGTCCAGGACTGTACCGAGCCAGCCGAGGAAGAAGGCCAAAGGGATGGAAACGATGCCCGGGTTGCTCAGCGGGAAGAGCGCGAAGTTCGCTCCCGGGATCATGGAGGTCGTGGCACCCGAAACCACTGGCGAGAACGTGATCAGCAAGATGGCCGCAGCCAAGCCGCCATACATGCTCCAGACCGCACCCTGGGTGGTGAATTTCCTCCAGAACAGGGAGTAGACGATGGTGGGCAGGTTCGCTGAGGCTGCAACCGCGAAGGCCAAAGCCACCAGGAAGGCCACGTTCTGGCCGTTGGCAAAGATGCCACCCAAGATGGCCAGGACTCCGATCACGAGTACCGTGCGACGGGCCACCTTCACTTCGGTAGTTGCGTCGGCTTTGTCCTTGGCAATGACATTGGCGTAGATGTCATGGGCGAAAGATGCTGCCGCCGTGATGGTCAGGCCGGCCACCACCGCCAGGATGGTGGCGAAGGCGACCGCCGAAATGAAGCCCAGGAGCAGCGGCCCACCAAGGTGGAAGGCCAGCAGCGGTGCGGCGGAGTTGACGCCCCCAGGTGCGGATTTGATGGTTTCTGCACCCACCAGGGCTGCTGCTCCGTAGCCCAATACCAAGGTGAAGAGGTAGAAAAGACCGATCAGCCAGATCGCCCACACCACGGACTTCCGGGCTTCCTTAGCCGTGGGGACGGTGTAGAAGCGCATCAGGACGTGCGGGAGCGCCGCGGTTCCAAGGACCAGCGCAAGGCCCAAGGACATGAAGTCAAGCTTGGACGTTTCGGTCTTGCCATACTGCAGGCCCGGGTTCAGGATGGCCGGGTTGTTGGCGGCCTCGGCTGCAGAGCCCAACAGGCTGGACAGGTTGAAGCCATAGATCGCAAGCACCATGGCCGTCATGACGCCGGCACCGGCAATCAGCAGGATGGCTTTGATGATCTGTACCCAGGTGGTGCCTTTCATACCGCCGATCAATACGTACATGATCATCAAGGCACCGACGACGATGATCACCAAGGCTTGGCCACCCCAGTCGCTGATTCCCAGCAGGAGCGAAATCAGGCTGCCTGCACCGGCCATCTGGGCGAGGAGGTAGAAAAAACAAACAGCCAATGTGGACAGTGCCGCCGCGATACGTACCGGACGCTGGCGCAGGCGGAAGGACAGAACGTCTGCCATGGTGAACTTGCCGGTGTTGCGGAGCAGTTCAGCCACCAGGAGCAGGGCGACAAGCCAAGCGACAAGGAAGCCGATGGAGTACAGGAATCCGTCGTAGCCGTTGATGGCGATAGCACCGGTGATACCGAGGAATGATGCCGCCGAAAGATAGTCGCCGGCGATGGCCGTGCCGTTTTGGGAGCCGGTGAAGGATCGACCGGCTGCGTAGTAGTCAGCCGCCGTCTTATTGTTCCGGCTGGCCCGGAAGACGATCACCATGGTGACCGCTACGAAGAGGGCGAAGATGCCCATGTTTAGCAGGGTGGTGTCTTTCAGAGCTTCGACGTTGACTGCTGCCGGGACCATGGTGTTCATTTGGCTGCCCCGCTGATCACATTGCCGTCCTTATCGAATTCGTGGCCCTCAATCTCGTTGCGGATTTCAGCAGCGATGGGGTCCAGTTTCCTGTTGGAGTAGCTCACGTACCAAGCCGTGATGCCGAAGGTGGTGACGAATTGCAGCAGGCCGAGAATCAAGCCGACGTTGATGTTGCCCCAAACCTTGATGGACATGAAGCCGACTGCGTAGTCGGCCAAGAGAACGTATGCGAAATACCAGAGCAGGAATACCACTGCCATTGGAAAGACAAAGCTGCGGTGCCGCTTGCGCAGTGTCTTGAACCGTTCCGTCTGTTGGACTTCCTGGAAGTCCACGGACGCCGTTGCGTCCTGGGGTTGGGCCTCATTACCCATGGTTCCTCCTGATTGTGATGTGTCCACATCAGCTCCACACGCATTGCCAATGTGACTGCAATCACTATCGAACGCTCTGCGGTAACTGTTCCAGAGAATCGTCCACTGCCGTCGCCCAACGGTTGCGACGTTGCGCTAAACGGCGACCGTAAGGGAGCATCAGGACACGCGGGCGGACCGCGCCAGTGCGTCGGGCTACGCTGGCCTTATGCCCGATTCACCGCTTTTCACCGCAGCCGCGATCGCCGTGATCATGCTGGCAGTCGCCGTCGTCGTGGGCGTTGGCCTCAAAGTGATCCGCTCATTCCGCGACCTTGGCACGGACGCCGAACGTGCCACCTACAACACACTCCACGCAGCCTCCAGGGCAGGGCAGCACCTTCGCGGTGGTCTCCACCCCGCTGGCGCAGCCAAGGCCAGCAAGCAATTACGGGCCCTGCTGGGCTGCGATGCGTTGGCCATCACGGACACGGACGCCGTGCTCGCGTGGGATGGTGCAGCCGAGGAACTCCGGCCATCGCTGATGCGGCTCGCGGAGGAAGTGTTAACCACTGGCCGGACGGTGGTGGTGGCTGTCGGTTACCCCTCAGCTGCTAAGCCGGATCACGGCAACCACGACTTCAGTGCTGTTATCGCACCGATCCGGGCTGGAACCAGGGTGGTTGGCTCAGTTGCCGCACTTGCTCCCGCGGCCGGCGCCGGTTTGGTGCGGGCCACAAGCGAGGTAGCCGACTGGATTGCGGCGCAGCTGGAGCTGGCGGAACTGGAATCATCGCGCACCCTCCTGATGGAGGCCGAGGTCCGGGCGCTGCGAGCCCAGATCAGCCCACACTTCATCTACAACTCCTTGAATGCCATTGCCTCGTTCATCAACACCGATCCGGCCCGTGCCAGGGAGCTCGTGGTGGAATTCGCCGATTTCACCCGGTACTCGTTCCGACGCCACGGCGACTTCACAACAGTGGCGGAGGAACTCCGCTGCATTGATCGCTACCTCTTGCTGGAGCGGGCCAGGTTCGGCGAGCGGGTCCAAGTAAGCCTGCGGATCGCTCCGGAGGTCCTCAGCACGGTCATCCCGTTCCTCAGCCTCCAACCGCTGGTGGAAAACGCCGTCCGGCACGGCTTGGAGGCCAAGGAAGGACCCGGACACATCACCATTTGCGCGAATGATTCCGGAGCGTTCGCCGAGGTGACCATCGAGGACGACGGCGTGGGCATGGACCCGGAGCACCTGCGGTCCGTGCTCGCCGGGCACACTGACGGGGTCCACGTGGGGCTTCGCAATGTAGACGCCCGCCTGCGACAGGTCTACGGCGACGAGCACGGACTTGTCATCGACACGGCCCCGGGAGAAGGAACCATGATCACGATGCGGGTGCCGAAATCGCAGCCCGGACACGATGCCTGAGGCGGCGGTTAGTCTTTAATCATGATCAACGTGCTCGTCGCTGATGACGAACTACCCGCAGTGGAGGAGCTCGCCTTCCTGTTGGGCCGGGATGAGCGGATTGGCGCCATCCACCGGGCATCGTCCGGCGCAGAGGCGCTACGGACACTGGAAACGGAGTCAGTGGACGCCGTTTTCCTCGATATCCATATGCCGGCCCTCTCCGGTTTGGACATCGCACGTGCCATATCCCGCAGCAGCAGTCCGCCCGCCGTCGTGTTTGTCACCGCAGACGAAGACTGCGCGCTTGAAGCCTTCGACCTCGCAGCAATCGACTACCTGCTGAAACCCTTGCGCGCTGAACGGCTTTCCCGTTCAGTGGACCGCATCAGTGAGCTCATCAAGGACGGAACCCCCGCGCCGGAGATGATCACTGTGGACCTGGGCAGCACAACCCGCATGATCCGCCGCGACGACGTCACTTACGTGCAGGCCCAGGGCGACTATGCACGGCTACACACAGCGGAGGCCAGCTATCTGATCCGTGTCCCCCTCAGCGATCTTGAACAGAAATGGGCGGATGCAGGCTTTATCCGGATTCATCGTTCGTATCTCATCGCGTTGAACCACGTGCAACACCTCAAGCTTTCGGCAACGGGACCGAGCGTGGCAGTGGCCGGCGCCGAGCTGCCCATCAGCCGCAGGCACTTGCCATCGGTAAGGGACAAGCTGCAGTCAACCCGCATCCGGCCGCAAGGATGACACGCGTCCGCGTCACCGCGCCCCGCCAATCAGCCACGGCGGCACCGGGACCCTCGGGAAATTTGCCGTACCCAAAAGAACTTGCCGAGGACTCCGATGCCGGCCGGATTTTCATCCGCTCGCTCATACGCTCGCAACTGCGGTTAGCCTTGGTGGTGGCTTGCGGGTTCCTGGTCATTCTTGCCGTGATCGCAGTATTCCTTGTCTATGGACCAGGGGTGGCGGAGACCCGCATCTTCGGCATTCCCTTGGATTGGCTGGTTCTGGGCGCGGGCATCTACCCCGTCATTGGACTGAGCGCTTGGCTCTACAATCGTGCCGCGGCCCGCAATGAGGCGCGTTACCAGGACCTTGTGGAGGATAAGTGAACCCTGCCGTTGGTCTGTCCGCTTTTCTGGCCGTTTCCATCGCGACGGCGGTTATTGGCTTCTACGGCTTGCGCATCTCACGCACCACCGGCGACTTCTACGTCGCCTCCCGGACTGTCCCGCCGTGGTGGAACGCATCCGCAATCGGTGGCGAGTACTTGTCCGCCGCCAGCTTCCTGGGCGTCGCGGGGCTGATCCTGCTTTCGGGAACCGACGCACTTTGGTTTCCCGTGGGGTACACCGCCGGTTACCTGATGCTGCTGCTCTTCGTGGCCGCTCCCCTGCGCCGCTCCGGCGCCTACACCATTCCCGATTTCACCGAAGCCCGGCTTGACTCCAGGCTGGTCCGCCGGGTGACGAGCCTGGTGGTAGTGGCCGTAGGTTGGCTGTACATCGTCCCCCAACTCCATGGCGCCGCGCTCACCATCCGGATCACCACGGGACTGCCGTCGTGGGTAGGTTCGACGGCGGTGGTACTGGTTGTGTGCCTCACGGTGGTGGCAGGTGGAATGCGCTCCATTACCTTTGTTCAGGCCTTTCAGTACTGGCTGAAATTGACCGCTTTGGCTGTGCCTGTGGCGTTCGTTCTTCTGGTGCTGGCAGGCAACGGCACACAGCCACAGGCGCCCCTGCCGCTCAACCCCACCGGCCAAAGTGCTGCCGGGGCTTACCAACACATATCGCTCCTGGTGGCGTTGCTTTTTGGAACCCTGGGCCTACCGCACGTCCTTGTGAGGTTCTATACCAACCCGGACGGTCAATCGGCCCGCCGGACAACGCTGATCGTATTGGGGCTGCTCTCGGTCTTCTATGTGTTTCCCACACTATCGGGTGCCTTGGGGAGGATGTTCGCACCCGACCTCGCGCAATCCGGCCAGGCCGATGCCCTGGTCTTGTTGCTGCCCGGGAGGTTTGTGGGCGGCGTAGCCGGTGACATGCTGTCCGCCCTGGTGGTGGCCGGCGCCTTCGCTGCCTTCCTGTCCACGACGTCCGGGCTGGTGGTTTCCCTTTCCGGTGTCATCAGCCAGGACCTCTTTGGAGGAAGCGTAAAGGGCTTCCGCCTCGCGGCGTTGCTCGCCGCCGTCGTGCCTTTGGGTTTTGCCTTGATGACTGACACACTTGCACTGGCTGGAAGCGTTGGCTTGGTTTTTGCCTTCACGGCGTCCACCATCTGCCCGGTGCTGTTACTGGGGATCTGGTGGCGTGGGCTGACGGATGCGGGCGCTATCGCAGGGATGCTGATCGGTGCGTTTCTTTGTGGCGGAGCCATGGTGGTAGGCACCCTCATGGGCCCGGGCAACGCACCCGCATGGTTGGCCCAGCCTGCAGCGTGGAGCGTCCCGGCCGCGTTCGCGGTGACCGTGACAGTGTCAGTCATGACGAAGAACCGTGTGCCGGCCTCAGTGAATCGGGTGATGTCACGCCTGCATGTGCCGGAGCGGCCGGTAGTTACGGAGAGATAGCGGCAGCAAGCCGTTGTCCGCGGGCCCCACGGGGTGGACAATGGCGCCATGTCCGATGAAGCGGGTGCCGCGAGCCCGGAACCGCCGGCGCCCACAACGGAGCTGTCTCCCAGCGTCCGGGCGCAATTGCTGGCCACGGAACACTGGAGCCTGCTTGCTTCAAGGAGTACCACCCAAAGCGAAGTCCTTACCCGCATCAGCATGTTCCTGACGTTCACTTCGGCAAGCCTGCTCAGTGTGGCACTCGTCGGTAACGCCACCCAATTTTCTGATGCGTTCCGTGCGTTCGCGCTGACCATTTTCAGTATCGATGTCGTGGTGGGCCTACTCACACAGGTCCGGGTGCTGAACGTGGGCATGGAGGATCTAATGTATGTCATCGCCATGAACAGGCTTCGCGCGGCATATGTGGACATGGATCCTGGCATAGCCCGCTACCTGATGGCCGGCTACCACGACGACGTGGCGGGGTCAGACCGGACCTACTACTTCCTTGGTCCCCGGACATCCCTCAGCCAGCTGGCAGGCAGCAGCATGATGTTCATGATCACGGCAAACTCGGCACTGTTGGCATTATGGTCCGGATCCGTGCTCTTGGCGTTGGGGCTTCCCATGGCCGCATTCGTTTCGGTCGCCGTATTCGTGGCACTGGCGTTCTTCGCCGCTTCAATGCTCGTGGGTAAGCGGGCCTATGACCAGGCCTACAAGAACAATCCGCCAATCTCGCCCACTCCCCCGCAGGCTTGATTTCTTGGTCCTGGTCGGTGCCCGATCCTTAGTCGATGGCCGCCATAAGCTCTACAACACGCGCGAGAAAGGCATCTACCTGTGCCTCTTCGTAGCCATCCGCGCCCTTGGCCGCGCGGAAAACAGCACGCCGCACAGTGTCGACGCTCAAAGCCTGGTCGTGCTCGAGGTACCCAATAAGCTCGGCGCACAAGGCGTCGACATCCTGGACGTTGTAGCTGCGGGTCCTTTTCCCCGAGGGGCGCCGGAAGCGCTCGCCGTCGGGCCGGTGCAGCCTGCCGCGCAGTATGCCGGAGAGCTTGCCGATCTCACGCAACCAAGCCTCTTCGCCCTGCTGGCTGATGAGCTCGTCCCTTTCCCGACGCGCAAACGCGTCCTCCAGCCGGTCCAGCGCAGCATCTACGCTGTTGGCGTCGTAACCACCCTTGACCGGGTCAAAAGCCACAGCCCTTACATCTACGCTGGCCACCTGGTCGGCCGTACCCACAGGGTTCTCAAACGACGTCCTGGCTCGCTGGAGGAACTCATCCACTTGCTTGGCGTTATAGCCGTACTTGCTGCGCTCCACGCGATCGAACGTTGCGGGAATCTGGCGTCGAATATCCAAGGCCACTAATTTTCCTTCATTGGTTGTCAGACGCCGCTCAGCAGCGCGAACAGAACATAGGCTACAGGGGCTGCGAACACGATGGAGTCCAGGCGGTCCATCACGCCACCATGGCCGGGCAGGATGCTGCTCATGTCCTTAACGCCAAGTTCGCGTTTGACCATGGACTCTGCGAGGTCCCCTGCGGTTGATGCGGCCACCATCCCAACGGCCAGCACCAGGCCCACCCACCAGGGCTTGTCGAGCAGGAAGATACAGGCGAGGACCCCAATGACCATGGCCCCACCCACGGAGCCCGCAAAGCCCTCCCAGGACTTCTTGGGGCTGATCTTGGGGGCCATGGGGTGCTTACCAAAGGTGGCACCAACGATGTAGCCGAATGTGTCATTCGAGACCACCAACAGCAACAAAGTGGCTATCTGCCACGCGCCGTCGGGGATTCCGTTCGGCCAGAAGCCGAAGGGGGTGGCACCACCGGTGGCGTGGAGTGGCAAAGCTGCGAAGCTGATGAGGAACGGAACCCAAGCCAGTGTGAAAACGCCGGCAAACACACTGCGGGGCGCCCCGGCAGCGCTCTCGATGGACCGCCACAGCAAAACGGCTACGGAGCTCGCCGTCATAGTGAAAAGCAAACCCTCAAGTCCGCCAAAGTAGGCCGAAACCGGCATCACCAGACTGCCTACCATCACAGGGATGATCGGCATCCGGGTACCCTGCGCTTCAAGGGCCCTGAAAACCTCCCAAACACCCAGTACCGCGAAAGCAGTAGTGAGCAGGACAAATCCCAGCGGGAGGAAAAGCAATCCTCCCAAAACGGCCAAAAGCATGGCAAGCCCGACGCCGATGGCCGCCGGAAGATTCCGGCCGGCCTTGGGTGTGGGGTTCTTCCGCACGCGCCTGACGCGCTTGGGGGTATCGCGTGTCGGGACCCGCTCGGCGGGCGCCGGCTCAGCCTGGTTCATCAGACCTCGAGCAGCTCGGCTTCCTTGCGCTTGAGCAGTTCGTCGATGCTGTCCACATGCTGCTTGGTCAGGGCGTCGAGTTCCTTCTCAGCGCGTGCGCCCTCGTCCTCTCCGGCTTCGCCGTCTTTGACGAGCTTGTCCAGGGAGTCCTTGGCCTTACGGCGGATGCTTCGGATGGAAACCTTGGCGTCCTCACCCTTGCCCTTGACGATCTTCACGTATTCCTTGCGGCGCTCCTTGGTGAGCTCCGGGATGGTCACGCGGATGACATTGCCGTCGTTGGAAGGGTTGGCGCCAACCTCAGAGTCGCTCAGTGCCTTCTCGATGTCACGCAAGGCTGTCTTGTCGTAAGGGGTGATCAGGATGGTCCGGGCATCCGGCACACCGAATGAGGCCAGCTGCTGGAGCGGAGTCGGCGTGCCGTAGTACTCGACGATCACCTTATTGTAGAGGGCGGGGTTCGCCCGGCCAGTGCGGATCGACGCGAAATCGTCCTTGGCTACCTCCACCGCCTTATCCATCTTCTCGCCGGCTTCGAGCAAGGTCTCTTCGATCACGGGTTTCTCCTCAGAAATAGTTGCTGCCCAACTTCAGGCGGCAATGCACAGTAAATCAATGCACAGTAAAGATCCGCCACCAAGGGCGGACGGTCCTAGAAATATCCTAGCCCTTGCTAGGGAGTAACCAGGGTTCCCAGCGTTTCGCCAAGGATGGCGCGGGTAACGTTGCCCTCACCTTCCATGCCGAAGACCACCATGGAGAGGCTGTTGTCCTTGCACATGGTCATTGCGGTCTGGTCCATGACCCGGATGTCACGGCGCAAGGCGTCATCGTAGCTGAGCACATCCAATTTCTCGGCTGTGGGGTCCTTCTTGGGATCCGCGGTGTAAACACCGTCCACACCGCTCTTGGCCATGAGGACCACGTCTGCGTGCACTTCGAGGGCCCGCTGCGCCGCAACGGTGTCTGTGGAGAAGTAGGGCAATCCGGCGCCTGCGCCGAAAATGACCACGCGGCCCTTTTCCATGTGGCGGATGGCGCGGCGGGGAATGTAGGCCTCCGCGACCTGGCCCATGGTGATGGCGCTCTGGACCCTGGTCTCCACACCGGCTTGCTCCAGGAAGTCCTGCAGCGCCAGGCAGTTCATCACAGTGCCCAGCATGCCCATGTAGTCGGCCCGGGAGCGGTCCATACCGCTTTGCGACAGTTCGGCGCCGCGGAAGAAGTTACCGCCGCCGACAACAATTGCCACCTCTACCTCGGTGACTGCTGCCGCGATTTGCTTGGCAATGGCGCGGACCGTCTCCGGATCGACGCCGAGCTTGCCTCCGCCTATGACCTCGCCGGAGAGTTTCAGAAGTACACGTCGACGGGTCTTCTCGGGCTGGATAGCAGTGTTGACGGTTTCCATGGTGCCTTCCCGTTGGTGGACTCTGGCTAGATTATCGTGCTGTGGGTCCGCGCAGGTACTACCCGGACGGGTGCATGAAAAAGGGGCGGCCACCGAAGTGACCACCCCTTTTCATGAATTACTAGTTTCCGACGCGGAAACGGGTTACTGCGGTTGCCTTGACGCCGGCTTCTTCGAGGACCTGTGCAACAGTCTTCTTGGAGTCCTTGGCGAATGCCTGGTCAACCAGAACTTCACCCTTGTAGAAGCCCGTCACGCGGCCTTCAACGATCTTGGAAAGAGCAGCTTCGGGCTTGCCTTCAGCCTTTGCGGTCTCTTCTGCGATACGGCGCTCGGACTCGACCAGTTCGGCCGGGACATCCTCGCGGGTCAGGTAGTTCGGAGCCATGGCTGCAACGTGGACAGCGATGTCGTGTGCGGCGGTGGCAGCGGCTTCGCCCTCACCGTCGACTGCAAACAGCACGCCGACCTGGGCCGGGAGGTCCTTGGACGTCTTGTGCAGGTAAGCGTCAACCGTGGTGCCCTCAACGCGGGAGATACGGCGGACAACAACCTTCTCGCCGAGGACTGCGCCTTCTTCGACAACAACCTCGGACAACGGCTTGCCGTCGACCTCGGTGGCCAGCAGGGTCTCGAGGTCGGCTGCGCCGGACTCGACTGCAACGTTGAGGACCTTGTCGGCCAGCTGGATGAACTTGTCAGCCTTGGCGACGAAGTCAGTCTCGCAGTTGACCTCGATCATTACGCCGACGCCGCCGTTGACCTTGGCGGCAACCAGGCCTTCAGCAGTGGAACGGCCTTCGCGCTTGGTAGCACCCTTGAGGCCCTTGATGCGGATGATCTCGATGGCCTTCTCAGCGTCACCGTTGGCTTCGTCAAGAGCCTTCTTGACGTCCATCATGCCGGCGCCCGTGCGCTCGCGCAGGGCCTTGATGTCAGCAGCAGTGTAGTTCGCCATGTGAACCCCTCTGTCTAGAAATTTGTGTGTTTACGGACTGACAGGACGGCAGCCCACCGTGTGAGCCGCCATCCTGTCAGTTGCCCCCGACGCTGTATCCAGCATCAGGGAAGGTCCAGATTTACTTGGCTGCTTCGGCTTCGCCGGCTGCAGCTTCAGTTGCTTCGGGAGCTTCTGCTGCGGGAGCTTCTGCGGCCGGAGCCTCAGCTGCTGCTGCTTCTTCAGCCTTGCTGCCTTCGAGGAGCTCGCGCTCCCACTCAGCCAGCGGCTCTTCCGGAGCTTCGGTGGTGCCCGTTGCGCGCTGGTTGCGGGCGATGAGGCCCTCAGCTACGGCGTCGGCAACAACGCGGGTGAGGAGGTTGACGGAGCGAATGGCGTCGTCGTTACCCGGGATCGGGAAGTCAACTTCGTCGGGGTCGCAGTTGGTGTCCAGGATGGCTACAACAGGGATGTTCAGCTTCTTGGCTTCGTCAACAGCAAGGTGTTCCTTCTTGGTGTCAACAACCCAGAGAACCGAGGGAGCCTTGGTCAGGTTGCGGATACCACCGAGGTTGGACTCAAGCTTGGTGAGTTCACGCTTGAGGAGCAGGAGCTCCTTCTTGGTGTAAGCCGAACCGGCGACGTCGTCGAAGTTGATCTCTTCGAGTTCCTTCATGCGCTGGATACGCTTGGCGACGGTCTGGAAGTTGGTGAGCATACCGCCCAACCAACGCTGGTTGACGTACGGCTGGCCAACGCGGGTAGCCTGCTCGGCAATTGCTTCCTGAGCCTGCTTCTTGGTGCCAACGAACAGGACGGTGCCGCCGTGGGCGACAGTAGCCTTGACGAACTCGTAGGCGCGGTCGATGTAGGACAGCGACTGCTGGAGGTCAATGATGTAGATGCCGTTGCGCTCCGTGAAGATGAAGCGCTTCATCTTCGGGTTCCAACGACGGGTCTGGTGTCCAAAGTGGACGCCGCTGTCAAGCAGCTGGCGCATAGTTACGACGGGCATGCCGACGCTCCTTCCGGCAGGTCATTCATGAGAGAGCCCATGGGGCTGCTCTTACCCTGCCAATAGTTGACGGTTGTTTAGCCTTTGCCCGGTTGGGCGTGGCTCCTGGCATCCATTGCACTTCTCATCCGGCACGGAGCCTGAGCTCGGCCGGACCGCAAGAGGCGCAATCCTCCGCAGCATAAAGCCATGAGGCTTAGCTGGTGGAGGGCTGGATACGCGTAGTCAGCCTGGGACCCTCACACATCTGAATGAGACATGTCCCTGAACAAGCTTGAGGGCACAGCAAACTGCTCCACCAAGTGTACTACAGCGACCCCACTGATTTGACCGCGGGAAGCCAGCCGTTATCCACATACGGAAGCCAACCTGTCGCGCCACCGGGGCTGTCCGGGAAGGCTGGTTCCATGACCGTTTTCAAGCTCATATTGACCACGTTTGCTGCCTCGGCCATCGTTGTCGGCAGCGCAAGCGCAGCTACACCGGCCAGTCCGGATCCGACGATGACACAGTCGACACAGGGGCAGTGGAGTTGGCCACTCTCCCCCGAGCCTTCCGTCCTGCGAACGTTCGACCCACCGGACAAACCGTGGCTCAGCGGGCATCGGGGTGTGGACTTGGGACCAACTCACGACGGCGCACCCGTCACCGCGCCGTCTGATGGCGTGGTGACCTTTGCCGGCGTCGTGGTTGATCGCCCGGTACTGACCATTGATCAAGGCGATGGCCTCAAGAGCAGTTTCGAGCCCGTGATCAGCGAACTGAAAACAGGTGACGCTGTCCGCAAAGGTCAGGTCATCGGCACGATGGAACCCGGTCACTGCGGCAGTGCCACCTGCCTCCATTGGGGCGTGAGGAGGGGCGAGGACTACGTCAATCCGTTGGGCTTTGTGACGGACATGCGGCCGTCCATACTACTGCCGCTCAAGTGAGTCCCAGCATCGCCAAAGTCCCCGCCGCGTCTCCCCCACGCCAGCGGGCGTTCTACACGATGGCCGAAACGCCCGTGATGGCCCGGCCGGTCACCAGGGTGTTGATCTCATGCGTGCCCTCGTAAGAGTAGATGGCCTCGGCATCCGAGAAGATCTTGGCCATGCCGTAGTCCGTGACGATGCCGTTTCCACCCAGGATGCTGCGTCCCAGGGCAACGCTTTCGCGCATACGTGCCGTAGTGAAGGCCTTTGCCAAAGCTGACTGCTCATCCTTGGCCACACCGGCGTCTTCGAGTTGGGCCAGACGGACCATCATGCCCATTGAGGCCACGGTGTTTCCGAGGATTTGAACCAGTTGGTTTTGCACCAACTGGAACGCGGCCAGTGGGCGTCCGAACTGCTGGCGCTCCACGGCGTAACTGCGGGCGACATCGAAGGCGGCCATTTGCAGCCCCACGGCCTGCCACGCGACGGCCAGGCGCGTTACTTTCAAGACCTTGTTTGTGTCGCGGAAGCTGTTGCCGTTGGCGAGCTTGAAGAAGTCCGGCACCACCACATTGTCAAGAATAATGTCCGCATTCTGCACGGTACGCAGGGAGATTTTGTTTTCAATCTTGGTGGCCGAGTAGCCGGGCAACGAAGTGTCCACCAGGAATGCCTTGACCTGGTTGTCTGCCATGTCCTTGGCGTAGATGACCACCCAATCGGAGAAGGTGGCGTTGCCAATCCAGCGCTTGGCGCCGTTGAGGATCCAGTTGTCACCATCGCGCCGGGCGGTCGTGCGCGTTCCGCCTGCGACATCCGAGCCACCCAAGGGTTCGGTCAGCCCGAAGGCGCCGATCTTCTTCAGTGAATAGATATCCGGCAGCCAGGCATCCTTCTGCTCCTGCGACGCGAGGGCCTCGATGGAGCCTGTGAAGAGTCCGTCGTGGACGCCCATAAAGGTGGCAATCGAAGCGTCCGCGCGGGTCACTTCAGCATGGAGCATGCCTGCAAACAGGTTTGAGTACCCCTGGCGGCGGACAGGACTGACAAGGTCCAGTTCGCCGAGCTTGGGAATAAGGTCCATCGGGAACTCGCCGCGGTTCCAGCAATCCACCGCGATGGGCTTGACCTCGCGGGCGAGAAATTCACGGACCTCCGCCAGTCGGTCCTGCTCTTTTCCCGTCAGCATCTGCTCAAAGGCGTAGAAGTCACCATCGGCATACGGAAGGGTGGTGGCGTCGAATGCAGCGTTGGACATATTCGCTCCTTCAAGGGTGGTCACCTGCGACCACGTCAGGTCCGGGCCAACTGCGCTGAACCCACGGGCTGAAGTGGCAGGGCAGAGAAGTTACCGGCGAGTAGTAAGTTACTGATCAGTAACATACCTCAATTTCTTGGTTCCCCGCAACGCTTGAGGTGTCCTTTCGGCTCCCGAAGCATCTGGTGGCAGCGGACAGTTCTGTAACGTCGTTAGTGCAACGCTGCACAAGAATTTGGGGGACTTACAGTGATCAATCCACGTTACGAGGCGATTCTGGTCCGCAGTCGTCACCAGAATGGCCTTGATGACAAGACTCCGGACGTGACGGAGTACCGTGCTGCCGGTGCTTTCACGCATATCACCTTCAGTTCCGGAAAGACATACAAATACTCGGCCGACAAGGTCGTTGTTCTCCAGAATCCAGCGCCCATACTCCTAAGACCGCGGGACACGGTAACCGTGCGCGCCAAGGTGCTTGAGGCCGTCACCGAGGTCCTCCGTTTCGACTCGCCTCACGGGACATGGTTGCGTGTTTTTCACACGGGTGACGCAGGACCCGGATATGAAACCTGTCGTGACACCGAGATAACAATTTCCCAGCCGTCCGAGGAAGAAATAAATGCCCAGGTCGTGTTGGATTACTGGCGTGAGGTCGCCTCGAAGCTTAGGGAGGACGATCCGCTACGCCGGCAGTACGAGGATTTCAGGCGCGTCCCAACAGGAAGCGCCCTGGAAGTCCTGCTCCAGCGCCAACCCTTAAATTCCCCGGAAGAGATTCAACGGCATCCGATACTGCCTTTCTCGTCAAACATCAGTCAACGCGAGGCTCTCCTGAAAGGACTCAGCAATCGAATTTCGGTGATCGACGGTCCACCCGGCACGGGCAAGACCCAAACCATACTGAACCTTGTGGCCAACATCGTCACTGTTCCAGGCCAAAAGGTTGGGATCGTGTCTTTCAACAACGCCGCCGTGGAAAATGTCCGGGACAAACTTGTCGAGGAAGGCTACGGACACATCGTGGCCGACCTCGGTCGGAAGGAGAAAATCACCGAATTCTTCGGCAGGCAGGAAGCCAGGAACGCCGCCGTCGATCAATTCGTCGGCATGCCACCCGCCGAGGCACCCCCGGCAGAATATGTGGCCGAACTCGACAGTCGCCTGCAGACCCTGCAAGGGACCGCAAGACAACTGGCCATGTGGAAGCAAGAGCTCGACGCCTACCAACTCGAGAGGCGTCATTTCCTGCTCCAGGCAGACACTCGTGAGTTGCCCGCGCTGGAAGGCGCCCCGCTATTGCGTGCTCCGTCCGCTCGGATCCTTGAATTCCTGGCCGACACCGCATTCATGCCCGTCGAAGCGGGACCGCTCCGAAAACTATTCCGCCGCCTGAGGCTTCGCCTCCGATATGGAGAACTCGGACGAGTCGATCCTCACGACACTGACGTCGTTCTGCGACTGCAGGGCGCCTACTACGACAACAAGATCAAGGAGCTTGAAAAGCTCATCGATCAAGCGGAGTGGCTGCTGGCAAATGAGGACTACAGACGTCTTGAGAAGGAGCATCGGCGGGCTTCCAGGCAGACGCTCGAAACATCTCTCCATCGCCGCTACGCCCGCATGCGCAGGCGGATCCACGTAGAAGCCACGTACAGGACAAACTTCGCGGACTTTACCGCTGACTACCCGGTGATTCTGAGCACGTGCCACTCCCTGCGACGAAGTGTTCCTACAGGACAGCTCCTCGACTACCTGATCATCGACGAGGCCTCCCAAGTTGATCTGCTCGCCGCTGGCCTGGCACTCTCGCGCGCCCGGAACATCATTGTGGTCGGCGACCTTCAGCAACTGCAGCACATCGCCGATGAAGGAGCATCAAGGAACTCCACGAAGGCCCCGTCCGCCAGCGTGGACTACAAGAAGCACAATATTCTGTCCTCAATCATCGAACGGTTCGGCGATGACCTTCCCCGCACCATGCTTCGGGAACATTACCGCTGCGATCCAGCGATCATCGACTTTTGTAACAGGAAGTTCTACGGCGGGAGGCTGGTCCCCTACACCTCCAGCGGGTCGGGCGGTCAGCCGTTGGTGGTTGTCCGGACCGCCGAGGGGAACCACATGCGGCAGCACAACAGCGGAGGCCGAACCAATCAGCGTGAGGCGGACGTCATTGCCAAGGAGGTCCTCGGGCGATTCTGCTCAGGGATCAGCAACGAGCAGATCGGCGTGGTGACACCGTATCGACGGCAAGTGGATAAAGTTGCCGACGCCCTGCTCAATAGCATCCACGCCGATACAGTCCATAAATTCCAAGGACGGCAGAAGGACGTGATCATCATGAGCACAGTCCTGGACGAGACAAACAGCGGACACCAAGGCGTCAACTTCGTCGATGACCCGCACCTCGTAAATGTCGCCGTCTCCCGTGCAGTGAAGCGGTTCGTACTTGTGACCAACAATGAGATGCTGCCAAGAAGTCGACACCTTCGAGATCTGGTGCACTTCATTCGCTACCGAAATCCGGAGGAGAGTGTTTTCGACAGCAACGTCGTGTCAGTCTTCGACCTCCTGTACAGAGAATACTCAGCACTGCTGCGCCCCTTGGCCGCCAGACTCCGGAATGGCTCCACGTACACATCGGAGAATATTATTTGGACTCTCCTATCGGAGGTCCTTGAGGACGCGCCGTTTTCCGACTTAGCTGTGGCGCCACAGGTCCTGCTGAGAAATCTGCTTCGCGATCGTGCGACACTCACCTCCCAACAGGCTTCCTTTGTCCAGAACCGGGCAAGCCTGGACTTCGTGGTCTACAACCGCGTCACCAACATGCCGGTTCTGGCGATTGAAGTTGACGGTTTCGCTTTCCACGAAAACAATCCCGCGCAACAAGTCCGGGACGAGCTCAAAGATGCCATCTGCCGCGCGCATAAGATCCGCCTTCTGCGGTTACCGACCACGGGAAGCGGGGAGGAAGCCCGTATACGCTCCGAATTGGCTGCGGCTATGAGTTAAACGGCCAGCCAAAGAGCCGTGGGCGACGAGAATGAACGTCGCCCACGGCTCCCGTGTGAACTGTAGGGCTACTCGGACTTGAACCGAGGACCTTAGGATTATGAGTCCCGCGCTCTAACCAGCTGAGCTATAGCCCCTTGATGCCCGGTCCGGCCGCTGAAAACAGCTATACCGGGCAAAGCACTCCAGCAATTCTAATAGGTGCCGGGGAGTGCTTTTGTCACACCACCATGTCCTCGTAGCATGCGCCCCTGTAGAGGTCCTCGAATGTCTGGAGGGTGCCGTTGATGCTGTGCGGTTCCACCATCTCGCGGCTCAGCTTGCCCATGGCCTCAAGTTCGTCCTTGGGCAGCTCCACCAGCCGGGTAATCTTTGCAGAGAGCTCATTGGCGTCGTTGGGGGTGAAGAGATAGCCGTTCTCCCCGTCACGAACAAGGTGCGGAAGCGCCATGGCGTTGGCCAGCAGCACAGGAGTGGAAGCAGACATGGCCTCCAATGTCACCAGTGACTGAAGCTCGGCCGTACCGGGCATGCAGAAGATATCGGCTTTGATGTACGCCTCACGGAGGTCGTCGTCGCTCGCCAGCCCGAGGAACCTTACCCGGTCCCCCAGCCCAAGTTTCGCGACCTGGGCTTCAAGGGCTGGCCGGACCTCGCCACCACCCACGATTTCCAGGTTCACGTTCAGTTCGCGCGGGGTCTTGGCCACGGCGTCGATCAGCACGTTGATGTGCTTCTCTTCGGCCAGGCGGCCCACGAACAGGACGGTGGGGTTGGCGTGCGGCTCGATGAACTCGCCGGGCTGGAGCTCGTAGGCCGAGGAGTCGATGCCGTTGGAAAGGGGCAGGACCTTATGCAGGAAGGCGTGCTGATGCATCGCCTTGGCGGCGAGCGGCGTGGGCGTGGTGACAACATCCGCCTGGCCCATGACTTTGCCCATATCCTTCCAGGAAATCCGGCCAACGATGTCCTTGAACCACTGTGGGAACGGAAGGAACGGGTTGAGGTTCTCGGGCATGAAGTGGTTGGTCGCCACAATCCGGATTCCGCGCTTAACAGCCTCATAGAGGACGTGCTCGCCGATCATGTAGTGGCTCTGTATATGGACGACATCCGGCTGGACCTTGTCGAAAAGAAGGCTGATTTCCTTCTTGATTTCCCACGGGAAGCAGATCCGGAAATACTCGTGGGTGAAGACGCCATGGGAGCGGAGCCGGTGAACGGTGGCTTCATCGCGGAACTCGGTGTAACTCTTGCCCGTATCCGGCCGGCAGGCCAACACGTGCACGTTGTGCCCACGTGCGGTCATCCCCTTGGCCAGGCGGTAGCCGAACTGGGCGGCACCGTTGACGTGCGGCGGGTAGGTATCCGCGGCGATCAGAATAGTGAGGGGCTTGTTGGTGTCGGGAATGGTCACGTGGAGAACTCCTGATGGTCACGGTGCGGACAGCGTTGCTTGTGGCAATGCTGCGGTGTCGCCGGTTTGCCGCCCGCAATAGCGGTGGCGCAAGGTGTAGCTCTGACCTAAGCCTTCCGGTTGGCAGCCGCCTTCGCGTCCTTCTTGCGTTTGGTGACTTCCGGATGGTGCCGGCTCAGGGCAATAACCCCCACGATAGCAAGCGTAGCGGCCGTGGCCATGGCGATGGCCATCACGGCGTGGACATCGGGACGAAGTTCACCAAGGATTATGATGCCAATTGCGATGCCCACCATCGGATCGATAACCGTCAGGCCTGCGATGACCAGGTCCGGCGGTCCCCCTGAGTACGCACTCTGGACGAACCAGGAGCCCAGTCCCCCGGCGGCCACTATGGCAATGAGGGTGTACCACTGAACGTTGAGCAGGAAGAGGCCGTTGGGGTCGAGCAAGTGCTTGCCGATGATGCGGGTGAGGACGGCAACAAAGCCGAACAGGACACCGGCCCCCAGGATGTAAATAAAGGCACTCATCCGGTGTTTGAACATCACGGCCAAGGGGCCAAAAATACCCACGGCAAGAGCCAGAAGGAGGACAATAGTCAGCTCGTCGTCACTATTTACGTGATGGTTCTCCTGGGTGACGTTGACCGCCAGCAGCACAAAGAGCGCTGAACCCGTAACACAGGCGCTGATGGCCACCACGGTGGCGCGGTTGATGCTCAGGCCCTGGTCCTTGGCGTTAACTACTGTGGTGATGACCAGGGCGATGGCACCGATGGGCTGCACCACTGTGAGGGGTGCGGACACCAGGGCGATTGCGTTCAGCACCATTCCCAGGACAAGGAACAAAAGTCCGAGCATCCAGCGGGGGTTACGCAGGAGCCGCAGGAAACCATTGGAGCTGAGTGCCAAGCCACCGGTGTCGGCTTTCACCGCGCTGCCTTGCCGCTGGGCGCCGATGGCGAGGAAGAAGGCACCAACTACCGCGAGAAAAACCGCCAGCCAGACCATCAGCCTCGTCCGCCGTCGTCGGTTTTCAATTCTTTACCCTTACGCAAGATGGCCCAAAAATAGTTGTAGGCCGCAATCCAGTGGCCGATCAGGCCGAAGCCCAGGAACGTCCATGCAGCCACGAAGTAGACCTCCGTGAAAGCAATGGGCAGCTTGGACAGGACAAGCAATGGCGTGCCGACCAGCAGCAGCGCTGTGCGGATTTTTCCGATGATGCTCACCGGTAGGTCCGGGTGGCTGCGGAAATAAATCAAAGATGCGATGGCCAGGACGGCGTCAGGCACCAGCAGCGCGGCCAGGTACCACCACTGCACGACGCCGGCAATCGCCAGCGTGAACGCGACGGCCAGGAGGGCGGCCCGGTCGGCCATCGGATCCAGTATGCGCCCAAGTCTGGACGTCTGGTCGAAGCGTCTGGCGATGTAGCCATCTACCCAGTCGGTGCTGCCCATGATCACCAGCACCAGCACCGCGAAGCCGTACTCCTGCTCCGACAACACGAGCCAGACAAACAGCGGCACACCCATGAAGCGAAGGACCGTGAGGATGTTGGGGACAGTGACGATGACGTCATGATCAACCTGCGGCCGGTCGGGGTGCGACCCAGCTCCGATCAATCTCATCCTGTCCCCCTTCCTCGTCTTCAGTGTTTGGTGCCGCTGGCCGCTGCTACTTCTTCAGCAGCTTCCGCAGCGCAAAAACGAAGACCACCGCAGCAGTGGCGAACGCCGCGAGGTCCTTCCACCGGGCGGCGAACCGTTCGGTGAGACTATCGGGTACAGAGTCTCCGAGCTCGGTAAACTTCACGGCAGCGAACTCCTTGCCCTCTTGGAACTTTCCGTTGGCGCTCTCCAGCAAGGCCTGGCCCTGCTTCTTGACGTCCAGCTGTTCGCCGAGCTCGTCGCGGACGCCGGTCAGGTGTTCACGGCGCCGCTTCAACCGGGAGCGAAGCTCGGCTTCAGTGGGCGCCTTGACGGCGTCTGCTTCCTTGGCGGCTTCCTTTGCAGCTTTTTCTGCCTTGGCCTTCTCTGCGGCTGCTTCCTTTTCAGCCTTGGCAGCCTTGGCAGCAGGCGAATCGGGATCCAGGATCGACTCGTCGAAGTCGGAACCTTCCTTGGCTATTCCGAGATCGTGCTTGATCCCGCGGATGGTGTCTTCGGGGACCAAGGGCATGGCCTTCTTGAATTTGGCTATGCCGATCAGGGATGCGATTGCCACAATCACCAGAAAGAAGGCGGCAACAATCAGTGCCGCGAGCCAGCCGGGCATGATGGTGGCCAAACCAAGGATCGCCGCGACAACCAGCGCAATCACCAGAAGCGCCAGGAAGACGAGCGCCACTCCGAAGAAGGCACCAGCGATGCCAACTTGCGTGGCCTTACGCTTGAGTTCTACCTTCGCCAGGGCGATTTCGTCGTTGAGTTGCCTCGGAGCCAGCCTTGCTACGAGCTTGAGGGTCTTCGGCAAAGTACGAATGGCTGGTCCTTGACTGGGCCGGCCGGTGTGACGTCCACTCATGGGTTCCGCCTAACTGCTTCCTCTGGGCATCGTGTAGGGCGAACGCGGCGGAAAACTATCGTCGCGGACACCTGTCCTCAAAGCTATCATTCAGGTTCCTGCTGAACTTTCGGGATCACGCCGTGGCGCGCCTGTCATGCGTCCAATAAATATGATCCAGGCCATAGGATTGATGATCGTGACCTCTCCCATTGCTCCGGGTGATTCTCTGAGCCGACGCGAAAAACTTGTCTACATTCTCCTGCTGGGCGCACTGACTGCCCTGGGTCCTTTCACCATCGACCTGTATCTTCCGGCGTTCCCCGCCTTGGAAGAGAGCTTTGATGTCTCGGCAGCAGCAATCCAACTTACGCTGACCGGGACAACGGTTGGCTTCGGGCTCGGCCAGTTACTCGTGGGGCCCTTCAGTGACAAGGTGGGGCGTCGGCTGCCTTTGATTCTTGCCACCGCTGTGCACATCGGCTCCTCGCTCGGCGCAGCGCTGGCCACGGACATCGGGATGCTCTCCCTCTTCCGCGTGCTCATGGGAATCGGTGCTGCCGGAGGTGGGGTGGTGGCCATGGCCATGGTCCGGGACCTCTTTCACGGCTACTCCATGGTCCGGATGTTTTCAAGGATGTCACTGGTCAACGGCCTGGCACCGATCCTGGCACCGGTCATCGGATCCCAACTGCTGCTGGCGTTCCCTTGGCCGGGCATCTTCTACTTCCTGGCCGGTTATGGCCTGCTGGTGATCCTTGCCTCCATCTTCTTCATTCGGGAGACACTTCCGGCAGCCCAGCGCGGAAAGTCCACCGTCACAGTGAGGCAACGCTACAAGACCGTCCTGACAGACAGGATTTTCGTAGGCATGGTGCTCGTGGGAAGCCTCAACTTCGGTGGGCTTTTTGCCTACCTCTCGGCTTCTACGTTCCTCTTCCAGAACGTCTACGGCTTTTCGCCGCAGGAATACGGCCTCCTCTTTGGCATCAACTCCCTGGGCATCGTGGCAGGTGTGCAGATCAGCTCACGCCTGATCCGGCGAGTGGCACCACAGTGGATCGTGGCGGGAGCCACGGTCTTCATGCTGTTCACCGCTCTGCTGATCGTGGTGCTTGACCTGTTCCAAGTGGGGCTGTGGGGAATCCTCATTCCGTTGTGGTTCTACATTTGCGCCACTGGCTTCATGTTCCCGTGCGTTCAGGTCCTGTCCTTGGCCAATCACGGAGCACAAGCAGGCACTGCTGCATCCCTGCTGGGCGCGTCCCAGTTCATGATGGCCGGAGTTGTCCCGCCTGTCGTCGGTTGGTTGGGCGTCAGTTCCGCCGTCCCCATGGGTGCCGTCATGGCCGCCTGCATCACCGGCGCGATCGCCGCGCTATGGCTGGTCGTCCGGCCCCGCTCTGTTCCCTCCATCCACTAGCAGCAGCCCCTTAGGCTGTGACCATGACTAATAAACCGCACCGCAACGGCAGGGGCTTGTTCCTCGGTGCTTTGCTCGGCGCCGTCGCCGGTGCCCTTCTCGGTCGCGCCGCCGGCAGTGCGCTGTTTGGCGCCATCCTGGGTGCCGTGATCGGCGCGGCTGTGCTGTACCGCGTGAACCCCGGCCCTTGGAAGCGGGACTAGGCTAACTGCCACCGGCGACCCGCCGCCGTCGAGAGTTACCAAACCCTCCCCTAACCGCCTGCTGCAGGGCAGAATGGTGGCCAGCCGGGGTTACCGGTGCTGCAACCGGTGAAGGGGACATCACATGAGCACGGCTGTTGGATTTCGGGGCAACATGCGCGGGCTGGCAACCGTGCGGAGGTTGCCACTGACGCTGGTTCTCGTAGTGCTCTTCTGGGTGCTGGGTGCCGTCTCCGGTAGCCTCGTCAACGGCCCCGGCCAAGTCTTGTTGGATCAAGTGGGAATCGGCCTGGCCGTGGAGCCCGGACCGTGGTGGTCGATCTTCACGTCAGCATTCTTCGCCTCTTCCTTGCTGGACTACCTGGCCTGTACCGCCGCGATCCTAGTGGGTGTGGGCATCGCCGAACGCGTTATGGGCCCCTGGTTTGCTTTGGCTGCCTTCGTAGCCGGTTCAGCCCTCAGCGCCCTTGTGCTTGTAGCACTCGTAACCTTCGGAACGGATGCCAGCGACCAATGGCTCAGTTTCCTGGGCGGCGAATACGTTGTAGGTGCCTATGGTGGCGCCGCCGCTGCTTTGGGATGCTCGACGGCGGCGCTCGAGGCACTGTGGCGTCGCCGCCTGAGGACATGGCTGCTGGCCGCCACGCTGATGTTTGCCCTCTTCGTAGGGGTCGCCCAAACCTTGCAAGCACTTGCCGGAGCCGTGATCGGCATCCTGGCCGGTTGGATCATCCAGGCGCTGGTGCTGCGCCACCGGGCAGGATCACTCCACTCCTCAAGCCTCCGAGAGACGCGTTTCCTGGTGGGCACCGTGGTGGGCGTCTTCGCCGTCGGACCTTTACTCACGCAACTAACCGGAACGTGGGAAATCGGGCCCCTGTCCGTCGTATCCGAGGTCATGCTCCAGGCCAGTCCCAACGCCGATGAGGTGCAGGAAGCGTGCAACAACGACAACAACTGTGTCACCTTGCAGAGCATCGTCGGAGTCCAGAGCTTCGGAGCGGCGATCCTTACACTGATTCCGGTTCTCCTGCTGCTCGTCTGCGCCGAAGGGCTCCGGCGTGGCCGCCGGCTCGCGTACCGGCTGACGCTCATCATCCAGCTGTACCTGGCTGCCGTGACCGTCCTGTCCATCGTCCAGTACGTGACAGATCCGGACGTCACCGTAGGCGACGACGACTTCGCGTACCTCCTCCTATACGCGGTCCCCGCGGTCCTCGCCCCTGTCATCATCGGGGCGCTGCTGCTGGTAAACCGGCATAAGTTCCGGGTCGAGTCGAGCGACGCCGGATATCGGGTCCTTGGCCGAACTTCGCTCCTCCTCGCCGTTGCTGCAGTGATCTTCTACGTCGTGTTCTGGTTCATTGAAGGCAACCCGGGCCGCTCCACGCTGTTGGATCTTGCCGGGCAGCTGACACACATTCTGGTTCCCTTCCCTGTCCCGTTTGTGGTGGCACTCCCGCAAGGCTTGCTAAGCACGGTGGTATACGGACTGGGCGGGGACATCATTTGGCTCTGCATCCTGGTACTTGTCCTGAATAACTTCCGTCGGTTCCGGATGCTCGCCACTGATCCGGCAGCAGACCTGGGCCACGCCAGGGAACTGTTGCATGATGGCGGCGGAACACTGTCCTGGATGGTCCTATGGGACAACAACCAGTACTGGTTTACTCCGGACCGGAAGGCCGGTGTTGCGTATCAGGTCCACAACGGCGTGGCCCTCACAGTTGCGGGGCCCTTCGGCGCGGACGAACTCCATGCTGAGGCAGCCACGGGTTTCGTGAAGCACTGCTCCAGCCTTGGGCTGATTCCGTGCTTCTACTCAGCCACGGCAGAGCTCGATGCTGCGCTGCTCCCCCATGGCTTCAGGAAGCTGGAAGTGGCGGAAGAGACTCTCCTCAACGTCCAGGCCATGACGTTCAAGGGGAAGGAATGGCAGAACGTCCGCACGGCCCTGAACCGAGCAGACAAGCTCTCCATCAAGGATCACTGGTACAGCTACCCCGCAATGCCGCCGGGAATCAGAGCACAGCTAGCAGAGATCTCCGAAGAGTGGGTGGCTGACAAAGCACTTCCTGAGATGGGTTTCACCTTGGGTGGCCTGAACGAACTAAAAGACCCCGAGGTGCTCTGCTGTGTGGCCGTGGATGATGACGGCCTGGTCCATGGAGTCACCAGCTGGCTTCCCGTCTTCAGGGACGGTGTCATCTCGGGGTGGACGCTGGACTTCATGCGCCGCCGCACCACAGGCTTCAAGGGGGTCATGGAGTTCCTGATCGCTTCTGCTGTAACCCATTTCAAGGAGGAAGTGCCCCAAATCTCGTTGTCCGGCTCTCCGCTCGCCAATACTGGAGCCCATGCCGGCGTGGGAGATCACAGCACCGTGGACCACAGCACCCTGGACCGCGTCCTTGCGCTTCTCGGGAACGCACTGGAGCCCATGTACGGCTTCAAGTCGTTGGCAGCCTTCAAGTCCCGGTTCCAGCCTGAGCACCGGACCTTGTACATGTACTACCAGGATCCGTTGGCCTTGCCGTCCATCGGTATCGCTGTGGGTTCCGCCTACCTGCCCGGGCTCTCCCCCGCGCAAAGCGCCGGGTTGTTGCGGCAGATGGTAGCCAAGGAGCCCGCCGCATGACGCCGGACCGGGTCTCCCAGCCATGAACGACGTCCTGAAGCTCGAGATCAGCGGCCCCCTGGTCATGACCGTTGCCGGGGTGATCGCCGTCGGGTTCTTCCTGTTGCTGTTCCTCAGACCGTCAGCGCGCTGGGCACTCACCGCGATCACGGCCGTCATGGTCGCAGCCCTGGTGGGATGGTTGACGGTGTGGATCGTGGAAGACGTGATGGACGTCTTCCACGTAGGGCTGACACCGCGGGTGTGGTTCTGGGCGATTTCCTGCTTCGCCGCCCTGGGTCTGGCCGCGGTCAGCTTCCGCCACAGCCCGCGGTGGCGGAAAGCGGTGGCTGCAGTGTCCATTCCAGTGTTCGTGGTGGTCGCTGCCCTTGGTATCAACACGGAATTCGGACTGAACAAGACGTTGGGCTCGGCATTGGGAATCTCCACGGAGGATGCCATCCAACTGGCCAAACCGGACCCGGACGCCTCCATTCCGGTGGGTCCCCTGTGGCAAAGCTGGAAGGCCCCTGCCAATCTGCACGCGAAGGGCGAAGCGGGCACCCAGGTCATTCCAGCCACCGCCTCCGGTTTCGATGCCAGACCCGCGGGCATCTATTTGCCCCCTGCCGCCCTGACCGCCGATCCGCCCAAGCTGCCCTTGTTCGTCCTCATGATGGGCCAGCCGGGGCTCCCGGATCCGCAATACGTTTCCGCCGCCCTGGACGGGTTCGCGGCCAAGAACAACGGTCTGGCACCTATCGCGATCGTCGCAGACCAGATCGGCCCGGACCAGAATGACACCCTCTGCCTTGACACCGCCAAGTACGGCAATGTGGAGAAGTACATCAACGAGGACGTGGTGAACTGGGCCAAAGCCAATTTGAACATCCTCCCCGACCGCGAGCACTGGGCCATTGCCGGGTACTCCAACGGCGGCCAATGTGCCATCTCCTTCGCGGTCAAATACCCGGAGATATGGGGCAACGTAGTGGACATCTCCGGCGAAGAATTCCCCGGCGCAGAGGATCCGGCCGACAACCTCGCAAGCATCTTCGGCGGCAGCCAAGCCGCATATGACGCCCAGAAGCCCATCAACATCATGAAGGGGAAGCAGTTCCCCAACACCACGGCAGTTTTCACCGTAGGTTCGGACGATACTACGTACGTGGCGGCGGCCAAGGCAGTCTCCGCAGCCGCCCGGGACGCGGGGATGGCGGTGACGTACTACGAGGTGCCCAACGGCGGTCACGTGGGCCTGGCGCTGAATGCGGGACTCACGAAAGGTTTCGAGGTTCTTTATCCGAGGCTGGGCCTGTCCCGGTAGGTCTTACCCTTTTCCGGTCCGCGCCCGGGCGATAAAGTTGAGATGTGCCACATTGGCAAGAGCCGCAGCCGCTACCGGCACCGTGGCAGCGTCGGGATGAACGCATCCTGCCGCTGTGGTGGGACAGGCTGTGCTCGGTGACCAGTCCCCAGTCGGCCGCCCTCTACGCCGCCGGGCTCTTTACAGAGGACCGTCGCCGCCCCATTGCCCAGTGGTACAACCCCGAAACGGACGCCGCACTCCTGGTCGCACCTGAGACCTCTCCTGAATGGCCGGTCCAGCGCTTCGGTATCTTTTATGCCCCACCAGATGGTGGCTTTACCCGCGTCTACTCTGCGCCCCACGAGTGGCATCCCCGCGAGCCCAGGACACCCCCTACTGAGCAGGATTCGTTCCTGGCCGCAGTGGCCGAGGCAGCCCGCTTTCTGCAAGTGGAGATGGATTTCGTCTGATAAAAGACGGACCCCGCACCAGCAGCGAAGCCGGTACGGGGTCCTTATGCTCCTCCGACTGGACTTGAACCAGTAACCCTTCGATTAACAGTCGAATGCTCTGCCAATTGAGCTACGGAGGAATGAAGCGTTTATGACTTTAGCAAAGGTTCTACCGGAATGCGAAATCGGCCACGCATACCCCCAGGGGGTATAAAAATACCCCCGCTCCGAAGGATCGGAGCGGGGGTATTGTGCGCTCCTCCGACTGGACTTGAACCAGTAACCCTTCGATTAACAGTCGAATGCTCTGCCAATTGAGCTACGGAGGAATGAAGCGGTTACTAGCTTAACAGGGGCCCGCCGGAAAACGAAATCGGCGCTTTCAACCATCGGAGCGCAGTGCCCTGCGCTCCATTTCTAGCTGCATCAGCTCCCGGTTCAGACGTTGGAATTCCTCCGGGTTGGCTCCCGCATCCAGGCGCTGCAGCTGCCCCATCTTGTCCGCTTTGATCCGGGTGATCTGCAGTTCGAAGAGGCGGGCCAAAATGTCGCGACAGTACCGTTGCATGGCCTCGGGCGTACTCGCTGGCAAGGGCGTCACTGCCAGCTCCGACACCAAAGGCCGTAGCGGCTCAGGGACTTCCTGGCGGACCTGTTCCACCCAAGCCACGGGGTCATCCGAGTGGGCGAGGCCCGCAGCGCGCATGGCAGTGTGAACGGCCGAATAAGCGGGCGTGGTGAAGCGTGAGGCCTCGAAGCGTTCCCAGGCTCCCCCGCCCAGCACTCCTGGCTCCTGAAGGACAACCTCAAGCGCTTGGCGTTCCATACCGGCAATGGGGTCCCTGGGATCAGGCCGTTGGAAGACCGGGCCGTTCGACGGCGGTGCTGCCGCCGTCGTCGACTGTCCTGCGGGGCCTGCAGTGCCGGCGGCGCTGCCGCCGGAAGCCGCCCGCTTGGCAGCTGCCCCGACGTAGCCGCTGACTTCCTCAATGGGCATACCCAACCAGCCGGCCAGGTTGCGCGTGTAGCCAGGCCTGGTGGCGGAATCCCTGATCTGCGCCACCACTGGGGCAGCTTCGCGCAGGGCAGCTACACGGCCTTCCACAGTGTCCAGGTTGTGCCGTCGGAGAGTTGCCCGGATGGCGAACTCGAAGAGCGGCTTACGGGTGCTGATGAGTTCGCGCACCGCGGCGTCGCCCTTGAGTTGGCGAAGATCACAGGGGTCAGCGCCGGAGGGCTCCACCGCGACGTAAGTCTGGGCGGTAAAGCGCTGGTCTTCCTCGAAAGCCCGGAGAGCTGCCTTTTGTCCTGCGGCGTCGCCGTCGAAGGTGAAAATGACCTCTCCCCCGCTGCCATCATCCGAAAGCAGGCGACGGGCAACCTTGATGTGCTCGGTACCGAAAGCAGTACCGCAGGTGGCCACCGCCGTCGTGACTCCTGCGAGGTGGCAGGCCATAACGTCGGTATATCCCTCGACCACTACCAGTTGCCGTTCCTTGGCGATGTTCCGCTTGGCGATGTCGATCCCGTAGAGGACCTGGGACTTCTTATAGAGCGTGGTCTCAGGGGTGTTCAGGTATTTTGGACCTTGGTCGTCTTCAAAGAGTTTGCGTGCACCGAAGCCGATGGTGTCGCCCGCAATGTCCCGGATGGGCCAGATCAGCCTGCCGCGGAAGCGATCGTAAATTCCGCGGTTTCCTTCCGAGAACATGCCTGTGAGCTTCAACTCAGCGTCCGTGAACCCCCGGCCGCGCAGATGCTTCAGCAGGGCGTCCCAGCCCTGGGGGGCGTATCCGACGCCGAAATGTTCGGCGGCAGCACGGTCAAACCCGCGGCCATCCAGGAAGTTGCGCCCCTCAGCCGCCCCGGGGGTCAGAAGCTGGGCGCGGAAGAACTCATCTGCGATCTTGTGGGCATCCAGCAAGCGCTGGCGTTTGCCCACTTCCTCGCGGCTGGGGCCGGTGCCGCCGTCCTCGTAGCGCAGCTCGTAGCCGATTCTGGCGGCAAGTTTCTCAACGGCCTCGTGGAAGGAACTGTGGTCCATTTTTTGGACGAAAGAGATGGCGTCGCCGTCCTCGCCGCAGCCGAAGCAGTGGTACCTGCCGACCTGCGGGCGGACAGTGAAGGAGGGCGAGCGTTCGTCGTGGAAGGGGCACAATCCCTTGAAACTACCCAGCCCGGCGCCCTTGAGGGTGACGTAACCGTCAACGACTTCCTTGATATCCGTGCGCTGGCGTACTTCGTCGATATCTTCACGTTTGATCAGGCCAGCCACGTGACCATCCTAGTCGCTTGCCCCAAGAGTCCCCGCCGTTAACGGAATGCAGGAAGGGTTACCAGAGTGACGGAAGGCTGCCCACGAGACGCTCATACATGGCCAGCGCAGACACGTCCGTCAGCGACGCCACTTGGTCGATCACTACGCGCAGCCGCGCACCGTCGTCGACGGCGTCACGCCAGTCCGCGGCGAACATCGGCTCCAGGTGACGGTCGCCAGTGGCGTTCAAAACACCTACCAGTGCATGCAGCACTTCACGTTGGCGCTCGTACACCGGCTGACGGTGATCGGTGGAAATCACGAAGGTGGTGGCCAATCCCTTGAGGACCGCAATTTCCGTGACGGTGTCCTCGGGGACCATGAGTTCCGCGTCGTAGCGGGTCAGATTAGCTGGTCCGAAGTGGGCACGCGTTGTTTCCATGGCGCTTTGGCAGAACCGGCCGATCAGCTGGCTGGTCATGTCCTTCAAGGCAGCCATGGATTTTCGGCTGCCATCAGCTTCGCGGACCCAGACCTTGGTCGCCTCCAGCCGGGCCAGGGCAGCATCAATTTCGGCGGGGTCGTTGTGCGGCAGGTACCACTGCTTGGTGTAGCCCACTACGCGTGCCCGGTGGTCCGGGTTTTCCATCCATTTGAGCTGGAAATGGCCGGCGACGATCGCATCCTCGACGTCGTGGACCGAGTACGAGATGTCGTCGGCAAGGTCCATCACCTGGGCTTCGATGCACGAACGGTTGCCCGGGGCGCCTTCCCGGAGCCATTCGAACACCGGAAGATCGTCTTCGTACGCGCCGAATTTACTGGTGCGGTGGCCATGGATAACGGGGGCGTCGACGGCGGACCACGGGTATTTGGACGCAGCATCCAAGCTGGCGCGGGTCAGGTTAAGTCCTGCCGGCCTGCCGTCCTCGGCGAGTACCTTGGGTTCGAGGCGCGTCAGCAGCCGCAGGGTCTGGGCGTTGCCCTCGAAACCACCAATGGTGTGGGCTACTTCGTTCAGGGCGGACTCACCGTTGTGGCCGAAGGGTGGATGCCCAAGATCGTGGCTCAGGCACGCAGTGTCCACTACGTCCGGATCGCAGCCGAGGGAGCGGCCCAGTTCGCGGCCCACCTGGGCTACCTCAAGGCTGTGTGTGAGCCGGGTGCGGACAAAGTCGTCCGTGTCCGGGGCAACTACCTGGGTTTTGGCACCGAGCCTGCGTAACGCGGAGGAGTGCAGGACCCTTGCGCGGTCCCGTTCAAAATCCGAGCGATAGTTGCTCTTGCGCGGCTCTTCGACCCACCGCGCGGAATCTGCCTCGGCGTAACCGGGGATGGCCAGCACAAAGTCGTGAGCCGTCCCGTCCTGGCCAATTATCGCTTCGGTTCCCATGGGTATCTGCCTCCTTCAAGCGCCGGGGTGTGGAGCTTCTTGAGTCAGTCTTACACGTGTGAGGCTAGCCGCCCGAAACGTCCAGCTCCGCGGCTGAGATATCCGCGCTCTGTTCAGCGTTCAGCTGACGGCTCACCAGCCAATCCTTGGGCAAAGCAGGCTTCTTGGGCGAGCCGGCGCGGCCGCGGGGGCCTTCGGAATCGACTCCCGGGTAAGGCGAGTCCATGTCCAGTTCATCAAGGTATTCGCGCAGCACCTCAAGGGTGGGTACGGTTGCCAGCTTGGCCCGGAGCTCGCCGCCCACGACGTAGCCCTTGAAGTACCAGGCCATGTGCTTGCGGATCTCGCGGAGCGCTTTATATTCATCGTTCCCGAACGTTTCCACCATGAGCTCAGCGTGACGATAGACGCCTTCAGCAACTTCGCGGAGGCCCGGACGATGCCGCTGGTCGCTGCCTTCGAAGGCCGCCTGCAGATCACCGAACAGCCACGGCCTGCCTTGGCAGCCACGGCCCACCACCACGCCGTCAACGCCGGTCTCCCGCACCATGCGGACAGCGTCCTCAGCTGACCAGATGTCACCGTTACCCAACACCGGAATGTCAGGGAGCGCCTCACGAAGCCTGGCAATGGCGGACCAGTCGGCCTGGCCGGAATAGAACTGGGCTGCGGTCCGGCCGTGGAGGGCAACAGCGGCCACTCCGGCGTCGCGGGCGATGCGACCGGCGTCGAGGTACGTCAGGTGGTCCTCGTCGATGCCTTTCCGCATCTTGATGGTCAGTGGAATATCGCCCTTGGACGCTTCCTTGACCGCGGTCTGGACGATCGATGTGAACAGATCGATCTTCCAGGGCAGGGCCGAGCCTCCGCCACGACGGGTGACCTTGGGCACCGGGCAGCCGAAGTTAAGGTCGATGTGATCCGCACGGTCTTCTTCCACGAGCATCCGCACCGCGGCGCCTACCGTCACGGGATCAACACCGTAGAGCTGCACAGAACGGACTTTCTCGTCCTCATCATGCGAGATGATGCGCAACGACTCCGGCGTGCGCTCCACCAAGGCACGCGAGGTCACCATCTCAGCCACGTACATGCCGCCACCGTATTCACGGCAGAGCCTGCGGAAGGCAGAGTTGGTGATGCCCGCCATGGGGGCAAGGATTACCGGGGTGTCCACGGTGATCCCACCAAGCTTCAAAGGCGGGAGCTCGAGCTTTGGTGCTGGGGGCGTCGCTACTACAGTCACCTATCCATTGTTGCAAAGTGAGGCAAATCGGCGGACAGCCCGGCGAAACCAACGTTAGCTGGCTCCGCCTCTAGACCCTCCGCGCCGCTCAGCTTCCCGCTGGGCGCGGCGACTGCCTGGCCGCGATGGCTTGCCGGAATCGTCAACGCGCCTACCGGCGTCGTGCTTGTCGTGCGCACCGGAACCCACGACGGCGGCTGCTGCTGCCAAGGAACCGGTGTCGTGGAGCTCATCCGCAGTTACAGCAGGCCCGCCCGCTGCCGCGAGACGCTTCATGCCGGTGGCCTTGACCACCAGGACGGCAATCAGCGTAGTGACAGGGATGGCGAGGACAAGGCCGATGGAGCCTACCAGGGTACGAATGACTTCCTCGGAAAGCTCCGCACTGGTCAGCGCTTCATCCAGAGGGCGGTCATAGAGCATCACGATGATGAGGATTGGAAGCGCGGCCCCTGCGTAGGCAAAGGCGATGGTGTAGACCGTGGAAGCGATATGGTCCCGACCAATTCGCATGGCTGATGAGAACAGCTTGCGGGCACTGGTATCGGGGGCGAGTTCGTAGAGTTCCCACACCGCGGAGGACTGCGTGATGGTCACGTCATTGAGAACGCCCAGGCCGGAGATGATGAGACCGCAGAGGATGATTCCTGAGATCGAGATCTGGGGTGACATGTTCACCAGCGTGGAGGCGTCGTGGTTTCCCACTCCGGCCAGATTGGCTGCGTCCGTAGCCCACGCTGCCAGCAGGGCAGTGATACTGAGCCCAAAAATTGTGCCCAACAAGGCCGTGGACGTCCGCGCCGAGAATCCGTGCGCGAAGTACAGGACCCCGATCATTATCACCGTGGATCCCACGAGGGCCAGCAGCAGTGGCGGCTTGCCCTCCACCAAACCCGGCAGGATGAAGCTGACCAGGACGAAGTAGGCACCCACCAAACCAAGAAGTGCCCGGAAGCCTCGCCAACGGGCCACAGCGATGACAACCGCTGCGTACAGGACGGCCAGGAGCGCGATGGGGATGCTGCGGACGAAGTCCACGAAAACGTAGGCAGGAGCACCATTTCCGGCGTTCGTACCTTGAACCGCGGAAAGGTTGAGGTACCGGATGGAGTCCCCCACGTCCACGCCGTGGGACATGGCGACGTCAGGGTTAATGACAACCTTGACCACGTCCCCGCCCTTGTCCGGCTCGGTGAACGCGAAAGTGCATTGGGATCCGCCGGACTGATTGTTTTGTCCGGTATCACTCTGGCCGGTGTTGGGCTGGCCCGTGGTGCTTTGGCCCGTCTGAGTGCAGCTTTCCACCACCACGCTTTGAATCCGGCCGGTATCGAACGTGACCCCCGGGGCAGCCTGGTACGGGCTCGAGAACGAGATCCCTTCCCGGCTGCCTGAGGGCCACATGATTATCATGGCCACGAGCGTCAGGACGCCCAGCGGAACAAGTATGGCCGCCAGAATCCAGTTGGCTCTCTTCCGCGATGCAAGAGCCTGCGGCGTTGGCTCGGAATTTTCAGAATGACCGTGGGAGTGGCCCATCAGCAGCAAAACCTCATGCCCTTAACCCTACGCGGGACCACGACACCTGCCGAGTCAGTGCCCCCGAGGACTCAATCCCCCCGCATACTCAGGACGCGCAAGTTCCGTGAAGCCGCCGAGACCGCCATTGGCCACCCATATGTGGGTGGCGCTGGCCCTCTGCGGCGGCCCTGGCGAACATGGGTGTCGCACGGCCGGACTTAAACCACAGCAGGCTTAAAAACACAGGATCCCACGCGGCCCGCGGATCACGGGCGGAGTGGGATCCTGATACGCAAAATACAATCAGTCGCTAACGATCAAGGTGTCCGCACCCCGCACGTGGGCTTTTCCGGATTCCAGCAGCGGCTCCAGAACTGCGCGCAGCGCCTTCATGGACTCATCGACTTCCAGCAGCACGGGGTGTTGGTACGCAATGAGCGCCAAGAGGTCCCGCACTGCGAAAGCTGCCTCCTCGGCGGAGAGCTGGGGGTCGTGTCCAAGGAAGACATCCGAAGGCTCATCGGAGTCGCCCTGGGCGTAGCTGATGGCGAACGCCTGGATTTTACCCTTGCGGCTCGCCGGAATGCCTTGGCCAAAGGCACTGGCCTTGGGCGCCCGCAGGACGATTGCGCCGTGGGCACCGGTCAGGTCATGCAGGAACAAGCGCTGCACCGTGGGAATGCTGAGCTCCCCCGGGCTGTCCCAATGGTGGACGTGCGAGTAGTACTTGCCCACCACATCGCTCAGCTCCACCGAACCCGTGGCCAGGTCCTCCACACGCTCGGAAGCGGCTTCCTCGGAACCGTCGCCAAAGCGCGGCAATGACAAGGGTTCAGGTTCCACCACCACCAACTGCGAACGCTGAATGGGCGCAAGTCCCGCTGCCGCTGCGAAGGCCGCGCCGGCGGTATCCGGCTCCACCTTGCTGCGCAGCTTGGAAACGCCCGACGGCGAGTTCCCGGCTTCGCGGCGAAGCATGGTCAGGAGAGTCGCGCCCACGCCTTCTCGGCGATGGTCCTTGGCAACCTCGATGTACGCCCAGAGTCGCTCCGGGTGCAAGGACGCTTCGTGGACCACGCCCGCGGCAACGGGAATCCGCACGCCATCCACCACGTCCTCGGCCACGATGCAGCGGCGCCAGGGCTGGTTGCTGGATGGCGCAAGGGCTGCGCGGAACTGCTCAGCAGGAAGGGTCTCCGGGCCACCCCAGATCTCCAAGAGGGCGAGGTCGTCGCCCTCCTTCCATTCGCGGTACTCCAAAGCCACGGCTAGGCGCCGATCAGGCGGGCGGCCAGGTAGCCCTCAACCTTGTCCAGGGACACGCGTTCCTGGCTCATGGTGTCGCGCTCACGAATGGTGACGGCCTGGTCCTCAAGGGTGTCGAAGTCCACCGTGATGCAGAACGGGGTACCAATCTCGTCCTGGCGACGGTAGCGGCGGCCGATGGCGCCGGCGTCGTCAAAGTCGATGTTCCAGTTCTTGCGCAGCTGGGCGCCCAACGCCTTGGCCTTCGGGGACAGGTCCTCGTTGCGGCTCAGCGGCAGGACGGCGGCCTTGACCGGCGCCAGGCGCGGATCCAGCTTCAGCACTGTACGGACATCGACGCCGCCCTTGGCGTTGGGTGCCTCGTCTTCGGTGTACGCATCGATGAGGAAGGCCATGAAGGAACGGGTCAGGCCGGCAGCGGGCTCGATCACGTACGGGGTGTAGCGCTCGTTGGTGGCCTGGTTGAAGTAGCTCAGGTCCGTGCCGGAAGCCTTGGCATGCGTGGAAAGGTCGAAGTCGGTGCGGTTGGCGATGCCCTCAAGCTCGCCCCATTCCGAGCCTTGGAAACCGAAGCGGTACTCGATGTCCGTGGTGCCCTTGGAGTAGTGGCTGAGCTTCTCCAGCGGGTGCTCGAAGAAACGGAGGTTGTCTTCACGGATGCCCAGGTCCGTGTACCAGGACATGCGCTCCTTCATCCAGTACTGGTGCCACTCTTCATCGGTTCCGGGCTCGACGAAGAACTCCATCTCCATCTGCTCGAATTCGCGGGTACGGAAGATGAAGTTGCCCGGGGTGATTTCGTTGCGGAACGACTTGCCGATCTGGCCAATGCCGAACGGCGGCTTCTTCCGCGAGGTGGTGAGGACGTTGTTGAAGTTCACAAAGATGCCCTGGGCGGTTTCCGGACGCAGGTAGTGCATGCCTTCGTCGCTGGCCACCGGGCCGAGGAACGTCTTGAGCAGGCCGGAGAATTCCTGGGGCTCGGTCCACTGGCCGCGGGTGCCGCAGTTTGCGCAGGCGATGTCCGCCAGGCCGTTTTCTGCCGGGCGGCCCTTCTTTTCCTCGTACTCTTCTTCGAGGTGGTCGGCACGGTAACGCTTGTGGCAGGAAAGGCATTCAACCAAGGGGTCGGAGAAGACCTCCACATGGCCGGATGCTTCCCATACCTGGCGGGGAAGGATGACGGAGGAATCCAGGCCTACAACGTCCTCACGGCCGCGGACCATGCTCTGCCACCACTGGCGCTTGATGTTTTCCTTCAGTTCAGCGCCGAGGGGACCGTAATCCCATGCAGAACGGGAGCCACCATAGATTTCACCGGCCTGGAAGACAAAGCCCCTCCGCTTGGAGAGGGAAATGACCTGGTCAAGGACGGATTTTGCTGCCATGGGTAACTCCATTTGTTCTACAGGGCCGCTGGGTGCGGTCCGCGGTGGTTTGCCCCGGAATCCAGACAGGGTTGTCGGGCGGGGTGTGGGGAAAGTTTGTTGATTCCTACCCTACCGGCCTTTGGAAGGGACTCTTCGTGCGAAAGCTCCCTTCGGCCAGGGCAATGTGGCCACGATGATCGCGGCGAGCGTCAGGACCGTACCCAGCACCGTGGGCAAGGCGACCACTGCGCCGGGACTGGGGATCACGACGTCGAGCACCAGCGACCCCACCAGCTGCCCGGCGATCATGCCCAAACCGGTGATCAGGACCCCAAGGCTACGGACCAGCAGCGCCGCCAGACCGATGAACAGGCAGCCCATGGGGCCGCCAAGATAGTACCACCACTCGCTGGGAAGCGGATTTCCCGGCCCGGCCACAGCCAACTTGATAGTCCACGCGATCCAAAGAATGAGCGCTCCTGCAATGAAGTTGACCAGCGTGGCAGCGATGGGCGTCCCGTAATGAACTGTGGCAGTCCCGTTCATTGCCTGCTGGAAGCTCATGAAGAACCCGGCGGCCAGCGGCAGGAGGACGGGCAACACAAGCGAGGCGATGTCGGTGTCGCCGCTGAACCGCGGGGAAACTGCCCAGGCGACGGCGGCCACCGTCAGGACACTGCCCAGGACCCGGACTCCCGTGATGGCACGTTTTCCTCCCGGGCCGATGCCCATTCGGTCCACGAGCAGTCCGCTCAACGTCTGGCCGGTCACCGCTGCGACTGTGAACAACGCCACACCCAACAGGGCAACCGTGAACGACTGGGCAAAGACGAACAGCGCCCCGATGGCACCGGCCATGACATAGAACCGGGGAAAGCTGCGGTTCCGGACGGCAGGAATGATGCGCTGGAGCCCTGCCCTGCCCTTGGATGTGGCAAGTGAGATGGCACTGATCAGGATCAGTCCTGTGGTGAAGCTCACCACAGCCGCGGCAATGCCGTCGTCCAGTTTGGCGCCGAGGGCCCCGTTGATCCTCCCTTGAAGCGGGATGACCAGGCCAGTCGCTACTGCTATGGGAAGGCCAATGACCAGCGGAAGGGCGGGACGGGGAGAAGACTGCGGCACCGTCACCACACTACTTCAGGCATCATTGCTGTATGAGCAACCCCGAAATTGAAGAGATCCCCATCCGCGACGACATGATCCGACTTGGCCAGTTGCTGAAGCTCGCCAACTTGGTGGAGGACGGCGTTGAAGCCACGGAGCTCATCAAGAACGGCTTGGTCAAGGTCAACAACGAAATCGACGACCGCCGCGGACGCCAGCTCCACGTTGGCGATACCGTGACAGTCAATGGCCAGACGGTCCGGATCACCGCCGCCTGACACACCGGAACCTCAGTCGGTGAGCACCTTGTGGGTGAGGAATTCGCCCACATGTCCGATCTCCTGCTGGTTGATGCCGTGCCACATCCCCGTGTAAAGCACTTTGGTGAGGTCAACGTGCTTGCGCACCCAGCCCATGGTGTATTCGATCTTGTCTTGGGTAATGACTGGATCCTGCTGGTCGCGGCCCCAGAACATCGGTAGCGTTCCATCCAATTCGTCGTCCCGGAAGGCGGCGTCAGCGCCGGCGTCGATCACAAAGCCTGAAAGTCCGACGACGGCAGCGAAGTCCGCGGGACGGTAGCGGAGCATGGTGGTGGCCATCGCCATGCCCATGGAGAAGCCCAGCAACGTCACGGAGGAGTGGTTGGCTTTGACTGTGTCCAGCCACTCAAGGGCATACTCGGCTGCCTGCTTTACAGCTTCCAACGAATAGTCGATGGACGCCGTAAGGGGGAACCACGTGAAGCCCGGCCCCATAGGCATCGGCGCCCGAAGGGCGGCCACCACAAAGCCGTCGGGCAGCAATCCGGCCAAGCTGAACAAGTCGTCCTCGTTGGAGCCGTAACCGTGCAACAGGACCAGGAGCGGCTTGCCTGCACGCTCTGATTCGTCGTGGGACCACAGGACAACAGGGGCGGGAAACGCGGGTGCTTCAGTCATGGGTCCATTCTTGCAGTTACCCACCAGTAACAACCTACGGTGGCGTAGGGTCGGCGTCACGGTGCAGGATATGAGCGTGAGTGAGAACAATCCTTTACTGAAGCCGGGCGAGCCGGTCCAAAAGCACCCCTGGACCCGTTATGTGGCCCTGGGTGACTCCTTCACGGAGGGCATCGGCGACCCCGAACCCCGAAACCCCGGCGGTCACCGTGGTTGGGCGGATCGGGTTGCCGAGGAACTGGGCCGCAGCCAGGAAGACTTCGCCTATGCCAACCTTGCAATCCGTGGCAGGCTGCTGCAGCAAATCATTAATGAACAGGTGGGCCCCTGTTTGGAACTGCAGCCTGACCTCGTGTCCATTTCAGCTGGTGGAAACGACCTCATCCGTCCCGGCGGCGATCCCGATCTGCTGGCCGAAAAGCTCGACGCCGCAGTCGCGGAGCTGAGTTCGGGTGGCGCTACCGTGGTGCTTTTTAATGGCCCGGACACGGCAGCATCAGTACTGGGGCGTATCCGTGGCAAGGTGGCCATTTACAACGAGAACCTCAGGACGGTAGCTGCACGGCACGATGCCATCATCGCGGACATGTGGTCCTTGCGGCAGTTGGCCGATCCCCAGATGTGGGACGTTGACCGCCTTCACTTCTCGCCGCTGGGCCACCACACCATCGCCATGATGGTTTTGGAGGCGTTGAACGTCCAGCACACGCTTGAGCCCCTGATGCCCAAGACCCTTCCGCCGCGCACATGGCGTGAAGCCCGGTCTTCCGACCTTGTCTGGGCACGTGAGTACTTTGTCCCATGGGTGATCCGGCGGCTTCGGCACCAGTCCTCCGGCGACGGAATCATGCCAAAGCGTCCGACGCCGGGACCCGTCTTTGGCTCCACCGGCACCTTGCTGCCGCGCCGCTGACGTGACGTCGGCTGCTGTGATGTACATGCTTCATGAGGTCCGCCGTGCCGGGTGACAGCTCTCTCTCCACGGAGACAGTCCGGAGGATCCGGTTACGGCGGCAGCAGTTGCGGGCTCCCTACGCCGGAAGTCCCGGGGATGTGGTCCGCAACCTCCTGGCCGTCCAGTCACAGGAGTTTCCCTATGCCAGGTGGACTCTTGCGCAGAGAAGCTCCAGCGCTTCATCGATGGTCACGGCGGCAGACGTTGAGCAGGCCGTAGCCGACGGGACCATCCTGCGGACGCATATCCTCCGGCCTACGTGGCACTTTGTGCACCGGGACGATCTCGGCTGGTTGATGGCATTGTCCGCAGACCGCCTTCACCAAGGCAACAAGGGCATGTACCGCCAAACAGGAATCGATGAGGAGTCTGCCGCCAAGAGTGGCCGGATCCTGGCCGCTGCCGTGGCGGACGGAACTCACAAGACGCGCGAGGAGCTGGCGGGAGTCTTGGGACAGTCAGGATTTCCCAGCAAGGGCCTGGGCCTCATTTACCACCTCATGCACGCGGAGATCCGCGGTGTCCTGGTCAGCGGCTCACCCGTACGCTCCGCAGGAGGCGCCCTGAAACAGACCTATGCCCTGTTCGACGAACGCGTACCGGACCGGGTTCTTTCACCGCTGACCGCAGAAGGCCGCGAACAGGCTCTTGGACGGTTGGCACTCCGTTACTTCACCAGCCGGGGACCCGCCACCGTCAAAGACTGCGCGGCGTGGTCCGGGTTGACCATGAAGGACGTAAAGCGGGGAATCGAGGTGGCAGGTGAGATGTCTCCCGGGAGTTTGGGCGTTATCGAGTTGGAGGGTCTCGAGTTCCATCTGGCCTCGGAGGAGGTGGAAGCTCTGGCGAGTGGTGTTCAACCTTCGCCCGCGGAAGATCCCGTGGTTCCCCGCATGGACCTCATCCAGTGCTACGACGAATACGTGATGGGCTACTCACAGTCGCGTCATTTCCTTGGTGGAACGGCGCCGTACTTCCCCGAGGACAGCGGGCCCATGCACGTGGTCCTGCTGGACGGCAGGTTGGCCGGATGGTGGCGCCACGGATTCTCCGGCGGGGCCTGCGAACTGGACGTCCGAATGAACCGTCCCCCCACTGCGGAAGAGCAGGAGGCCTTGCAGTCCGAGGTGGATCGCTACGGCCGTTCCCTCGGTATGGAGACCAAGCTGGTCTGAGGTAGCCGTTTTGCTTTCGCGGGGCAGGACTAAGCTGGTAGGAGACCTAGGAGGCCTGCACTGTGAACAATCTGATCTTCTGGATCATCGTCTGCTCGTGGCTGATTCCACTCGGGATCCGCATGTACAACCGATCCCGGGCGCGTCGGATTCAGGATAATAACTTCCGCAGCCCCGGCTACCCGCCGCAGAACTATCCAGGTCAGGGATACCCGGACCAGGGTTATCCGAGTCAGGGATACCCGACGCCGAATTACCCCGGGTACCCGCCCGAACCAACCGTCATCCGCCCCGCGGATACGACACCGCAGGCCGGTCCGCCGTCGAACCCGTCATCCCCGGCACCGTTCCCCTCAACGGGTGGTTCGGAACCGCAGGGCTACCGGGCGCGCAAACTCGCCGAGCTGGACACGAAGTTCAGCAACGGCGAGATCGCCATGGAGGACTACATGAAGCAGCGCGGCGAAATCATGAACGGCTGAGCCTTAGGCGAAGAATGATTCGCGGAGTTGCGCCGAGAGCTGGCCAATCTCAGTGAGGAAGCCATCGTGACCAATCGGCGCCTCTATGAGGTGGACCAGTACATCCCCGGGTAGCGCCGCGGCAAGTTCCCGCGACTGCGCAGGGAAGTAGAGCCTGTCACTGTCCACGGCCGCCACGAAGAACTCAGCCGTGGTGCGCGACAACGCCTGTTCCAAGGAGCCGCGGCCACGCGTGACGTCGTGGGACATCAAAGCTTCGGTGATGGCGATGTAGCTATTGGCATCAAAACGGCGGACCAGCTTTGTTCCCTGGTGGTCCAAGTAGCTTTCCACCTGGTAACGGCCACGCTCCCCCAACACCGCAGCGGCGAGCGGTTTCTCCTGATGCTGGGCTTCCCTGCCGAAGCGGAAATCCAGCTCCAAGGCTGAGCGGTAAGTGATGTGGGCGATGCGTCGGGCCAGCGCCAAACCATGTTCAGGGGCAGCGCCACCGTAATAGTCGCCATTATTGAAGTTCGGGTCCTGCCTGATGGCCAAGGTTTGGGCCTGGGCAAAAGCAATCTGCTCGGCCGTGCTGTAGGCACCCACCGAAATTACGGCGCAGCGTTTAACCCTGTCGGGGAACGTGGCAGCCCATTCAAGGGCCCTGGCACCGCCCATTGAACCGCCCAACACGGCATGCCAGGCATCGATTCCCAGGGCATCGGCGAGGCGCGCCTCAGCCTCCGTGCTGTCGCGCAGCGTGACCAACGGAAAACGTGAGCCCCAAGGGCGTCCATCCGGTGCCTCTGATGATGGGCCGGTGCTACCGTAACAGCCGCCCACGATGTTGATGGAGATGACGAAGAACTTGTTGGTGTCGATCGTGGCACCCGGCCCAACGAGTTGCTCCCACCAACCCTCCTCGTCAGTGGCTCCACGGGCTACGTGAGTGCTGCCCGTGAGCGCATGCTGGATGAGTACGGCATTGGAGGCATCGGCGTTCAGCTGCCCCCAGGTCTCATACGCCAGGACAACGTCGGGGAGGAATCCGCCCGCTTCAAGTTCCAGCGGTCCGATGCCGGCGTACTTGACGGTTCCGTCTGCTTCTCCGGATTTTGGAAGGGCTGTAGCAGTAATGGTCATTCCTTTGACACCTTAACCTCGCGCTTGCCCGTCGCCTTGCGTGCGAACAGGCCAGGTCTTCACCCGGGGCACCCCACCGCGGAGGAGGGTTGCCGGCCAGCAAGCCGGGGCTGTGTGCTGGCACTCATGACCTAATACGAAGAGTCTAGGAAACGCAGGGCGGTTCTGGCGAAGAATGTGACAACAGTGTGACGGTTTGGGGTGACTTCGTTCACGAACGAGCACCCGGAACTGCCGCCCGGCGAATAATCGTCGACGCGGGCGGCAGTCGGGCTGAAACTCTTAAGCCGCGGCGTTAGGCGCCCTTGGCGGCCCGGAAGCCGGCTTCGAGGTCGGCGATGATGTCATCGACGTGCTCGATGCCCACGGACAAGCGCACAAGGCCAGGGTTGACGCCTGCGGCCACCTGCTGTTCCACTGTCAATTGGCTGTGCGTGGTCGACGCCGGGTGGATGACCAGCGAGCGGACATCACCGATGTTTGCCACGTGTGAGTGCAGCTCCAGGCCGTCCACGAAGCGCTTGCCCGCTTCTACGCCGCCCTTGATATTGAAGGCCACAATGGCGCCTGTGCCCTTGGGACCGTACTTCCGGCCACGGTCATACCACGGGCTGGACGGCAAGCCCGCATACGCGACCGATTCGACGTCGTCGTGGTTTTCAAGCCATTCCGCCACCTTGGTGGCGTTGGCAACATGACGTTCCACGCGCAGGCTCAAGGTCTCCAGGCCCTGCGCAATAAGGAAGGCGTTGAACGGGGATACGGCAGAGCCTAGGTCGCGAAGCAACTGGACGCGGGCCTTGAGGATGTAGGAGAGGTTGGCGCCCAGCGCACCGTCTTTGCCGAGGTCCCTGGCGTAGACCAGACCGTTGTAGCTGGGGTCAGGGGTATTGAATCCAGGGAAGCGCTCCGGGTCCTTGCCGAAGTCGAAGTTGCCGGAGTCCACAATCACACCGGCGATTGCGGAACCGTGACCACCCAGGTATTTGGTTGCCGAGTGGACCACGATGTCCGCTCCCCACTCGATGGGACGGATCAGGTAGGGCGTGGACAGCGTGTTGTCGACGATGAGCGGCACGCCGGCCTCGTGGGCGGTGCGGGCGATGCCCTCGATGTCCAGCACATCCTGGCGGGGGTTGGACACGACCTCACCGAAGAACAGTTTGGTGTTCGGCTGGACTGCGTCACGCCACTGGTCCAGGTTGTCCGGATCCTCCACGAACGTGACCGAAATGCCAAACTTCTTCAGCGTGTGCGCCAGCAGGTTGTACGTGCCGCCGTACAGGCTGGGGCTTGCTACGATATGCTCGCCCGCCTCTGCGATATTCAGGATGGCGAACGTCTCCGCAGCCTGTCCCGAACTGAGCAAGAGGGCACCCAGTCCGCCTTCAAGGCTCGCGACGCGCTGTTCCACTGCATCCTGCGTCGGGTTGCCGATCCGGGTGTAGATGGGGGCGAGCTCGGCCAGGGCAAAGCGATTTGCGGCACTCTCGGCACTGGGAAACACGAAGGACGTGGTCTGGTAGATCGGAAGCGAGCGCGCTCCGGTGGCGGCATCAGGCTCCTGGCCTGCGTGGATCTGGCGGGTTTCGAAAGACCATCCTTGGGACATGGAGTTCTCCTGTTCGTGACGCATGGGATTAGCAGGCAATGTGAAACGGTGTGAGCTGGGGCCAGTCTAAGAACTGTCCGGAGGCGAAGACAGCTTTGTGACGCCAGAGGAATCTTTCGGACTTCCCGAGTGCCTCCATGACGCCCGCCGCCGAACGGTTATACACATCCCACCTTAGTTAGGCTTGACTTAGCTGAGACCCCGATCACAAAGTGCCAAGATGAAGCCATGCGCATGGATCACGTCTCTTACGCCTGTGAACGAGATGGCCTTTTGGCCACTACCGAACGAATTTCCGCGGCATTGGGAGTGGACGCTGTCCGGGGCGGAGTGCACCCGCGCTTCGGTACCCGGAACATGATCATTCCCCTTGCGGATAACAAGTACCTGGAAGTGGTGGAGGTCCTGGATCACCCCGCTTCCGACAAAGCACCCTTTGGCCAGGCCGTCCGTGCCCGCTCGGCTGCCGGTGGTGGATGGATGGGCTGGTGCGTCGCCGTTGACGACCTTGCACCGTTCGAAGACCGCCTTGGCCGCTCGGCCGTTCCGGGCAACCGCAAGTTCCCCGACGGGCGCGAACTGGTGTGGCAGCAGATTGGCATCCTCGGCCTGATCGCCGATCCCCAGGTGCCCTACCTGCTCAAATGGGAGGGCGACCCCTCGCTGCACCCGTCCAGGATTTACGAGAGCGACGTCAAGATGTCCAGCCTCACCATAGCGGGCTCGGCTGAACGCGTCACCGAATGGTTGGGCGAACCGGTGGAGAAGCCGCTGGAGGATGTCGCCGTCCAGTGGATGGCACCGCACGGCACTCCTGGCATTCTCGCTGTAACTTTCGAAACCGCCTCCGGAGCCGTCACCATCTGACCGATCCATCCATACGGGCTTGTCCCGGCCCCGGTCAGTCATGTCCGGGCTAAGCTTCGGCCGCCATCAGCGGGTGCCAATGACGTCACCCACCGATGGCGGCCGAATACCTTTAACGGACCGCTATCCCAGGCCGATTGCCTTTCCGAACAAGCTAAATCCAACGAACGCCACAATGTCCAGCAACGCGTGGGCAATCACCAAGGGCATTACCCGCTTGGTCTTGGTGTAGATCCATGCGAACAGCAGGCCCATGACCACGTTCCCTATGAAGGGTCCAAAGCCTTGGTACAGGTGGTAGCTTCCACGAAGGACGGCACTGACCACAATGGCCGCCGGCATGCTCCACCCGAACTTACCGAAGCGGTCCATGAGGTACCCCACCACGATCACTTCTTCCACGATCGCATGGCGCATGGCCGAAAGGACCAGCACCGGCACCGTCCACCAGTAAGCGTCCAAGCCGCTAGGCACAATTGCAGTGGTAATTCCCAGCGCACGACCGGCCGCGTACAGGCCGAGCGAGGGTATGCCAATCGCAGCGGCCAAGCCAACACCCTGGAGCAGGTCCTTGCCGGGCCGGGCAAAGTTGAAGCCGAGCCGGGCGAATGCCGAGCCGCCCACGCCTTCCTTGCCGCCGGGTGCATGGGTGGACAGAAAGTAGAACACCAAGGCCACGGGCACCAGCGCGAACACAATGTCCAGGAGTTGGTAGGTCAGGTCAAAGTACTCGCGCGTGCTCTGTGACCTGTTCAGGGTTGACGTGGCATCAGCCAATGGTGCCCTCGTCATCTTGTCCAGCAGCTGAACTATGGAGTAGACAGCCGACTGGCCCAAGGACAGGCCCAGCACAATAAGTACTTCGGCGCGCAGCCGACGGCGGGAAGCAAGGAACATGTACCCACCCTATGCTTGGTGGGATGGGTGCCCCTGAGAGAATCTTCATGATCCGGCACGGCCAGTCTGCCGCGAATGCCGACACGTCCATCTACAACCGCGTGCCGGACTACCGGATCCCGCTGACGGATCGCGGAGTGGAGCAGGCACGGATCGCCGGCGAAGACCTGCGCCGGAAGCTCGATGGAGAGCAGGTCTGCGTCTACGTCTCCCCCTACCTTCGCGCGTACCAGACCCTCGAAGCCATGGACCTCGGCCCCTTGATCGAACGGGTGATTGAGGAACCCAGGCTTCGCGAGCAGGACTGGGCCAACTTCCAGATCGCAGGGGAGATCGAGGACCAAAAAGAACTGCGCAACCTCTACGGCCATTTCTTCTATCGGTTCCGCGAGGGCGAGTCCGGTTCAGATGTTTATGACCGGGTGTCATCCTTCATGGAGACGCTGTACCGGCACTGGCAGAAGCCTACTTACGCACCAAACACGCTCCTGGTCACGCATGGGCTGACCATGCGCCTTTTCTGCATGCGTTGGTTCCACTGGACGGTGGAGTACTTCGAGTCGCTCAACAACCCGGACAACGCCGAGCTGCGGACCCTGGTTAAGAACGACGACGACCAGTACAGCCTGGATATACCGTTCAGCCAGTGGGTGCCCAGGGAGGTAGACGACTCAGTGCTGCACGCACCGAGGATGCGCTTCTAGCGTGACCTGATCAACCTGCAGGTGCGACGATGACTTCGGTGCCCTTGGCCTCGAACGCAGCTTTATGCTCGGCACTGATGCCGGAGTCCGTGATGAGGTGCCTGAAGTCGTAGCCTGCCATGGCGGCAAAGGAGCGGCGGCCCACTTTGGAAGAGTCAGCTACGACGTAGGACTCGGTGGCACGGCGTGCCATCACCGTGTTGACCATGGCTTCGCCCTCGTCGGTGATGGTGGGGCCGAGGTCCGGGTCGACGCCATTGACGCCGATGAACGCAATATCCAGGGCAACTTTTTGCATGATGACGTCTGTGTAGGGACCCACCAGCTCGTAGGAGCGCGGGTTGAGGATGCCGCCGGTGACCATGATCTTGATGTTTGGCCGGACTGCCAGCTGCGAGGCGATGTTGATCGCGTTGGTCACCACAGTCAGGGTGGGCCGGTTTGAAGGCGCGTTGAGGTCCTCGCGGGTGGACAGAAGCTGGGCCAAAGCAGTGTTGGTGGTACCGCCGCTGAGGCCAATCACGGCTCCAGGGCGGATCAGTGCCGACGCAGCCAGTGCGATTTCCTGCTTGGCCACGGCGTGGTCGTCCCTGTTGTAGCGCCCTGGGAGGTCATAGGCCACGGAACCAGTGGTGGCGCCGCCGCGGGTGCGGCTGAGCAGCCGCTGCTTGGCAAGGCTGTCAAGATCCCTGCGGGCCGTGGCAGGTGAGACGCCCAGGCGGGTCACGATGTCCTCGACTTCCACATGGCCGGACTCGGCCAGGAGGTCGAGTATGGCAGTGAGCCGATCGGTGCGGGTCATGACGAGCCTTTCGCGGGTTTCCTGCTAATTCGCTTTGGCGAACAGCGTCAGCATACGTGCGGACTCCAGCACAAGGGCATCCCGGCCGGCCTTGACGTATTTCCGGGAATCCACCACTGCAGGGTTGGCATCGAGGTACTCACGGACGGCGCGGGTAAAGAACCCGTTCAAATGTGTGGATACGTTGATCTTAGTCATACCCGCGCGGATAGCGGCTATGAGCATGTCATCTGTCACACCGGAGGAGCCGTGGAGGACCAGTGGTTTTCCCACCGCGGTCTTCAGTCTGGTGATGAGGTGCAGATCCAGCGCGGCGCTGCGTTCGGTCATTGCGTGGGAGGAGCCGACAGCAACGGCGAGCGCGTCCACGCCGGTTGCCTCAACGAATGAGTGGGCCTCGCCGGGGTCTGTTCGGACACCGGGAGCGTGGGCTCCGTCCTTGCCACCCACTTTTCCAAGCTCGGCCTCCATGTAGACACCGCGCTCGTGGGCATACTTTGCCACCCGTTGCGTGACTTCCACATTCCATTCGTACGGCAGGTGCGCGCCGTCGTACATGACGGAACCGAAACCAAGGTCCACGGCGGCGATCGCGAGGTCTTCGGATTCTGCGTGGTCCAGGTGAAGGGCAACGGGTACAGCGGCGGAGCGCGCGATTGCCAGGGCTGCCGAAGCGATGGGTTCGAGTCCGCCGTGGTACTTGGCGCAGTTCTCGGAAATCTGCAGAATCAGTGGGACGCCGGCCGCTTCGGCCCCTGCCACCAGGCCCTCGGCAGTTTCGATGTGGATGATGTTGAACGCACCTTGGCCTGTGCCGGCGTCGGCGGCCCTTTCCATGAGTTCCCGAGTGTTGACCAGGGTCACCGGGTCTCCTTCCATGTCACGATCAATTGGTCCTGGAGTTCCTGGTATCGCGGCGAAATTTCACCTGCGGCAGGCATGAGCACGGCCGCGGCCGACCATGCGGTGGCCCGGCGGAGGATTTCGCGGGGCTCGGTGATGCCTTCGGCGAGTGAGACGGCGGCAGCCGCCACACCGGCGTCGCCTGCCCCTGTGGGGTTGCCGCTGAGCGCTTCCGGTAAGCGGGCGCTCCAGTAGCCGCCCGGGGCGGCGTGGTCGAAGGCGAGCATGCCGTCCGCGCCGGCACTGACGAGGACGGTGCGGGCACCCATGTCGATCAGGGCGAGGGCGGCAGCTTCCAGGCTGGACTCCCCCGTCGCTTCGGCAAGCTCGTGATGGTTTGGTTTGAGGATGTCGGCGCCGGCTTTCGCCGCCGCGATGATGCCCGGACCGGAGGTGTCAATGATGGCGGGGATACCGGCGTCGTGGGCCAGGCGCACCAGTTCCGGGTAGAAATCCGCGGGAGCGCCCGGCGGCAGGCTTCCCGAACCGACCAGGACGGAGGCCGGCAGGTTTCGGTTCCCGCTCACGGCCTCCACTACGGCGATCCGCAGTGAGCGCCAGTCATCCGGCAGGAGGGCTTGGCCCTCCTCGTTGAAGATGGACGTTTCCCCTGCAACGGTGTCCACCAGCGCGATGCTGCGGCGGGTTTCAGCTGCGACTCCCACCAGGGTGTGCGGTACGCCGCTGGTCCACAGTTCGGCTGCGAGGGTCTGCCCTGCCGCACCGCCGGTGGGGGCAATGGCTAGCACGGGGTACCCCAGCTGGTGAGTGACACGAGCTACGTTGATGCCCTTGCCTCCCGCGCGGCTTAAGGGTGTGGGTACCCGGTGGCTGGAGCCCTCGGAGATCCCATGGACGGTGTAGGTCATGTCGATGGCCGGATTGGGAGTGACGGTAATAATTCGGTTCACGTTGGCTCGCTTCATGGTGTGCCTCCCAAAAGTGCCCGGGCGTTCAGTGCTGCGCCGAGCAAGCCGGCGTCCTGCCCCAGTTGGGCACGGATGAGATGGGGCCTGCGCTGGAAGTCCAGGATGGCGTCAACCCGCTTACGGAGTGGCTCGAGCAGCTCGTCGCCTGCTTCAGCGAGGCCTCCGCCGATCACCACGGCTTCTGTTCCAATGATGTTGACGCACTGGCAGATAGTGAAGGCCAGTGCATCAACAGCGTCGGCCCAAACACGTGCTGCGACCACATCTCCTGCGTTTGCCCTGAGCAGCACCCCACGTGCACCGTTCACCGGGTTTCCCGATGCACGGTGGTAACGCTTGGCAATTGCCCCTGCTGAGCCCACTGCTTCCAGGATGGTGGAGCCTGTGGCGTCGGGGTCCGGAACCTGGGCGTGGCCGAGCTCGCCGGCGAAACCGCCTGCGGTAACGGCCTTGCCACCCGAGAACACAGCTGCGGCGATGCCCGTTCCCACCACCATCACCACAACATCGTTGAACTCTTTGGAACCGCCAAAGCTGTGTTCCACAGCTGCAGCGGACCGGACATCATGATCGAACGCGACAGGGATGCCAAGCCGCTTTTCAGCTTCGGCGGTGAAGGGAAAGTTACGCCATCCAAGGTTGGCGGAATAGATTCCCACTCCGGCCACGGAGTCCACGATTCCAGGGACGATGATGCCTGCTGCTTTGGCGGGAGCTTCAGGAAACTCCGAGGCCAACTCGGCTTTAAGTTCTGCAAGCCTGTCCAAGACCGCTTCGCCCGGACGGGCAGGATCCAACGGCGTAGGGACGCGGCGCATGCCCAGGACGGTTCCATGGGCATCCACCAAACCAGCCTTGATGTCTGTCCCGCCAACATCGAACGACAGGACCGGCGACTCCGCGGCTCCGAGAACCATAATCGGCTGCCTAGGCCGAGGCGTCGAGAATGACGGAGCGCGTCAGGTTTCGGGGCAGGTCCGGATTCAGTCCACGGACGCGAGCACGCTCCAAGGTGACTTTGTGAACACGTGCCAGTTCGGCCAGGGGGTGCTTGTCCGTGTGGATGTAAAGGGCGCCGGTGGCGGCCATGTCACTGTCCAAACCCTCGGGCTGGGTTCCGAACAGCCAGGTGACCCGGCCGGGGGCAGCGATGGAGATGGGGCCGTGGCGGTATTCCATGGCAGGGTATGACTCGGTCCAACCCTGCACGGCTTCGCGCATTTTCAAGCCGGCTTCGTGGGCCAGTCCAACGGTCCAGCCGGTGCCGAGGAAGGTGAATTGCTCGGCGTCCAAAAGCTCCTGGGAGACCGGCGCAGTCACTGCATCACGGGCATCATTGATTGCCTCCTGCACGTCGATGCCAAGGCTGGTCAGCATGTAGACCAACGCCGTGGTGGCGAAGCGGGTCTGCACCACGGAACGCTCATCGGCGTATTGGAGGCCCACGACGGCGTCTGCCAGCCCGACGATTGGGGAGGAGATGTCGCCAATGATGGCTACGGTGGGGACAATCCCCTTCAACTCAGCCAGAATCTCCAGCACCTCAGTGGTGGTACCTGACCGGGTGATGGCCACAACGGCGTCGTACTGGCGATCGGCGCTGTTGCTGTTCAGGAAAGCCTCCGACGCGGCGAAGGCATCCGTGACCCCCTTGCCGGCGGATTCGCGGGCAGCGGCGTAGCTCTGAGCCATGAACCACGATGTGCCACAGCCGATGACGGCAATGCGCTTGCCGTCCGCCGGAAGCAACTGCTCCCCACGTGCCTGCTCTACGGCGCGCTGCCAAACCTCGGGTTGGGAAACCAGCTCTTCTTCCATGAAGGCACCCAGTGTGTTCTCGCTCATCGTGTTGTATCGCTCCCGCTCATGGTGATGACGTTTTCTGATCTATAGAAACACTAAACGATCATTTTCGATCTAACAAGGATCATCGGTGCGCTGAGACTGCTCATTACTTGCGCATCATCGGCGGGGAGCGAGAAACCCAAAAAAGAGGGGCTGCGTTCCAACCGGAACGCAGCCCCTCTTTATTCTCTTTAACTCGTCCTTAGACAGCCCGTAGACCTGCCCGCCACACCGAATGAGTCAACGGAATACCGGGACGGTACGCCAGATGCGTGGCCGACGGAGCCTTCAGCATGTGCAAATCTGCGCGATGTCCGACGGCGAGCGAACCCACGGCCCGTTCGCCGTCGACGTCGTTCCCTGACTCCCGGCCCAACGCCAAAGCGCCGCCATACGTCGCCGCGCGGACGGCTTCGTGGACGCTCAAGTGCATCTGAAGCACCGCCGTGGTGACGCAGAAGGCCATGGAGCTGGTGTACGAGGTCCCCGGGTTGCAGTTGGCCGCAAGGGCAATCTGTACGCCCGCGTCGATCAGTTCACGGCCGGGCGCCAACGGCTGCCGGGTGGAAAGGTCACAAGCGGGAAGGCACGTGGCCACGGTACCGCGCACGCCCGTTCCGGAGGCCACATCCCAGCGGGCCCACGTTTCCGCAAGCGCCTGTACATCCTTGCCCGATATGTAGTTCACGTGGTCCACGCTCGCAGCCGCAAACTCAACAGCCAGCGCCACACCGGGGCCCTCCCCGAGCTGGTTGCCGTGGACCCTAAGGCCCAGCCCTGCGTTACGGGCAGCAGTGAGGACCCGCCGTGACTGATCCTCACTGAACGCACCACGCTCGCAGAAGACATCCGCCCAGCGGACATAAGGCAGGACGGCGTCCAGCATGGGGCCGCACACCAAGTCCGTGTAATCCTCAGGATCGGAGCCGCTGGGAACCAGGTGCGCGCCCAAATAGGTGACCTCGTCCACTTCAGCTGCTGCGATACGGGCGCTGCGGGCCTCATTCTCCACGTCCAACCCATACCCGGTTTTGCTCTCCAGGTACGTGGTCCCTTGCGAAACTGCCTCAACCACCCGATCCCGCACGAGGCGCGTAAGCTCGTCATCGCTGACGCTGCGCGTGGCACCCGTGGTGACGGCGATCCCTCCGGCGCTGTAGCTTTCGCCGGCCATTCGCGCCTCGAACTCGGCAGTGCGGTCTCCTGCGAAAACAAGATGCGAGTGCGAATCCACCCAACCGGGCAGGACGGCGCGACCCTCCGCGTCGATCCTTTCGTCCGCGGCGGGCGCGTCCTTGCTGGACCCCAACCAAGCGATGCGCTCGCCTTCGATCACGACGGCGGCGTCCTTCAGGACCCGGCGCTCCAGGTCCTGGGTCATCAGTTCACCGATGCTGGTGATGACCGTGCTGTTTTTGTTCCCGTTCGTGATTCCAGTCATGACCCTATTGTTCAGCGTCGGATGGACCAGCGCGCGGCCGCGAGCTGCTCCGCTGTCCGGGATTCCAGACTGCCATCCCTTACCTCGCCGAGGATCAGTGCGGCGGCCAGCTCGGCGATGGCAGAGGATGTTTGAAAACCGTAGCCCCCTTGACCGGCGAGCCAAAAGAAACCCGGCGCTTCGGCGTCGAAACCCACTACAGGGATTCCGTCCGCCGCTTCTGTCCTGAGGCCCGTCCACGAACGGTCCACGGAGCGGATTCCCAAGGACGTGACCGTGTTGAGTTTGTTGATCAAGGTCTCTACGTCCCCGGGGTAGGGCTTGGCATCCTCGGCTCCGCTAGGCACGGTTTCCGACGGCGAAATCAACACCTGGTTGCCCTCGGCGCGGAAGTAGAACGAGTTATCCGCGGCACACACCATGGGCGTTTCCGGCGTCAGTGGACTCTCAACGTTCACAATTGCCGCAGTTCGGCGGTACGGCTGCAGACCCAGCTTCTCCACACCGCTAATGACGGCCAGCTCGTCCGCCCAGGCACCTGCGGCGTTAACCACGACGCCGGACTGGAAACCTTCCGTACCCGCGCCCAGCTGCCAGCCGCTCCCCAGCCGCTGGGCAGAGTGCACTTTGGCTCCGGTGATGATGTCCACGCCTGCCGTTTCTGCTGTCCGGCGGTGCTCCTCGAGAAGCAGGGGCGCGTTGCAGCCGAAGGAGCCGTTGTCCAGCCCCGCGGCGGTGAACGATGCGGGATTCAGGGCCGGGCAGAGACGCATGGCTTCATCGTGCGGGATGGGGTGCATGTTTCCACTGGCTTCGGCGCTCACCGTGGTCTCATCGCCCACCAGCATGAAGCCCCGGGGAGTGAGGATCGGCGTTCCTGCCTCCGCGTCCCGGGCGGCCAACATTTCGAGTGTGCGGATGGTCAGGTCCTGGACCACTGCCGGACCGTAGCTGGGAATCAGTTGCCGGGCAGACCGTGAAGAAGTGTGGAAAGCCAGTGACTGTTCGGCCTCGACGAGGGCCACAGTGCACTTGCCCGCGAGAGCCGCCGCCAACGACAGCCCACCAATGCCGCCGCCAACGATTACCACGTCATAGTTCGAAGCCATGGCTCCATCCTGACAGACCGGATGCTCTCTCACATCCCGAGCCCTTCAACCGGACGCTCGCTCACTTTCATCAAGAAAGCGAGCGAGCGTCCGGCTGGAAACCCGAGGGAAGTGAGAGTGTCCCTATGTTTTTCGTCAAGTGGTTGTGGGTGTTGGGGATTGGTAGAGGGTCCCGTCGCGGAGCATGGCGTAGAGGGTGTCGCAGCGTCGTCGGGCCAGGGCAATGAG